>CAYSWL010000162.1:0-4560 GCA_964434745.1 uncultured Candidatus Bathyarchaeia archaeon | reverse complement strand
AGTCAATACGTTTTTAAAAGAGCGATTCTTCATGTTTAACGCGATACTTTACAAATAGAAGGACTGAATTGATTGCAGATTGGATTTTTGGGCGGCGCCCGCGAAGTTGGCCGAATCGGCATTACTGTAAAGTCTAAGAAGACCCAATATTTACTAGATTACGGGGTTATGCTAGGGCGCGAGCCAGGATTCCCCATGCATGTTTCACCAAAAGATATTGACGCTCTTATTCTTACACACAGCCACCTTGACCATTCAGGAGCATTACCCATCTTCTATATTGAAGGCACACGTCCTCTTTACACAAACGAGTTGAATCTGGAGCTAACCCAGCTGCTTATACAAGATTTTATCCATTTATCTGGATACTACTTGCCTTTTGAGTATATAGAACTAAAAACTATGGTGCGTAACAATACCCACCTTGATTATGGCGAAACAGAAAAAGTTGGTGATATGAGTTTTCAGCTTTTTAATGCCGGTCACACCCCCGGTAGCTCATCAGTGCTCATTACTGGTGAAGGAAAAAAGTTGCTCTTTACAGGAGATTTTAACGCTGAAGATACTAAACTACTTAAAGGTGCAAAAATAGACTACAAAGATCTAGATGCAATAATCATAGAAAGTACCTACGCTAACGCTGACCATCTGCCTCGCCTAGACGTTGAAAAAGACTTTGTCGATTCTTGTACTGAAGTAGTTGAAAAAGGCGGAATTGTACTTATTCCCGCATTCGGTGTAGGTCGAGCTCAAGAAGTTGCATGCACCCTAGTTGGTAACCACTTTGAGTACCCAATAATTTTTGATGGAATGGCCAGAGAAGCAAGTAGGGTAATGATGAATAACAAAGAGTTTTTGCGTGACCCGAAGCTATTTACTGACGCTATGCACTCGGTAGAATGGGTAGAAGGCTGGCGTGACCGTCGCAGAGCACTGCGCAACCCCGGCGTGATTATTTCCCCTGCTGGTATGCTTAAAGGCGGTGCGTCCCAATTTTACATCAGTAAAGTAGGTAAAAAAGCCAACAATGCCGTATTCTTAGTTAGTTATCAAATTCCCGGGACTCCAGGTAGACAATTAATGGAGACCGGCATGTGTACAATCGATGGAAAAGTGCGTAAGATCAAAGCCAAAGTAAAACATTTTGATTTTTCCAGCCACAGTGGTGCAACACAGTTAAAAGATATTTTACGTGGTTTAGGTGGCAAACCCAAAGTTTTCGCGGTACATGGAGAAGAAGCTAACTGTGAATTGCTCGCTAAGTGGGCTAATAGTGAACTGGGATTAGATGCAGTAGCGCCAAGAACGGGCGAAACCTACGAAATATAAAACAATAAAAACGTGACCTATTTTCCTAGGTCTATACTTTTCTTTTTTATTTTATAGTATGGAATATCCATAAATAGGAAGCGCCCTTTTTTAAAAGGCTATGGAATCTAAGTCTAAGCTAATTGCCGCTTTACCCATGATTATTATGGGTACTCTATTTGTTGTAATTGATCTGATGGCTTTCTGGCTAGCAGGTGTATTTGCGGCAGCAGGCGAAGTTGCTTTTGTTGACGCTGAAGATCCAATGAACCTAGTGTTCTTCTTTTCAGTTCTAATTGTTTTTACTGCAGCCATTTTAATAATTGCAAAATATGGCAAGACTAGAATTATTCAGGCAATATTCTTAGGTTCTACCGGGTTGCTAGGCGTTTACGTATTTTATCCTTTGTTGGCATTTGTATTGCCGGTTGAGTGGTCTATCGGCGTTGCGGTTGTGTTGAATTCAATAATTGTTGCTTTGTTATTCAAGTATCCTGAGTGGTATGTAGTTGACATAAGCGGCATTATCACAGCTATTGGCGCAGTAGCTATGCTTGGTATATCTTTAGCAGTTCTCATGGTGATTGTGTTACTAATTGCCATGGCAGCATACGATGCTATATCGGTTTATAAAACAAAGCATATGATTGATTTAGCAGATACTCTTATCGAGTTGAAGCTACCTATATTGTTTGTCATACCCAAAACTCTTGATTACTCACTAGTCAAAGAAAGCAAAACTCTTAAAGAAAAACTGAAAGATGGTGAGAAACGTGACGCCTTCTTTATGGGTGTAGGCGACATCGTTATTCCGGGCATACTAGCTGTAGCTGCATTTTATAATATTCCTGAACACGGTTTCCTAATCGGTTTATCAGTAATAGCTGGCACATTAGTAGGTTTTACAGCACTTATGGCATTTGTCATTAAAGGCAAACCGCAAGCCGGGTTACCTTTCCTTTGTCCAGGTGCAATTCTAGGCTATGTCATATCTAGTCTGATATTGACAGGTGGTCTTGCTGGGCTAGGCTTTGGCTTATAATCCAAGTTAGTTTGAAAAACTATTTTTTTATTTATAATCCTATTATTATATTATAGTTTAGTGAAGGATTTATTGTTGGATGAATCATCTAATTTTAATGCGCGACTAGTTTTCTTGGTTCCAATACTAGCAAGCCTACTGTTTGGGTTGTTATGTGCCTCTTTATTGCTTTCTCCTCAAGCACCAACCTTGACAGTTACGCCATTTCAAGAAAGTGATCCTGCTGGGCCTTTTAGCAATGCTCTCTACTTTGTTATTCTTCTTGCATTTGGTGCTACTTTGATGTATCTGCTTCTCAAATGGAAAAGTCGTAAACTAATTGGTTTTCTGATTGGTTTTGCGATGTCTGCTGCGTTCTTTTTACTGTCAATGATTTATCTATCTATACTTTTATCTGGCTTTACAGATTCTATTTTGCTTATTGTGGTATTATCTGTTACTGTGACAGTAATCGGTGATCTTGCAATTTTTCGGTTAGGTGAGCAGATTCGTAACATAACTGTTCTTAGTTTAGGTGGCGCGTTAGGTGTCTTTTTAGGTAATGCTATCCCTTTCGTAAGTGCCTTGTTGTTGCTCATATTTTTGGCTCTATATGATATATTAGCGGTCTATAAAGGACCAGTTGGAAAAATTGCGAATTCCGGTATAGATCAACTTAAAGGTTTAAGTTTCTCTTTTATGGACATACAAATGGGTTTGGGTGATTTAGTATTTTATTCGGTGCTTACTGGAATATTGCTTTTTAATTTTGCCTATCCTGCTGGTTTTTATGCCTCTATTGCAGGGCTTATTGGCATTTTACTAGGTAGTTATCTGACGTTTTTAATTTTGGAGAAGAAGGGTATGTCCCCTGGGTTGCCGCTTCCAATTTTTATAGGGCTATCCTTGGGGCTATTTGTTGGTGTATTGTTAACAGGTAGTTTTCCCAGTTTATTATAACCAATATGTTGACACTTATTGTTTTGCATTGCCGAATTTTTCTTTGAAGAGGTTGCGGATTTCTTGAAGTTCAGGTATTACATGCATGTCTTCCATTTGCTTAAGTTTTCGGACTTGGTCTGCATCTTCTTTTCTTACGCGTAGTTTTAGGTCTTTGCCGTTAGGCAATTTGGTGTAGAGTATTTTCTCTTCGTAATCTACAGGGTTGATGTAGACTGGTTTGAATGCTTTAAGAGCCATGCTTGCAGCGTTTGTTAGCATAGTGTCCCCGATACAGTTGGCAATTTTTGCGACAGTATTTGATGATCCTGGTGCAATTAATAAAAATTCGTACCTGCCACTTTGTAGCCATGCTGCAAGAAATGGTGAATTTGCGTTCATTTCTACCATGTATTTTGAGAAGTTTTGCTTAACAGAGTTTTCAAGGTTATAAAATTTTAGCATGGTCTCTCCTGCTTTAGAAACGAATACTTGGATTTCCACAGTATCTTGGTATTCTTGTTTGAGTTCTTTCATAAGTTCAATCTGTTCAGCTATTCGATCTCCTGCACCTGATATGCCCCATGCGACCTTTTTCTTCTTAATTTCTGTACCTGACATGATCTTTTCTCCTTACTCTTTAACTGCACACTGATTAAGGTACTCAGCGAATCTTTTTACTGTTTTCTTTAAACTTCTAAAGCCTTCTGTGTCCTTTTTTGCATCCTCTAAAGTATCATTAGTCCAAAAAGTAGCGCCCAAATTTGCACCAAAGAATCCTCCACTTACAGGAATCATTTCATTAAGGATATAGAATGTGTGGATTTGTGTTAACGCCATCTCCTGTCCTCCCATACGATCTCCACCTGTGGCTATACCCATGCCTATTTTACCTTTGAAGAAATGTTCATCTCCTGCAACTACTGCTCGAGTTCGATCCATCAGGGCTTTCATCTGGCCACTTATTGTACCATTATATACTGGTGTTGCAAGTATGATGCCCTGTGCTTCCTTAAGTAATGCATATACTTCTTCCATATCATCTTTGAAAGTACATTCATATGATGATAAACAGAAATCACAATGCGTGCAAAATTCAATATGTTTTCCTCTTACAGAGAAAAATTTCGTTTTAAACCCTTTTTCTTCTAGCATACGTAATGCTTCTTTCACTATGTACTCGGTTGATTCCTGCCTTGGGCTTCCACAAATACCAACAACTAACATAAACAGGTCACTACCAGTCATTACCACTTGGCCGGCATTAAAATTTTTCTGCAACTAGATATGTA
>CAYSWL010000161.1:0-4570 GCA_964434745.1 uncultured Candidatus Bathyarchaeia archaeon | reverse complement strand
AACACCAAGGAAAAGCAAGAAAAGTGGATTCCTATCAATAGATAAACAGTAGTACATAAGTGACTAATAGAACATAGATTTGTTTTGACATCTGCTTTGCTAAACACTATTTGGCATTCAATTAATTATTCAAGAAGATGTTTAGAGTACTTTGCCCAGATAAACTTAAATTAAGCAGAGAATATGGAAATATCCAGAAAACTATGGGCGGCCGTCGTCTAGTCTGGTTTAGGACTTTAGCCTTCCAAGCTAATGATCTCGGGTTCAAATCCCGACGACCGCACCAAACATATTTTGGTTATGAACCTGTTTTTGGTATTTAAGGTGCTATCTGTATAACTGCTGCAACAAAGTCTTCTTTACTTGGGACTTTACTTTGGTGACCTTTACCTTTAATATCTTCTAGGAGAAAAACATCACCTTGGCGAAATAGACGTTTCTCGCCATCACTTGTAGTGAGCTCAAATTCACCGGTTAAACAGCAAAAGAATTGACGTTTGGGAGCTGGATGCCAGTCGCCGAACCAGCCTGAAGGAACTTTGAAGAACACAAACCTGCTAGCAGCTATAAATTCTGAAAGTTCTACCGGTGGAGCGGGAGGAGCAAAATTAACAGAATCTAACTCAATTTCAACATCCTTGAAATGTGAACTACCATCAGCATCCATGTATAAAAGGGCGTATTTCATGTCAATACCTCAATTACCAACAGATTAATAGTAAAAGAGATTTAAATTTGTGATGAACGCAAACTAAAGTTTAACATCAACAAAATTTTCTACCTAATTATCAAATAATGCGATAAAAATAGAACTATTTATTATATTATTAACCAAGAGTATTTGAACAACAAAAGTTTGAATACATAATCAATATTTAGACTTATTTTATCGGCATGATGGTCTTAAGAAAGAGTTATTATCAGGTAGAACTAAATTGTGATTGGTGACTGAGTTGGTAAGAGCTGCGCTGATTGCTCCGGCGTATCTTTCAGTTGCATGGACCCTTATGGTTAGTTATCAACTTTTCACGGAGACTGCTGTTAAAACCGTTTTAGGGTCAATTGAAACGATTCTTCCAGATATGTGGTCTATGCTATATACTAGAGTGGATATGATTGTTTTTGTTTACGCTTTTGCTTGGGTGTTTGTTTTATCTTCAGCAATTCCATCTATAATTCTTGGCAAAAGCAGAAGTATTATTGCTCAGTTTATTGTGTGTTTAGTTTTAACTTTATCAGCGTTTATAGTAATTGACAGCTTGAACTACTTTTTACATTTCAATTTAAGTGATTCTATTATAACATATGCCGGTTGGTTTACCAATCCAATATTTGCCTTATTTTACCTTTCATTGCCGTATGTTTTCATGCTGACCATAGATTTTAGAGCTCGAAAAAAGTATAAAAATGAAAACACGAAATGGCCTTTTTCAAAGAAACCTAAAAATAGCAATATTTCTGCGGATAGCCATACAAATGCTAATACAAATTCGGAAAGCCAATCAAGTAGGTAGGAAGGTAATTTTTAAAACGCATAGTTTGATATTGATTATTTGCCATAAATAAATGTGTATTTGGTTTAACCTTATTATCTGATTTAGTAAGTTTAATTGAGAAGAAGAAAAGAGGGTATTTTGGACATTTTTATCTAGCTTTATCCCTCGTTCTTTCGTGGCCTCTTTCACGTTGAGGGTTTGTTTGTTCTGTATGGGATGCTTTTGCCAGTGCTGTTAAACCGGTAATTTCACCTTTGACTGTATCTAAAGGTAATGCGAAAACTATGGTATTGCTTGGGTCGTAACTGATATCTTCTAAGCTTGAGAGAGTACGCAGATACATAGCGCGGTTGCTCATTTCTTGGACTGCTTTTTCTAGGTTAGCTGCGGCAGTAAGTTCGCCTTCACTTTTGATGATGACGGCTCGTTTTTCACGTTCAGCTTCAGCTTGTCGGGCAATTACCCGCTTCATATCTTCAGGTAGTTCGAGGTTTTGAAGTTTCACTGATTGTATTTCAACACCCCAATCGCTGGTTTCTTCTTCAACAACTTTTTCAATGCGATTTGCAATTTCTTCGCGACGAGTTAGAAGCTCATCTAGCTCAACATTACCAACAATATCGCGCATAGTTGTTTGAGCATTTTTCATGACGCTATTCCAAAGGTTCTGTATGTTAACTATGCTGTCTTTGGTACTTACTACTTTTACGAAAACTACAGCATCTATGCCGACACTTATGTTGTCTTTAGTCATTACGTCTTGTCTGTTAACATCTAAAGTAATGATCCGTTTATCTTGTTTTAGGAAAATTTCTATTAGCGGCCATTTGAAAAAGAAGCCTGGACCAACAAGGCGCTGAAATTTCCCTAAACGAAGTATTATAGCCTCTTCCCATTCTTTATTTATAGCAACGGTGGCAGGCAATAAAAGAAACATTACTACTGCAAGACCGATAAATAGAAAATAAAGCAGATTAGGTTGAATTATAATTGCAGCTATTACAAATAACAATCCGAGAAATAGAAAGGTTGCAAATGGCGCAGGGGAACCTGAGTATTCCTCGCGTTGTCTGCGTGAAGGAGTTGCGTTTTGTTCCATAATTAATAACCTCAATTTAACTGCTATTAATCGGTTCAGTATTTAGTTTTTACTCTATAGCGCATCAAGCAGTACAAAAAGCTACCGAAAAGTAGTCTCTGAAAAATTTTTACAGTTTTACTAATGTATCTTAGAAGCAAAAAGATAGGGAGGAAGGAGTTTAAATGTGACTTTTGGGTGTATCTAGTTGGTTGTCATTGTTGATGGGGATATTACATGTTTGATAAAATGAGAATTTTAGTGGGTATTGATGGTTCAGTACAGTCAAAGAAAGCTTTAGCGGAAGCAATTAGCATAGCTAGCAGATTTTCAGGATTTGTTAAAGTAGTCACAGTATATGATAAAGGCAAAGAAAGGAAAGCTGAAACTACAATTAATGAGGCTAAGCAAGAACTTGAAAAAGAACAGATAAAATTTGACACATTAATGGTGAATAATTCAAATGCTGCAAAAGCTCTGCTGTTAATAGCTAAACAGGAGCACTTTGATTTAATCGTAGTAGGAAGCCGTGGATTAGGCAGCAGAGTATCTATGATACTAGGGAGCGTATCAAAAAATGTAGCTGCTGATGCTTACTGTAATGTCTTAGTTGTAAAAAAATAAGTTACATATGCAATACATAGCATAAAATTTGCATTGGTAAGTTGTTACAGTAAATAAAAAAAAGATTTTTCTAATCGATTTTTTTGTTTAGGAATATAGATTGCGTTGGGATAGCAATTTGTATGCCTTCTTTTTCGAATGCTTTTTTGATGCCTAGGTTGATTTCTTGCTGAACATCCATGTATTTAGCGTAATCAGAGACAGTTACATAATAAACTACTTCGAACCGTAGACTAAAGTCACCGTATGATTGGAAATGTGCACGATCAAATTGTGCCAGTTGTATGTTCTTGATTACATCCGCAATTAGGTCAGGTATTTTCTTGAGCTTTTCAAAAGGTGTGTCAAAAGGTACACCTATTGAGAAAACTATACGTCGCTTTGTTAGTTTTTTGAAATTTCTTAAATTCGAGGATGTTAGAACTTGATTTGGAATTACTAGTTCTTCACCTTGCAATAGTTGAATACGTGTTGATTTTATTCCTATCTTTGTAACCGTTCCAGCATTATCACCTATTACAACGAAGTCGCCAATTTCAAATGGGCGGTCAAAATAAATTGAGAAGGCGCTAAGGACATCACTTAGTGTACTTTGGACGGCTAATGCAATGGCTATACCACCTACACCTAAACCAACTACCACACTAGACAGATTTTGGTTGAATGCCCACAGTATAGCTAGCACTGCACCGACAAGGATGATAAATTGAATTATTTTATTAAATACGAAAAGAAGGTGATTGCTAACAGCCATATCCTGCTTTGCTCGCCGTTCACCATACCAGGCAATTAGTATAGAAGCTATACGGACCAGCATGAAGGCAACTGCTAATATCTGGGCTACAATAAATATTTTGTAGATTAGATCTCTGTGTGGAGCAAGAATAGATAGTGTATCTAAGCTGTAATAGGAGCCAATTAAAATGGCAACTAAGAAAATGGGCGTTCTAACGTTATGAAGAATTTTGTCATCTAAATTTGAGCTTGTCTTCTGGGTTAATTTGGAAAAGTATTTCTCAAAAATCTGATTACCAACCCACGCGATAAGAAGTGCAGTAAAGAAAATTGTTACTGATACAATAGCTTCACTAGTAAATTGATCTAAGTTGAAAGCGTTTCGTAATAACTCTACAAATCCTGCAACAGTGCTGCTTACTGGTGGAGTAACACATTCTGTGGGAGTTGGAGTAGAAGTGACTTCAGACAACAGTAGCCTCATCCCGTAAGTTTAATGTCATTCATTAATGTTGAATTCTTTTAATATTTCGGTATTTCAAAGAGAATTCAACCATCCAAGCTCCAAGTTAGAGCGGAAACATAGAAAAGGTGAAAAGGGACAATATACTGGCTAATACATAAGTAATGGTGACGT
>CAYSWL010000160.1:0-4613 GCA_964434745.1 uncultured Candidatus Bathyarchaeia archaeon | reverse complement strand
GAGATGCTATGAATGATGACTTGAATATCAGTATTGCGTTAGCATCACTTTTTGATTTCGTTAGAGACATAAACAACATGTTAGATTCAAATACAATCAGTAAAATTGAAGCCCAACGCATCCGAAGTACCATAGAAGACATTGATACTGTACTTGCAGTAATCCCTAAACCAACAGAAGAAGTACTGCCAAAAGAAGCCGAAATACTTATCAAAAGACGTGAAGATGCACGCAAAACTAAAGATTGGAAAACTGCCGATCAAATTCGTCAGCAACTAAAAGAAATGGGTATCGTAATAGAAGATACTGTGCAAGGTATACGATGGAAACATGAGAAAATCCATTAATAAGTCAAACTGTTTTGCCGCTAAAATTCCATTCTTTTGTTAAATATTTTTCTTCATAGAGCTTTTTGGCAAGTTCTTGCTCTTTAGAGGTTAACTTACTTTCAAGAGACTGCACGTTTTCAACAACTTGAATATTTAAGGCTACTTGGAAGCCATGTGCAATTGCATTAATCGCTGTCTCAGCCGTGAGAGCATGCCCCAATTCATTATGAATGCTAGTGATCCTGTTTTTGGCAACTTCTACGATTTGTTCACGCGTACTTGCCCAAGGTACACGTAAAAACTTGAACATTTTTTGCAAATCTGCCTCTAGAAGTAACGTGCCGTGTTGAAGAACAATATCACATTTATTAGCTTGCGCACTGCCAGATATCTTTTTACCGTTTACAGTAAGATTAGGGCAGTTTTTCGCATTTCCTAAGTTATAGTCCGAAGTTATACCAATAATTCGCAAAGCTTCGCTTATGGCTGAGTATATTCGCAAGTATACCTCAGCGACGTCTTGGGCTCCAATAGCCTGAGTTTGAGCAATCACACTATAAGTTACTTCACCTTCAGAGTCATGATATACCGCTCCACCGCCACTCATCCGTCTAACTATATCTATACCTGAATTACGACACTCATCTATATCGACCTCATTTTCAACTTTCTGGAAGCGCCCAATAGAAACTGCTGAAGGCTTCCAACTGTAAAACCGTAAAGTATCTGGTACATCATTTGCCTTGCGCGCAAGTAAAATGGCCTCATCAATCGCCATATTCATAAACGCGTTTTTCGCCTCAAGTTTGAGTAAACGCCACGTATTCACTATTTTCTATCCTCAATAACTATTTCTTGACAATATCTACAACCAGATATATACATTGAACTGGCTAAGCAAAGATGTTATTGTAATCATTTATTTTCCAGCCCCAAGTACTATGAATTCTGTACCATTTATATTATGCAAATTTTAAATAATTGCTCGTGAACTATTCCATGAGTGATTTGCGTATTTATTGGACTGTGTAGATAGATGAGGAAGACCATATTTAAAAAATTGGAAGCTCAAGGATTAATTGCTAATTATAATCGTCTCCGCAAGAATCTGCCCCCAAAGTTGCCTGACCGCGTCTACATGGTAGATGAGAGCTTCCGTGAAGGCATTAAAGCGCCAACAGTGTTTTTGACTTACGTTGAAAAAGTTAAGCTTGCTAAGATGATGGATGAAACTGGAATAAGTGCCATAAATATTGGTTTTCCAGGTTTATCTGAAGAAGAAAAACGCAGTGTTAAACGTATTGTAAATGAAAGTTTTGAACACGCCAA
Organism: uncultured Candidatus Bathyarchaeia archaeon; assembly: GCA_964434745.1. Lineage (GTDB taxonomy): Archaea > Thermoproteota > Bathyarchaeia > Bathyarchaeales > Bathycorpusculaceae > JADGNF01. The sequence continues at coordinate 2,955 of CAYSWL010000160.1, read as the reverse complement.
GCTAACAGCTTCATCGGCAGCAACCAAAGCCCATGTGGATGCCTGTATGGAAGTGGGCATGAAAGAAATAAACATTGAAACCCCATTCAATGGCTTAAACCTCCAGTACAGACTCAAAAGCACCAAAGAAGAACATCTCAAACGTGTAGTAGAAAGCGTCAGTTACGCTAAAAAGCACGGTTTAACTGTAAATTTTGTTCTTTCCGACGGTACTAGAACTCCACTAGAAGATATTCTGCAAATATTTGAAGCTACAGCAGCTGCTGGTGCATCAAAATTAGCTATTGCTGACACAGTGGGATTCATTAGACCACTAGCTATGCGTTATCTTATAGGGCATGTGCGTGATGGACTTTCAAATGAAGTTAAGCAAAAAATACCCCTTTCGGTTCACTGCCATAACGACTTCGGGTTGGCTACTGCAAATACCCTTGCGGCCGTAGAAGAAGGCGCAACATATTTACATACAAGCCTCATTGGCTTTGGTGAACGCGCTGGACTAGCCCCATTTGAAGAAGTCGTGACAACACTAGAACTTCTCTACAACATTGATACCGGAGTTGACATGGAACGTGTTTATCGTCTTGCGCAGCTTGCAGAAAAATCCTTCGCATTACCAATACAATTCCATAAACCTATAGTTGGCGACACCACTTTTGCACATGAAGTTGATGAACATGTGGAAGGTATGCTTGCACATCCTCTTATGTTCGAGCCTTTCCCACCTGAAATTGTTGGCCGTGAAACTTCATTGTTCGTTGGAAGAAACACTGGCCAAACGTTACTGCAAAGCCTACTAGAGAAGGCTGGCATACGCGCTTCAGCACGTCAAATGGATGAAATTCTTAGACATGTACGAGGTCCGCAAGAAAGCCTTGACAAAGGCGAAGCCCAAATGACATTCTATCAAGTCAAAAAGTTACTTCGCGATTTGCAGAAAGGTTTAGATATGCCTGAATTCTGGCGAGTTGTCGAACAAGTAACAAGACAAAAACCCAAGTTGCCACCGCCAGGCAAAGGTGGAAAATCCATAACGCCAGTAACAACATAGGCGTCTTCTTTTTGATTTTTCTTTTTTTTATTTTAATTAATTTTTAGTTGCTGCTTTATTGCAATAATCTCTTCTGGATACAGGCTTCGAGGGTAGTTGTAGATAGGTCCGCTTGGTTTCTCGTTATAGAATGGTCGATTGCAACTTGGGCAGCCTGTAGTAAGAAATGGTTTTCCTGATTCTACTATCTGCGATACGGTTCTCTCTTCTATCCCAAAATCAAATATGTTACCTTGACTATCAAATGTCATATCTTTAAATTGTATTAAATGCTTAACAAGCAGATACCTTGCTATTTGTATACGCCTATACCCTGCAAGTATTGGTTGAGACTTTTTCTCAAACGCTGTACCTCGAATAGGTGTAAATGCAAAAAGTACTGGTAAAATACCTAAATTCATACATTCTTGTATGAATTGGGCTGCTTCCTTTTCAGTTTCGCCCAACCCAATAATCAAGTGTGTGGTAATTTTTTCTGCTCCAAAAACTTTAATTGCTTCATATAAATTTTTAAATTGATCTGGCCAGCTGTATGGACCATTTACTCCTGACCCTTTAACTTTTTCGAATAATTTTTGAGTTGCTGCATCCACAGCTATACCTAATCTGTCAATACCTGCCTGTTCTAGCTGCCGTAAATTGTTTATGCTTAAAGGTTGGCATGAAACCGAAACAGGAATTTCAGCATGCTGTTTTATTGCCATTACAAGGGCTGATAAATCATCAAACACTGTAGGGTAATTTAGCGCTTGAATGCATACCCGCCCAATTTTTCCTGAATCAAAAGTATTCTTAATTTGCCCCATAACTGTCTGAGTTGAGAATGTAGGCCATGAAATTCGAGATAGTAATTCTGTTTTGCTTTGGCTATTTTTGGCTTGTGGGCAAAACCCACAGTTAGCAGTACATCTGCCTAACTTATGTGTCATTAGATATGCTGTTGTAGGTTCTGCATCAAGCTTTCCCTCTAAAAGTCCCATAATTATTGCTGAGCCTATTGAAACTCTTACCTGAGTAGGTAGTTTTGATTTTTTTGAGGTTTCTTGGTTTGCTAAAAGCAAAATATTTTACCTCAATAATACTATTGTGGAACACACATATTAATTATAGAGTAATAATCCTTTAACTAGTATTTGGTATTTTCTAAACTTTATTTTACAGTATTTCGGCTAACACAATTGTTAACTTATTAGAAAAATGAACACCTCTCTGGGAATTCATATAGGTTCTTAGTTGCCCGTTTTTGGCAACAAATTAAAACCGAGTAAACTCAAAAACTATATTTATTTTGCTTTACCGGTTTTTTCTTCATGTTTTTTCTTTTTTGCTGCGTTTTTCTTAGCTAGTGAAGGCATAATATGTTCCTCCTAACATTGTGGCTGATAACATGTAGCTCTGGGCAGTTATTAGACCTTTTCTATAATGACTGCTTTATCCACGATGAATTAAAATTTTAAGGCTACACTCACGCTTTTTTCATTTTTTAAGTTCGTTTGAAGGACAATTCTTAATTATCTCTGCTGACACCATAATTTTCTTTGAGGAATTACAATGGTACAAATGGACTTTGGCGGCGTTAAGGAAAACGTCGTTACAAGAAAAGAGTTTACTGTTGAGCAAGCCCAGGCAGTATTGAAAGATGAGGTTGTTGCAGTATTGGGCTATGGTATTCAGGGGCGTGCTCAAGCCCTTAACATGAGAGATAACGGAATCAAAGTCATCATTGGACAAAGCACGCAATTTCCTGAAACTTATGAGCTAGCTGTAAAAGATGGCTGGGTTCCAGGCGAAACCCTATTTTCTCTTGAAGAAGCTGCACAGAAGGGAACAATTAAAATGTACCTTCTAACTGATTCAGGACAAAAAGCAGTCTGGCCAAAAATTAAAGACTTCTTTAAGGAAGG
>CAYSWL010000159.1:0-4648 GCA_964434745.1 uncultured Candidatus Bathyarchaeia archaeon | reverse complement strand
CCGTCACGCATCTCAAAAACGCGGCTGGTCATGCTAGCCACCACTGGGTCATGCTAACGATAACCAGAAATGCCTGCGGTTGTCACATAAACACTGAAGCGCAAACATTGCCCCAACTTTGATTTTCCAAATTTCTCAATTGTACAAATTTTCATATGTTTTTTCAAATTAAAACCAATGAGTTAATTTGCCAGAAAGGTTTAATTTAGCAATAGTAATATGTTTGGCGTAAACCAGTCAAGCAGCATTTTAAAACGGCGTGCGGGGTTCCCCAAGCCTGGTATGGGGCAGGCCTGCTAAGTCTGTGGTCGAAAGGCCGCGGGGGTTCAAATCCCCCATCCCGCGCCACTTCAACTTTCTGCAAGTTTCCACTGTCTGCTGGTGTTTTAGGTCTTTCCATGCGGTCTATTGCGTCTTTCAGTGCGTTTTCAGCAATCTTTGAGACATTAAGCCCTAAGTCATGTGCCTTTTCGAGTACTTCAGAGTCTATGCGTATAGTTGTCATTTTCCTTTTACTCACGACATATCACCGCTATATCATTGTATATACATTGATATATGTCTTTATTGTGGATTTCTTTTAGCCAATAGCTTGCACAAAGTAGCGCATCACCAAGGCAAATAACCCTCTCTCTGTTGTTTATTTCAGGTTTATGTCAATTTCTAAGCCTTTTAACGCAGAATACGGCTAAAACACCCCCGCAAATTGAAAATCTGGATGGGACTCAAATCTGGATAAAACACCACTAATTAACTATGTCAGTTGTTGAAATCTTGGAGAGTGGATGGATAATAACCCAATCGGGATTTATGGGTGAGTGGCTATAGTGCCGAGCGCTAAACCTTTGCCATAGCTCGCTGCTACAGGCAGGTTCTTTGTTGTTCTTGCTCGCACCCGTCAACTTAAGGCTCTTAGTATTTCCAGCGAAGGTTCTTGGCTTCGCTAACTCCACAGTGTGCAGGGAACAGCAGGAGCCAGCAATGCCATGAATATATAAATAAACTCACAAAAACCCTTTATCTATCTCTGTCTTAAACACTGCTTAAGCCTTTTAAACTGATTTAATTGACTGTTCTGCTGTTTTAGTGCAGTAACATCGTTGGATAGCTCAACTGACAGCGCAGGACACTCCGCCTGAGTTTCCAGTGGAAACGCAGGTCAGGAACTGAACACTCATTATGTGCGGTTTTTACGGTTTTATGCACATATTAATGTATATTTTAACGGTTTTACTTCACGTGATAGGTATGAAATTGACATATTCACGACGGTGACCATTCACTGCAACAAGCACTCTAATACTGCTACATCAAGCGATACCATAGGCTCTGAGAACTGCATCAAACGCTAATTACTACATGTGAGTATTATGCCTTAAGATTCAATTCTCCTTGCATTAAGGGGTACCCATACGCCTTTACTTTCACTATTATTATAAAATGTATAAAATAAAAGGTATACTTTTCTTGTTAGTGCAAGGAGAATTGTTTATTACTATTTACGATACGGCTGTTTTACTTGCTTTTAACCGCACCCTTGTAGTGATAGCGCAATCCAAAAAGAGTTGTAGCGGTAGCGAAGTGCAGCGTCAAAGCTTGGCGCTGGCTCTTGGCTGAACAGCGCAGCAACACAAGGCTGCTTCATGCCATGCAGATAAAACGGTGTTGCAGTAAAGTTCCAGCGAGAGCCAACGCATTATAACAATGCCCTCGATATGTCAAGTTATGGTGGCTTATGGTTGGATGTCCGTATTGCAATTAATCTCCGTATTTTTAGCGATAATATCCCTTATCAGTTTTAGATACTCTTTATTTACGCTATAGGGGAGAAAGGTAGCCCAAAATAAGTTCATGGGTCTTAAGGCATTTATCAGTTTTTTTCGGCAATCTCCTTTACCATAGTGATCTTTACATTCGAGTTTTTCCACATCATCTTTTAATAGAAATCCAACAAGCCTCGCAAATTTAATTCGTTTAATATGCTCTAATTGATAAGCATCAGCACCATAAGAGTTTAGGGTATTAGGTTCTTCAATAAATAATTGCACCCCAACAACATAATCACAGCGCATATTGCTCTCTTCATCAATTATCAAATTTTCATATTTTCTGAACGGCGGGATTGTCTTTACTTCTAAGGTGATCCCTTCAATTAATTGATCCCACTTGACGTTACCTCTAGTGTCATCTCCTCGCGGATAGAGCGGGTTAGCCCAAACATGCGGGATTTGGAATTGGTCAAGAACACCATTAACTATGCATTCCCCAAATATACCCACAATTTTGTTAAAGGTATTTTCTTCTTCTGAGATTTCAGATTTTTCGTACAAGTCATTTCGGGGTTCTTTTCTATATCGCTCAATCCACTGTTGGGTAACGAACTGGGCGAACTGAAAAATCCAATTCTCTTCTGTTATGTCATATTTGGTTGTTCGCTGGAGAATTTCTTTATTCGGGTTATGAACCATTTTTAACATATTTTCTATTACCATTTTTTTACACGGTCAACTAGTCTCATGCTTTCACTAATAAATCGTTACGTTAACTTAACTAATGTTAAAAATTAAATAACAGCAAGCACAGTTAATTAAATAAAATTCAAAATTGAGTGTAATAAACAATGACTATAAATGAGCTAATCGCAAAGCAGGGATTTGAGCAATGCCATTAGATAAGTCCGACTACTTTAAGATAATCGCTGTTATAATTGCCATCATAATAACCGTCAGTGCAGTTGAGTACGCCTATGGGTACTATATCGTTGCCCCCAGAGCGATAGATGAAGCCTATGAAGCTGCAAAGAATGAATTGCAGAATTGGTGGCATAAGGAAGGAATCAAAAGCGGAGTAGACATCTACCAATACTACGATATGCAGAACGAATTAGCTGACAGTTACGGCAAACCACATCCCTATCAACCAACGCCTGCGCCTACTTTACCTGACCATATGAGGGAACTCTTAGACCCAAACAGGGCAAGGGTTACAGACTTTACATATCAGAGAAATCTAACCAAGTACGCTGAGGGGGTAATAGACGGCAGCATAACCATAACCTACATAGGTAAGCAAGAGATTGCAAACTTGACGCTAAGCATCGACGACGGCACAGCATATACCTTTTACGAGTTAGCTCAGGGCTGGCAACAAACATTCGAAGTAAGCTATAAGATAATCCCAGACCCAGCATTAAATCCCAACTACGCTCCCGACAGCACCGTTAACATACAGGCTAATGGGCAGCGGGTTGGAAGCGTTCTACTGACTTGGTACGATGCGGACACACATATTGAACTTGACGGCTCTTTCCCCTCATCCATCTTCAAGCTCTCAGTTAGTACTACGTTAGCCTATAACAATACATACGTTATTATCATCGACATCGATGCATATTCATCTTGGGCGAATAGTCAATCTCCTTGGCACCTATATTTCACAGTTGGCGACTATACTATTCCACTAAACAGTCAAGAGAGTGTTCGCCCCATCACGTACGCTTGTAACATTGTAAGAACAGATGAGGCTAATCTTCTTGTCCTTCATGGGAATGGCAAAGATGTAACATTCCCAATCTACTGGGATTCTGGCGGTGAAAATAAGGTGTACACTGTGGAAATATGAGGCGCCTGTGGATTGCCAGTATTGATAACATTTTTTCACATAGTTTTCTCTTGATTTGAAATGCAAGATTGCAATTTGATATAGTTGCGAAGATTAAAAAATGGGTAGCTAAGAATCGCTTATCAATCTTAAATCAACTTTATGGTAGATTTCGCCAAGCTTTTCTGGTGAAAAATCACTATAGTGTTTTGCCAAAACGCTTTTAGGCAGCCGCCCGCAGAAAGCGTCAACATAACGATCTTGCACACCAAGGGAACCCATTTCACTACAGAAAAACTCTCTGAGCATTTGCGGGGTTAACCGTAATCCAGTTTTTACGATTGCATCATGCCATAAGCGCTCTTCGTCTATTCGACTCATCGGAAAAAGCTTTGGATTGCTGTCTTTTCTGTCAGATATGTATCGAGTTATTGAATCGTAGCATTCCTTGTTGAAGAATGTAATCCACGTGTGCTTTGTCTTTCCATTGTGTGGTTTAGGTTTAATCATGCAGTTACTGAAATCCAATTCGTCAATATCCAAGTCAAGTGCCTCTTGTCTTCTTAATCCACTTGTTGCATAGAGCAGAAAAAGCGACTGGTCTTTCCATGTATCAAGGGCTCGGTAGAATCTTTGAATCTCAGGTTTACTTGGTATATTCTTTGGCTTGAATGGGATGCTTGGAAATTTAAAAGACTCCACAAACTCAGGCTTCTTCAAGAAATCTCTAACGAAAACTTTGAGGCTCTTCAGTGCGTTAGCATAGGTGTTGGGGTTTTTACCGTTGAACAGTGTTAGATATTCCCGTATGGTATTCTGGTTTAGTTCCGCCCTGTTAATAGCGAGCCACTCCAAGAACCGTCTGGTTTTAGCTCTATGAGTCTTAGCGGTACCTTCCGTTAACTGCAAGTCAATCATGCAAAACGCTTTGAACTCAGAAAGTAGCTTGTCTGTTGCTTCGCTGATTCTTGATGCCTCAGCGCTTGGGCGAGCCCTGCTAAGTCTGTGGTCGAAAGGCCGCGGGGGTTCAAATCCCCCATCCCGCGCC
>CAYSWL010000158.1:0-4697 GCA_964434745.1 uncultured Candidatus Bathyarchaeia archaeon | reverse complement strand
ACCATACATCTATTAATATTTTCTTTTTTATTATAAACGTAGACAGTATTTTTGTGGGCATCGATAAATTTCACATAATATCACAATAATTAATGATGCAAACTTATTCAAGCCACCCGAATTTATTTGCAAGTTTATTCTTTGTAGGTAACAATGATTAAAAAAGATAATTTTAAAAACACATAATGTTAGTTATGAAAACAAAATTTTGATAATTTATATAAAAGAACTAATAATGAGAAAGATGTGTTGTGCACTTTTTGCATCAAAATGTGTAAATTGCAGGTTTTTTAGTTCAAAAAATACGATAATCATACAATATCGCTTTATCTATATAGGTAAAAGTGAACAAGCATAATTAACGCCACTATATGGGCATATTATGAATATTTTAATGCATTTAAAGCACAACACGTTTGTACGGTGAGTGGTATGGATGCGTCAATAAAAAATGTTCAAGTAGATAATGCAGATGTGGAGCATATTAACAAGTTTATTAGATGCCCTGAATGTGGAGAACAAATTCAAATGGTTCCGGCATTAGCTGACATGATCGCTATCATAGAAGATCATATGAGCATACACAAAGACCACTCGAATACAGATTTGTTATCAAATAACATCGATAAACCGTGTATAAACAGAAAATTAACTGAGCCGGACATGCTACAGGCAGAAATCACACGTGACATACCTAAAGATGTGTCATGGATAAAGATAGAATAGAAGAGTAACTATTCTTTTTATTTTTACTTGTACGAATTAAAGTTTGTTAATCGGCAGGGTTATTTTCTCGAAAATAAGGTTACAAAGCCGTTTTCTTCATGCAAATCTAGCTTATGATGTTCCAGTATAGGTCTAAGACAGCTTTTTGATTTTTCATCAAGAGTACATTTCATTTTAATTTGGTAATTATTGAAGTTATCTTGAGATATTTGTGAACTAGGGCAATCTAATGAAATGCAAGTTATTATCCAACCCTTCTTGCATGAGTCATGAATTTTTTGTAAGACTGCTAATGCTTCGCGTTTATCCATATTTTCTCAACGTTTGATTAAGTAAATTGCAGGGATTTAAGGATTGAACTATTGAGTTATTAATCAACAAGTTGAAGGTCTTTTTGCTTAACCCATTCGAAAATATTGCATAATTAAACAGCAATACTCAAAAATTTGTTTTAATGTTATGTTCTATAATAATTCACTTAGCTAAGAGATCAAAAAGATTAATTCATTTCTTTTTGCTTGATTTCGTGAAAGTTTTTATGTTCTATTTGGCTAGTTAGGATAGGTTTGTTTAGGGTTAAGTTGATTGCTTATGAATGACGGTATTTCGAAAAATAAACAGGAGTTAAAAGATGGTTCCTTAGTTAGGATTGTGCCTATTGAGGTTGATAAAGAATCAAAAGATAAGTTAGGTGAAAAAAGAGTGATGAATAGGCACTGGCAAGCGGATAAACTTGGGCGGTTTTTTGTAACTAATCTAAATTTGCAGCAGCTGAAAACTAGCTTAATTAAAGCTAGGGTGAAAATGGAGAATTTGCTGCTTAAAGAGGAAAATGGAGTTATTGTTTACATGTATAAAGGCAGACCGATGATTAGGCTAAATATTAAAGAGGGGCAATTTTATACTTCTGCAGCCACAGTTGAAGAGTTCGGCAAAGAAGCGGTGCAGCATCAAGCGCACATCGTATTGGACATACTTAAAACCAATGGACTTTCACATGCACAGAGAGGAAAAGAAACTTTTCAATCTAATGCAAGACAACTTCTAAGTCATCTGAAAACGTATAATAAATAAGTTTTACCATGATTTTTTTATTTTGCACTTATTGTTAAGTGATAATTGGTTCATTGGAACTAAATTTTGTAGCTTTTCTTTTTGAGTGAATAGTAATTAGCAAAGATAATGCAAGACAGCCGCTGATAAATATTATACCTAAAACAGTTAGATAGCTATCTGATTGATCTATATATGTAGGGTATTGTGGAGATTCTGAAGCGTTTGATGGTTGAATATTGACTGTTGAAGTTGGGCTATCTATAGGTGTAATTATTGTTGGTGTAGGTGATAATGAAGGCTCAGGCAAAACTTTAGAAGCATTAATTTGATTAATAGCATAAGTTGCAGCCGCAATTATTAGGCCGTTTGTCTTATCAGTGGTTGATTCTACCATGCGTCCATTTTCATCGATACCATCCATGTATCCGCAAGCAGGCACAAATAAACCACCATATGTCAATAGTTTAGGTTCAAAATATGAAACCATCTGTTGAGCATAAGAAGTATTGTATAATGCTAGAAAGCTCACTGCTATTTTGAAGTATGCTATTGGGGTTATAGTTTCAGGCCATAGAGCCCAAGTATCTCCGTCTATGGTAACTGTTGATTCGTATATATAGTGAGGTGGTTGCAACAATCCAGTATTACCTTCGCTCATTGCAGTGAATTTCCCTGTGGCGTTATAACGAGCTTCATGTGCCTGATACACGTTGTATACTAGCTTATTCAGGAGAGGGTCAGATTCAAAGATAAAAATGCTCAAAAGTAAAGGTTCACAGGTAAGGGTAGCTTTGGGCAGAGATATACCATATACATCAATTTTCTCTACAGACTCCCAGTAGTTAAGCAGGTTAGTTGCCTTTGTAATGCTAGTAGAGTTATACTCAAAAAAATCAAATCCTTTAGCTAGAAAATATTCGTAATCTGAATTAGAAGGAACTCTTAAAGCCAAATATGTTGTGTTACAATGTTCTTTAACTATAAAGTCGATAGTATTTACTAAATCAGATCGATAAGATTTTAATCTGTGCAATGAAACCAACAAGCATCCATAGTCGTAAGGATTAGTTATAACATCGTCATATTCTATTCCAGGTTCACCAGTATTAGAGTTATACCATAAATAGGGTACATCTTTTGGACCAAGAGATATCGTTTTTAACCAATTAACGATTTTATCGATCCGATAGTCTGCGCCCCAAGTTCCACCTTTGGATATTAAACCTATATCTTGCGCATCAAGAACAGCATTAATATAAACCCCTAGATCCCAAAGTGTGAAATAGTTAAAGGTCGCTCCGGCCTGATGGAGACCTGTTTTTGTATTGACACCTGCACCGGGCTGAAAATACTGCCAAGCATTATTTGCTATCCGCATCCAGTAAGCCTCATCTGCAACTGGCATAATTTTACTATCAACTAAAGGTACAGACATCTGAATACTACTAAATATAAGCAAAAAAATTAAAGTGCACACAACAAATTTGGATTTATTTTTCGTCTAAAAGCCCTCCTAAAATATTACAACAAAACATACAGCAGGCAATTGTTGTAGATATTTTATCAAATAAGCAGGCAAATAAATATTTGAATTATCTATACATTAATTGTCCAAAAATTGCTTTTAAACATACTGGTCAAGATAAAATTCAAATTACTCGTGAAGGTAAATTTAATTTATTAAATTAGTGCTTATTTTTTACAACCTATGAGGTTTTATAAAAATTTAAGGCATACATATTATTTTATCTTAGCAGAATTTTCTCTAACTCTGAACTTTACTATTTCTTTTATTAGATCATATGGGAGAGGCGTATTTAGAGGAAATCTAATTGTACCTTTGCTTATTTTATATTTTGTTAATATTTCTTTAAACGCATCGATAGCTGAAGGACCAGGATAGAAGCCTATATGATCTTTATAAGCGGCAAAAAATACTAAGTTGCCATTCAGCTTATATGCAGGCATTTTATAGCTAATTACTTCTTTTGCTTCAGGTGCCGCTTCTCTAATTACTCGCCTAAGCTCTTGCAAAATGCTTTTAATGTTATTGGAAAAAATTGAAACATAGTCATCAATTGTGTTAATTTCTTTTTTAGAATCCACAATGTCACCTTACAAAAAATTGTGTAGTCCATAAATATACATTTGCTCACCTAAATTATTTTTAACTCATACTGAGCATATAACAAACCGAACCAATAATTCACTAATAGAATTTTTACCAAGTAACTTATTTTAAGAAAATATATAATAAAAGTAAGATATTTTTCTATAAAGCGTGCTAAAAAGATGTTGCCAATTGATATACTAATTAGTGAACATACTTTAATTCTTCGCCTTGTTAACCTGATTAGAAAAGAAGTAGAACAAATTGCTAAAACTCAAACAGTTAAACTTAATACGATTACCCAATCAATAATTTTTTTCCGAGCATATGCAGATAAATATCATCACGGCAAAGAAGAAGGCATTCTCTTTAAAGAGTTGTCTCAAAAGAAATTATCTGACGCAGATAAAAAGATGATGACTAAACTAGTTATGGAGCATGCCCTTGCAAGAAAGACTGTTAAGAGTTTGGATATTGCTATAGAAAGTTATGCGAACGGTAAAAATGAAGCAATTCATGATATTCTTCAGCTTCTTAATACATTAATTGATCTGTATCCAAGACATATTGAAAAAGAAGATAAAGAATTCTTCAATAAGTCAATGCAATATTTCACTCAGTCAGAAATAGTTGACATGACTAAAAGGTCTATGTTCTTTGACCAAAACTTCACTAATAAATATTATGAACAAAGCATCAAAAAATTAGAAATACAATAAAGAAAAGCAGAGTCTTATTGTAGGAAAAATCTTGGACCTCATTAAGACTCTTTTTTATTTAATAATTTTAACATTAGTAGTAGCAA
>CAYSWL010000157.1:0-4774 GCA_964434745.1 uncultured Candidatus Bathyarchaeia archaeon | reverse complement strand
TGTCAGCTTTGTTCACCTTTTAAGCCGCCTAAAATTAGCACTATATATTGGAGGGAAAAGTGCATAAAGCTTTGCATTAGAACCCTTGTTAGACCTTGTGAAGGGCTTTAAGATGGCATGTTGATGTGTTTTAATGTTAACGTAGTAACATATTTACCGGCATAGCGCATTCTGCCAGTAAACTCTTCTACCCTTATGATACTTTAAACCATCGTAGAAAAGTTCACGCTAAGTGAGTTACGGTGAACGGGACTGCTGAAGAATCTGTTATGGGTCATCTTGATTGTTATGGACAGTGAAGCTTAGGCTGTGCCAGTGGCCCTTCGATGAGCCAGTGAATAACAACTAAGGTAGAGTAAGGGCAAAGGAGTGCTTAGGCAAGCTTTAGATACCTTGCTTATGGTGCTTTGCGATGAGCCATCGCGTTGGCACGTTGGCGCGTATAAATCAGCTTGATGCTTGACGCGTTTGTGGATTGGAGCTTAATTCGCGTCGGTGGCCTTTCGATGAGCCAGTAAGGCGCAACCAAGTTGCATATCCAAAGCCTATCTGCTATGCATATTAAAGGTGATTTGCAGCTGTGCAACATTCACGCCTTCTGATTAAGCGCCGCGCTATAGGTGATACATGCCGCTAACAATTCTCTACAGTTAAGTACTTATGGCTTAAGCGTCAGGTATGCTTAGGTGTAAAACGTGGCAGCACCTTAACGCTTTAACAACCTAATGCAGGTATGCATAGTTAGCAATCTTGCGGCCTTTCGATGAGCCACCAGATCACAATAAGGCAGGGAGCTCTAATGTAAATCCACCTGACTAAAGCGCAGCAAAGCGTTACCACCGTGGCACCTTGATGGCAGGTAAGCAGTAACGTGCAACCTTAGTAAGCCCGCCAGAGCATCAACGCGGCGAGCGTATGGATGTGCTTTAGTGGCTCGTCGATGAGCCATCGGCTGATTTTAAGCTCCTACGCGCAATCAGGTGCAAAGGTAAGCTGCTAAATAGTGCCATTATGCTGGCACATGTGGCACATCAAAGCTGCACCTTAAGCTACTAAGCGCCGACATTAAGGTAAATAATCCGCTATGGGCTGCTTGATTACGTTCTATGGCACGTCAAAGTGCCACTGTAAGAGGGCTAAAGTTCCCTTAGAATTTTCGATATTCCCCGATTTTCGGCAAAAAAATGCTTATAGGGCTCCAAATTCGACCGTGTAGGTCATTCATATACGTAGGTCAGTCAGTCTATGGTTATTACGGTCAGGGCGTGCATGTGCGTGGAAAGCCCCAACGCGTAAACTACTGCAAAGTTGGGCTTTTACCGTACATCGACGTCCGGTGAAGCATGGTAACGCGCTAAAGCTTGTGCTTATTTTTCTTCACCTTGCGTGTTGGTAGGTGGGCTGGCTTTGTTGCCAAAGCGCGTGAATGTTTCAAACGTTACTTTGCACCAGATTGCCAGCACGCCAGCACCTATGAATAGTCCAATAATTGTACCTGTTAGCGTTGAGCTTTGCAAGAAAAAGTATGGGTCACCGCTAATGCCTGTATTAGTGCGATAGATTAAGTAAGCAATATTTTCTGTAATGGTTGAGTTGAATAGCCACAGAACTAATCCAACTATGCATAGCGCTATTCCGAATATTCGTTCTCTAAGGTTAACCATTTCGCATTTTCTCCCATTGGATGCTTGCTACCTAATATAGGAAGCATTTATGAAGCATATATTATCCATTAACTACATAAAAATTTATGGTCACCTTAGCAAGAGGATAAGCTTGCCTAAGCAGTATGTTAACATAAAAATCCCAGTTGAGCTCGCAGATGAGGTTGACAAAATTCTAGAGAAGAAGCTTTTGGGTTACCGTAGCAGAGCCGAGTTTGTAGCTGAAGCCATCAGGGATAAACTCATTCAAGTTAGAAAATAGCATAATTGGAAGCTTACGCCTTAGGTGCCAAGTTATTAATTTCTAAAAAATGCACTCTCTACGGTACTTCAAACCACCGTAGAGTTGAGTGAGTAATGCTTTTCTGTTTGTGACCTCTTGCGAGTGCAATTAGATATGACTGCACCTTGACAAAGTTAGTGCTGATGCGTCAGCAATAAGATCGCTACAATTACTGCGATTATCACTCCTGCTCCAACTGTGGTCCAGAATATTGTTCCAAGTGAGGGCATAAAGTTTGTAACATCTGTGGCGGTGCTTTTCATAGCGTTCCAAGTTACGGTCAGTGCTACAATAACGATTACTATGATTGTGCCTATTAGTCCAAGGATGACTGCTGCATTTCCTCTGTTGTCTTTTGTAATTACGGTTATGTGTGGTCTACTGTGTCTCTGTGTCGCATTGCTTTCGTAGGGTCTCCAACTCAATATATCGCCCTCCGTCGCCGCGTATAACTTCGCGTGCTGCTGTGTCGCGCGCTTCGCCTTCTTGGTGTGGTTGACCATTCTGCGCTGCCATACACTGGCGAATATCGACCTGAGACACCAATTTTAATTCTTTTGGGCATGTATCTTCTGATGGATTTATATTTCATTTTTTGACACTCTCAAGTTAGCTACTTAGTAAGGGCTTGCTTAAATAACTTCCTATATGGTCGACCATATCTGACAATAGTCATATGGCATACCATATTGAAAATTGTTATATAGGCGTACAATATTCTAACAATGTAAGTACGACCAATAATCATAGGCTGGCTAAAATGGCAAATAAAAAAAGTACTATAATAAATACCGTGATTGTGAAAGGTGATGAGGATAGTTTCAAAGCAGCACTGACGCGTTCAGTTCTTGGCGTTACGTTTGCTAAATTTAAGCGCAGGAAGGGTGAATTCTACCAGCATAGTGCGCACAACGCCGCCATCACTAAGCAGATTTGTAACTGGTTGTATGAATATCTATTAAGTGAACCTGAACTAAGGTTGGAAAAGAGCCTTAGTGATTTTAAATTAAGAGTTACACTTACACTCAATTGGGATGAAACTGGAAAAATAATTGGCGTATCTGATATCAAACTTTGTATATACTCAGAAATTGCAGAGCTGGCTGTAAAAGAATTAGAACTTGTTGGAAAGCCTGAACGAATTAAGGTTGATTTCTTCTTTTCAACAATAGATGATAGAAGTATAAACCTGAAATCCGAGCTACCAAGAATTTTGGGTTCGTTAGGTATGGATAATTTTGATTATACTGAATATGATTTTCTGAATGATGAAGGGAGGAATGCAGCGAAAGTTAACAATGTAGACCGAGTTCCTACGGTTATTATTGATGGCAATCCACTTGTAAACCCAGATGAAAAAAAGTTGCACAAAGAGCTTGAAGGTGCTTTCTCACCAAAAATCGCTGCTAAGGGTGCTGAATTAACTTTCGCAAAATCAGCTAAATCAAACATTATGTTGCTATCAAATATTTTCAAGGACAACAAAAAGAAATGAGTAAAAAAGTGGTGAGTTGGGGTTAAGTTTAACCAAGATAAAAATCAAGGCTTGGTTGTTGACCTTTCTAACGGGATTCCAAGTAATTTGGCAAATTGTTGCATTGCGCTGTGCGGTGGAGATTTGCTGTAAAATGGCTTTGCTGTTGGGATTAATTTTGCTTGCTGCATTTCAACTCCCGTTGCATAACCAAGGAATTCAACTTTTTGCACTTTCTTGAGGATTTTAAGTGCATATTGTCTAGGGAGTTCATCAGAGGGCTTAGGATCAGGTGGAAGTTCAGGATAGCACTTAGTACAGATATAAAAATCACATAAGCCTATGTTATCAACTTCTGCCTTGTTAACATTCAAATTTTTATGGTGCCCAATGCTCTGCGATGGTAATGGCGAAATTGATTTGATGTCAATTGTATAACCTTTAATTTTAAAATCGTAAGGTTTCCCTTTATTGGTCGGGTGCTCTTTATCTAATAATGGCATGGTTCTTAGATGCGGAACATTCAATTCGTTTAGCTCGGCTGCAAATATTTCTTCGCTTAATATGCCGCATGCTTTGTTCAGATGGTCAGCAGTTATGTACCCTTTTTGTCTAAGTTCTCTATCTAGCCATAGCGTAGCTATATTAACTGCATACCAAATTAGCTCAGGCTCTTCTGTATCCCAGTCAAATTTACCGGGACTCCTACGCATCCGCAGAAGGTTTCCTATTGGTTTTGCTTTGCCTTTTATTACCATTTATTCATCAGCCTTCTCTACTATTAAGCGCTCGCCATCAATTCTTACCTTCACGTTTATGGGTGCTTTAAATGGAAATGCGCTATCAATCATTACTTCACTTGGGATGTAAAGTACGCCTGTACGACTTTTAGGACCGTAAGTTAATTTACCTGTGCTTTCTCGCATCTTGTCACCTTATAAATTATCTAATTGCTTTACGTTATTGCGCTTGCATGTGCTAAGTATTGTAGCTCCCCACAATATAAGCTATTTTATAAGATAAAGTATAAGATGAATTTAAGTAAGCGAACGGTATAGTAATAGGTGAGAATAGATGCATGTTAAGCAAAAGCGAGCTGGAGTACCTTAAGCATCCAGAGCAATTTGATGCAGCTTACGGGTACGTTATCAAGCACAGAATAAAAAGCAAAATTAGCGCGTTATCAGAGGAACTTAGGCTTCTTAAAAGTGCGGGCATACTTAACCTTACGGAAAATAGTAATAACCTTACAGAATTTAGTAAGATAAATCCGAGCTTAAATCAAGCTTATTTTAACAATATGGCGCCGGGAAAGGGATTCGAACCCCTGCGGACCGTGAGGTCCACGGGCTC
>CAYSWL010000156.1:0-4817 GCA_964434745.1 uncultured Candidatus Bathyarchaeia archaeon | reverse complement strand
GATGGTTGTCATACCTGCCTACATTCTACCATCACAATGGCTAATGTCAACCATACGTACGCAAGGGGTTATCATTAGTATAAGTATTATGACTTCTGTGTTTCTGTGCACACGCTGCATGCTACAATCCTCCACCCCCCTAGCCCCCCTATTTCTGCGCGCAACCCGCAAGTCCAATAGCTGCGTTTTTGAGATTAGCGCATATGCACAACGTAGCGCAGTGTGACCTTACCCAATATGACACCTCCTGGTTATTATTTTTTGCCTTACTCTTCTTGAGGTGTCCGTTTTATTAGACCACAACATTGATGAGTTGTTTAATGCAAAGCACGATATTATACTACCTTCTAGTTGCGCCAATACTGATTGATCAGGAGCAAGATATCATGGATTGGATAGGACATCTAGTTGAATTATGGAATGATTATGGTAGCAATCCTGTTTTATGGATTTTTCTTATCCCTTTTATTCTGTGGTGGTTTAATTTTTTAAAAAAACAATTTGATGAATCAGGACTGAGAAAGTATGTAACAAAAGGATTATCTTCTTTCAAGAACATATTAAACAAAGACAAAACAGAGCAGCAGTATATAGTAACTCCGAGTCCAAAGAGCGGCTCACCCATTAACTTTTGGTTTGAGATTCTTATATGGCCACTGTTTATGACCCCTCTTATTATATTAATCTCTGTTAATACGATAGCGACAGGAGCTAACTGGTGGATTACTTTCAGCTGGTTAGTAACAATTTTTGTTGGAATTTTTGGTATTCCTGTTTATGTAACAACCATATTCATGTGGTTGCAAGCTAGATCAGAAATCAAAAGAGCGTTACCGAAGCTTAGACAACATATTGTTTCAAGTGGTAATAACACAATCACTTATCATGATTTGTTCATGTGTTTGTCAGATGATTTTCGCATGGGTTTAGACCCTAGGATTTTAACCATCGTATATCCTGATTATTGTATAGACGCATTGTCATTTTTTAATGAACTGATATCTTTAAAACTTGTAAAACCAGATAGAAAAATTAAATATGACAAACTAGCACATCGCTATTATCTTACTAGAACTGGTTCAACACTAGCGAAGCAATTGAAAAGCAATAAACAAAGCTCATAGAAACTAACTACTATAAACCACATGAACGATGCAAGTTCATCAATGAATAAATGACTGTATTTTACCATCCACTCTTTTCAAATAGCTTTGGAACAAACCTAAAAAACCATTTTCTCCCCACCACTTCATTAACCGCACCATTACATTTGGTGTTTTAACGGTTTTTAGCATGTTTTTTACAGCCGAACTTATAAAATAAAGCCATGCACAAAAGCCTGACAAAGCAGTTAGCTCCCCATAGTCGTCAAGGAGCAAACTGAAACGGTAACATGCACCTCCTTTAATAGATGTGGCCACATCTGAAGTGCAAATAAGAATAAACAAAGTCTGTAAATAATAAAGTACACAATATACAAGGAGAACAATACAATGAACAAAGTCAACACACTAAATACGCTCTTTCTTATCTGATGTGATTGACACCATGAAAGGAGGTGGTGCAGATGGCTTATAAAGTAAGCGTTCGCTACAAAGGATTAAGGCGGGATTATGGCACGGGCAAGGAAGGCATAGGTGGGGCATACAAAACTAACGCTTCAGCCGAAAAACGTGCTAGTGCACTAAAAAGGAAGTATGCAGATATAGGCGCAAAGGTAACTATTGTTAGGGTTGGTTAAAATGTTAAAAGGCTATAAATCCCAAATAGAAGGTTTGTGTTTAGGTGCACGTTGTTGCAATCGTGGTAACACCCCCTTGTTCTTTTTCTTAAAATCTTCACATAGCTTAGTTTCCAATTCCCTAGCATCAGAAGCCCATTCTAATACCTTATACCTGAAATGGGTTACTTTCATAAATGTTTTACGCTTGGTGTGTGAGTGTATTCTGGAACGAATAGAATTATCACTGCTACCGATGTATACCACTGTTCCATTAAAACCTAATTCATATGCACCAGGTTCTTGCGGGATTAACCCGATTATATCGGCTCTGAAAGGAAACCATTTACTACGTAGGGGCATATCAGCACCTCACAAACATTTTAAGCATTTTACCATACCCGTCAATAAGATGATTGGCGCTGGATCTTGAAATCTCTATTTTTGGCTGCACCTGTTTTGGGGTGAAGGTCACCTCTTCTAAATACATATAAAACAGTTCTATCTACAAATTGAATTGTCCCTTTACCATCGGGGCCGGGACCTGTCCAACTTACTCTATTTTTAGGGGCTAAACTATGAGGAGAAAATATTATATTCTAATAATGATATGGTTGCATTACGTCAAGAAGGTCAGCAGCCATTGATTTTCTTGGTTGTTCATTTACACTACTTGAATAATCTGACTTATTTCCTGACAAGTCTACTGCTCTTACCCAAAAATAATAAGTTGTATCATAATTAAGATTTACACAAGAAAAATAATTTGAAGTTGTAATAGCATAAGGTGTTGCTTTTGAAGATGGAGTTGTTCCCGTTGTATTCTTATGAACTTCATAATGTCGTTTATCTAATTCATTATTTGAAGTCCATTCGAGAATAATAGAACCTATCGTAGAAGTTGCTGTTAATCCTGTTGGAGTAGCAGGAGGGGTCTCATCCCCTAAAGAAGTTTTGTTAACAATATTGCTCCATTCTCCAGAAGTACCCAATCTAGTTCTTCCACGAACTCTAAAATTGTATTCTGTATTCCCAACAACAGGAGATATTTCTATAGTTGTACCACCTGAAACATAAAAAAAACTAGTACTATCCCATTCGGCTTCTGAGTTCATTTTATAATTAAGTTCATATTGTGTACACGGAACGTCAGGTATTGTCACCTTAAAACTAGGAAGAAAAGTCCCATCAGACAATTGCGTTAAAAGAGCTGTAATGTAAGAAGAATCCCATAAAATTGTTTCAGGAATTCCATCATCAAAATCAGAAAAGGTTGGTGTTGTTCTATTATCAACTGACTCACTATATGTAATTGTTGACAGCGCGTCATAACCAGTTCCACTGGGTTGGTTGTTAACAGTTGGTTCCGTACTAGTCGGTTCCTTAGTGATCACCGTTACAGTAGATCCAATCGTTGTAGTTGGAGGTTTTGTAGTTTGCTGCATGGCTTGATTATACTCTTCCCAGCTTGAATACCCTTCAGGTGGTGGAAACTGTGCCGGTTGTTGTGATGTAGGAGTACAAGCGGCGAGTAATACCAAACTCAGAACTACCACTAGCAACATTCTTTTCATAATTGGATTTATTTACCTTCCCCACAAGACTATTCATGCCTAGTATAAAGAGATTGTTAGTTACCGGTCAATACTTTAGCCACAAAATTACTTAAAATACAAATATACGCACCCGCCACAAACATCAAAATACACTGTAAATGCATTTTCAATGCATGCAAGTAACTAACCGCACCCGAACAAAAAACCGCTCTCTAATCTCCATCTACAAAACCCAACCAACCACTGACCTTCAAACTGACAAACTCACCCATACTTATTATTGCTATTACACCAGTTGGTGTTAAAAACAAATATTTATTTGTTTTGCGATTGATACGAATTAAGATTTTATAAAATAAATATCATGCTTTCAGGCATGAGAAAAGGAGCGTATCGATGGCAAAAGCCAAACAGAACAAGAAGAAGCCCACCAATGTGGCGCCTGTATTCGCAGTAGTGGAAGATCAAGCGAAAACAGATGCACCAGCGAAAACAGACGCCGCAGCACCTGAGCCTGAGAAGACCGAACCTGTTACTACTCCGGCAACTGAGAAATCGGAAGATCAAACAATTGCGCAGCCGGAAGAGCAACCAGTTGCGCAACAGCAATCGGAAGAGCAACCAACCCCACTGCAAGAAGAGCAACCCATAACCCTGGAATCCCTATACACCGAACTCCAATCTCTCAAAGCAACCGTTTCTCAACTCCAGGAACAGCTTGCCAAGAAGAGAAAACCCGTCACATCCAATGGCAAGATCAAGATCAGAGACACCAAAACCGGCAAAGTCTACCCCTCCAAGAACAACGTCTATCAGACTCTGCTCAAATCAGGTGCGCTCAAAGACCTGGTGGACAAAGGCGTATTCGGTGACGTGCCGGAGAAAAACACCTTTGGCTGCTACGTGCTGTTTAGAGAATTCCCAGGCATGTTCGTTGAAGTAAAAGATGAAGAATCTGGTTCAGAGTCCGAGTCCGGGTCCGAATCCGGGTCAGAATCTGCATCCAATATAGCTTCCAATATAGCTTCCAATACCACAAAACCTCAACAGGAGAAGAAAACCAAATAATCTATCTCACCTTAGAACAGCTTATCCAGGCATCCAAGACCGCCAACAGAATAACGCTGCCCGATAACAAGATGAGCGACGATGAGATTAGCCAGATCATCATCACCATCGGGCAGCGTTTCTGCCGTTGTGAGAGCACTGAGCCGATCTATGACACCTATGCATTGGATCTGATGCTCATTGTGGCAGCGGCGTTCTTCAATGACTATTACTTGAGAAAGGGGCTGTATCTCAATACAGTCAATTAACCATTTACAAAACCTGCTAACGGGCATAGTTAGCTAGCATGTATTTAAAATACCGCCTAAACGCGTTTTAATGCATCTGGCAACTGCTTAATAACAATGCAGTCAGTAACAAAAACTGAATACAAAGGAACTAACGATGAATAACCATTCTACACAGATAAACCCTCTACCCACCAAAGCTCAGCTGGCCAGAGAACTGGGCGTATCAAGAAGCTACATAACTCT
>CAYSWL010000155.1:0-4819 GCA_964434745.1 uncultured Candidatus Bathyarchaeia archaeon | reverse complement strand
TCTTAACTAATAAAAAAATTGGACGCGCTTTTGGACACCGATATCAAATTGTAAAGCCTGGTATAAACCATTGCTATATACAGACTTTGCAAGGCAAGATGGCCTATTTCGGGTTACCCATTGAAGACTTCTTATACGTAACCAAAACCGGACTAGGTGGAATGTATGAAACGCCCTCAAGAACTAAACAGAATCCTTTTGTGAACTTGATTTTAGAACAAATTAAAACTGACCCCAAAATAGTTCATGGCGAAGAACTTATTCAAGCAGTACGCACTATTCCACGGAAAACAAACTAAAAAATTTTTATTAAAAATGCATAGCCAAATATTATTTAGAAAAAACTCAGAAAACTATAGGTTTACCCTAAACCAATTTAGCTTGCTACTATAATAGTGATTTTAGAAATTTTACATTATTCGGCGTATATTCTTCTTTTAGGAAAATTATTTGTTCCAGTATATGGCTTGGTTCCAGTAATGTTCGAATAAATCTCTTGTCCACCCCAAAAATTTGGGGTCATTTCCAAAGAAAGTTGGTATGTCAATTTTACCATTTATGTGTGGAAGGGACACTGCCGCTTCTTTTTCAGTTATAAGTAAAATGAATGGAACCAGATTTAGCGCTTTTCTTTCCACATTTTTTCCAACAGCAATATATGTTTTAAGGTTTTCAAGCGGTGATTGTTCAATTAGAGATTTGAGTTTTACACCCTGTTCGAGTTTTTCAACCATAACCCTGCTAAGGTTAGGCATAACTTGAGGTGTCATAACACAAACATATTCCTCAGAGTTTTTGATCATAGCTTCCCAACGAACCATATTCTCAGCTAAAATCTCACATAGACTGCATTGTGAAAGTTCTCCTAGTCTATAAACAAAAGAGTTAGGTAGTTGCCAGACATTATGCTCTGAAAAGTACTTTTTATTTTTTAATGCAAACTCCATAGATTCTGAAAGGTCAAGCATAAGTTTGCCAAAGTTTGAGGTGGCGTATGTTCCATCAGACTTTCTTTCAATGAGCCCGAATTTGTTCATACGTTGTAACTGTCTTGATGCTTCGGTAGCTGTTAAGTCGAGTTTACGCGCAATATCTTGCATCTTAAAGTTATTGCTACATAATTCCCGTAGTATACTTAACCTATCTTGGCTTGCTAGCTCAAAGAACAGAGCATCTAAACTTTGACCGTTTCCCATCTATTGCCACCAATTAGCATTCAACATGGCTGTGTAATATTACACATAATGGTCAAATAAAACTAATCGCTATTGCCGACCAATACCTGTATGGAGATAAATTTAATGACAAACCAAAATCAAATCAATACAGGGAAAGAACAATTTTTCTCAATCGAACTAAAAGATAAAACAAACCTCAAAAACCTTAGCATTACAACTGGCGAATCTGAAAATATTATATTTGAAGGAAATCTAGGTGAGCTCTTGAAAGTTGGCTTTACTGAAGGCATCGTTTTAGAAGTTGTCGGAAAAACAGGCATATTAACAGTGGACCTATCTGAGGTAGAACTCAAAAAGTTTCTACAAGAAAACTCCTCAAAATCTGATTTCCCATAACACTATAAGAGTTGAATAAACATGACCTCAAAAAATGATATGATAACTCTTTCAAAATATCAACAAGCCTACCGCGAAATTCAGACAAGCCAAGCAAAAACAGGTTTTCTAATTAATTTAACAGCATGCGCTATTGTCAATAGTATACTGTTTACAATTAATATGCTCTTAGTGCCCAATTTCACTTGGTTTTTCTTTCCTATCGTCAGTTGGGGTATAGGTCTAATTATGCATTATATTTTCGGCGTTAGACTGCTACATCGCCAACTCAAAGCAGAAGAATCAAAAGCAATTCAAAAAGCTATAGGTCTCTAACTTCAAAAATATAACACGCCTTCTTTTTTCTAATATTGCCAGATAAATATGTGCCTAAAATAAAATCAAATTACCTGTAAGTACGTCATCTTGAGATACTAAGTTAACAATCAAAGTTGAAATCAACAGAAAGTAACATTCTAAGTAAAATAAGCTTCTAATTATGTGTCACAAACTCTTTGTCACTTAAAAAAAATATTCTTTTCTTGAATGTGGCTTTTTTCTAAAAAAATATAAAAAGATAGTTAAGCTTTCCACGTTTGGAGCGCATTTTGCAGTTCTTTATGGGTTTTAGCGTATTCTTCGAGGCTAATTTTTTTAATTGCTGCCTCTACTGCTTGCCGCATAGCTTTAGCTCCTGCAACTGTGCCATCAGGGTGACCGTGAATTCCTCCGCCTGCTTGGATAACAACGTCATTACCGAACGTTTCAATCAGAGCGGGCACAAGACCTGGATATAAGCCTCCTGATGCTACTGGCATTACCTGTTTAGGTCCATGTAGATCGGTTTTTAATGCATCAATATTTTCAAGTACTTCAGTTTTTGTTTCACTCATTTTTCCTACAACAGTGCCTACATGTAGTTGGTCAACACCGATGAGACGGGCTACTTTTGCTATCGGCCGCATAGATATGCCGTGAAGAGGACTCTTAGTGAAGGCAGCATGCCCTGCGCGGTGAGCATGAATTACAAGATCAAGATCTTGACTACGCAAAGTCTGCAAAGCAGCCCAGCCGCAAGTTAAAATATCAACCATGATATATTCCCCGCCTGACTCTAAAACAAGATCTGCTCGATCAAGCATAGTTTCAGTGTCTGCTGTGATGTTTACCATGTAAACTTTACGTTCACCTGTCTCACTTTGTGCCTTATCCCGAGCTTCCAGAGTTTGATTTAGACGTTCTTCAAATGGATTAAATGCTTGACTGCTCAGGTTTTCGTCATCTTTTACAACATCGCAGCCTCCTACCCAAGCCTCATAGGCAACTTTAGCATGATCTTTGGTTTTAAGTCCTAACTTTGGTTTAATAATAGTGCCCACAAGAGGTCGGTCAGAAATTTTTAGTAGATCACGTATGCCTTCAATACCATACTTCGGGCCAAGAAAACTATGTGTCAACTCTTCAGGGAAGCTGATATCTTGAAGTCTAAGATTCTTTAAAGCTTTAAGCCCAAAAACATTGCCAGCTACGCTGCTTAATATATTTGGCATATTGCCCTCCTCAAAAAGATCAATTGGATATGCAATTGTCGCAATATTGTCTTCAAGCTTAAACACTGTAGCAGCAAGTTTTTCCACATATGCTCTACTTGTGGTCAGTTCAGTCCATGTGCCAACACTGCTCTCTGCAGCAACTCCGCCTGCTGCCTCCTTAAGGCTGATGCTTTCAGGTTCAACAAAGAATTTACAGATCAAATCAGACGGTTTAGGCTCATATTTCAGGTTTACAAAGTCTTCATACTTCAAAACAGTCAAGTCTCCCTTACCTTACACAGACATATCAAGCCTTAAAATCTTTAACTATCCTATAAAAAACCTCTATTAATAGAGATACAAAATATAACTCTAAAAAGCTTATAATCTAACTCTATTATATGTTGAGAAGACTTGCAGCGCTTGATTGCTTGTCTATTGCAGAAGTGACATGTTTGGTATACTCAGATTGGGTAAAACGAAAACAAGATGAAGTGTTAGGCTGGCAAAATGATAAACCCAAAGACGATGATGATGGAAGTTTTCGGGCTGAACGAATCCGCGACCAAGGCGGTGTTTGGACAACTTCAGAAACCCTAAACACCCTTCTTAAATACAAAATATTACCTTCAACCGATCAGAGGATTCAACGCGCAAAGAATTGGCTTATCCGGCACCGAAACTTGGGCGGTGACTATGGTGATGGCTGGCCTTTAATTAATCGCGGAAACAGCTTTGTAGATACTACATGTATGGCTATTCAAGCATTACTGCATTTTCCAGATGACCCTGACGCTATAGATGCAGTCAAAAAAGCTCAATCTTGGCTTCTTGATAATCAAAATGATGATGGCGGTTGGGGAATATGGAAATATGAAGATAGTCTCGTATCCTCAACATGCTATGCATTATTAGCACTTAAATATGCATCTACACTTTTTCCTGATGACCGCATATCTTCAGCTATTCAATGTGGATTAACATGGCTAAAAATGGTTCAAGACCCAAAAACTCGTTTATGGGGCTTTACCGCAGGCAACCAAGAACCTAATAATGCGAGCACTTGTCAAGCAGTATTCACACTTTTTCACTTCGGCGAAGATCCTAAAGATTATAAAGAAGCTTTAAACTCGCTTCTAGCTGAGCTTAAAGACCACGGTTACTGGAAAACTATTGAAGAATCTTATACCCTCAAATATTTTGGCGAAGGTCTTGATAACCGTTTATCTTGGTTCTATGCACCCTTAGCAATAACAGTGCTTATCGCTTACTCGAAACGCCTACCAAAAGATGTAGGTATAACTCACATAGTTGAAGCCGTTGAGTCCTTAAAAAAGTTCGATACTATTTACAAATCAAAAGAAGTAACCAGTATCAATGCTGATCACGACATTCGAGTATGGGCTTCAGTAGAATTCTTAAAAGGATTACTAGACGCGCAAGCACACTTACAGGAACATTTAGACGAATATCTATCTGTTATGAGCTCAAAGTTAGAAGTTATAGATAAAGCCGGAATGCTGCAGTCACTCCCAATAATGTTCTCTTTCAAGCGGAAAACTAGCCTTTATGCTAGCGGTAAATTCCTTGTTGCACTGTTTCCAACAATCGGTTTATCCTTACTAGGTGCAGCATACTTTACCTCTCTTGAGTCTGTTGAACTTGAACACGTGCTAATTGTCATCTTGAGATCGGAAGAGCGTCGTGTAGGGAAAGAGTGTAGGATAGGGTGTA
>CAYSWL010000154.1:0-4853 GCA_964434745.1 uncultured Candidatus Bathyarchaeia archaeon | reverse complement strand
GCATCAATAAGTCTAGCATCAGCAGGTACTCTTACTCCTGCCTTAAGCAGTATGATATCACCTTGTACAATGTTATCTGTATAGACTTCAGAAGGGTAACCATTGCGAATAGCTACGGCTGTATGTGCTGCAAGGATTTTTAGAGCAGCTATTGAACGTTTAGCTCTGTATTCATTCCAGACTTCCAGAAGAACTAACACGATAATTATCACAATAATTGTTAAAGTATCTGTAAATTCGCCCCATATACTGTAAAGTACACCTACTATTATGAGCAAAAGTATCATTGGTTCTGTGATTTCTTCTCGTAAAATGGTTAAAAAACGAATAGGTTTTTCCATTATTAGTCTATTTGGTCCATGTATAGCTAGACGTTCAGCTGCCTGTTCTTTTGTTAACCCTAAGTTCGCATTAGTTTTCAAGGATGCAATAACATCTTGTGTCTGCTGAGAGTGTCTTTTGCCCATCTGCTATACACCGATTCTCTGATAATGCCTACTGTTAGTTTTAGGTTTTTGGCTTCAATCGGTGCCTTGCAAAAGCTTCTTTGTAGTCAATTTTTACAAAGTCAGTATCTTTTTTAACAAAAATCTGCTGCTTTACAGTATAAGTACTTTAGTAATTTTATTATAGTAATGTTTTTCTTGTCATCATATTGTACTTATTTTACTATTAATGCTTGGCTCTGTTTTAGTTCATGGATTGTCCTTTGTTTATATATTTTTAACAATTTCTGAATACCTTGGCAGAACTTTAAAAGTTGATGACATATGTACCATCATGGACATTAATAGTATTAGAAAAAAAGTGCAAGAAGTAAACAAAAAGTGTATTATATTATTAGCTGAAAAATTGTGTTTGTTGTTACGGTTTTAAAGAATACATCTGTGATACATGCATTTTCCTGTCAATAAAGGCGATTTACACAAAACTTTATTACAGCGCCAAGCGTCTTGCAAGGTAAAAGGTGCATTAAGATGAAATTCGGCACATACACTTTCCTACCCGAAAGAACACCAGGTTTTGATTTTCAATTATTCAGAGTTAAACCTGAAGTAGGCAGAAGGATGCCCCCCCAGCCAGACATGTACAGCAACATTGCCATCTTTGGTGACAACGTTACTGCACGCAACCACCCAGACTGGATTTCACAGTCACCCTTAGGTCCAGCTTGGAGAACAAACAACAATTTCAATGTCCGCTGGGACATACTTTGCCACACACAACCTGAACACCGCGCAGAACAACTCGACTATATCGAGGAAGTTGCACGCAACAGCCCTGGAGTTTGGCTAAACAGTATTCACTTTGCTGAACACGGACACTGTACTTGTCCACGCTGCAACGAACTCTGGAAGAAGAGTGGCTTGAGTTGGCTAGAATGGAGACGCAAAGAAGTCACAGACTACATGGCTCAAGTCAGCGAACGCGTACGTGACCGTGCAAAGAAAAAATTCGTTATAGGTGTTCTTCCAGACCCCGTAACTAGCTACGAACGCTTTGGCATAAACTTCGACGACCTTGCCCCACTAACTGATGAATTCCTAGTAGTCATGTTCAGCAAGAATTACGCTACACCATGGTACTGGGAAATGCTCACACGCGCATTCAAGAAGACCTTCAGAGAAGTACCTCTAAACATCTCACTATACGTCTTCGGTCCAGGCGACGACGCAAGAGAGGTTGCAACACCAAGTGAATTGCTCACAGTATCCTCACGTATGGCTCGTGCTGGGGTAGACGGATTACTCTACTTGACCGAAAAGGCTAGCCAGATTTCTGACTTCCAGAAAGCAGCACTTGCAGAAAAAGATCTTCGTGAAAGACTAAGAACCTACGGCGGTCAACCAGTCCAAGAATATCTCGACTTTGTCCAAAGCTGGGAAAAAGTCGTAGAGTAAACTTTGGAAAACGAAAACAAACCTTAAACAGGCAGTATCTAATCTGCCCTTACTTTTTTATACCTTGCAACAGTGATTAAGAAATTTAAAATATGTAACTTTAACTTAAAATTGCAAAATAGTTATCTGCTATATTTGCATATTGGGATTGTTGATACAGTATGTGTAAGATAGTGAAATATTATTAATATTTTAGTCAATTTATGCTTGTTTTTCTTTTTTGAGCTTGGAAAATGAGTGAACATTGTTTAACAACAAGCATTATCTATTAAAAAACATATGGTATTTTGAAGCTTAGGGTGTCGGGCTTGATCAACTCTGCCCCCAAACACTTTCCCCTTCAAGTGTGGCCTTGCACCCTATAGCTCCTTCAGTGTTTTCTTTAGCGCGTAAGCTCTATTTATTTATTCTATAAAGCTTAACTGTCTGTTCTAGCTAACAACTATTATGGGCACAACTTGATTTAGTGGTTTTATGGATATTTCAGAATTAGAAAAAACAGTAGCTGAAGTTAAAATTGATACTCAATCAGGTGCAACCGCTTTAGCTCTAAAAACAATAGAAATCTATGCACAGTATGTTGATCAAACAATGGTTCCTTGCAAGCTAGCCTTTTTACATGATTTAGAACAGTTGGAGGTAATGCTAAAGAGTATCCAGCCTTCAATGGCTTCTATAGGTAATGTAGTTGATATAATTTCGCAGCATGCTGCAGAAGATCAATATTTGTCTCTATTTGAACTTAGAAAAAGTTTAATGACTTTTTTGGTAAACCTAAAGACCGATATAATCCAGGCTAAGGCCCAAATAGCTCGTAATGTTTTAAGGTTTTTTCCAGAACAAGCTGTAGTTATTACACTTAGTGAAAGTTCAATAATTGAAGAAGTACTCATTCAAGCTTATACTGCAAAAAAAGTGTCTCGGGTAATTATTGCTGAATCGCGCCCACTTTGTGAAGGGTTACACTTTGCAAATAAGCTAATCAAAATTGGAATTCCCGTTACGGTAATTGTTGATGCAGCATTAGGTTTCTTTTGCAAAGATGCAGATTTAGCTATAGTTGGTGCCGATACTATTCAAAGCGATGGTTCAGTAATAAACAAAGTTGGTACTTATACTTTGGCTCTGGCTTGCCATGATCTTAAAAAACCCTTCTATGTAGCATGTGATACATTAAAATTTTCAAAAACACATAATCCTGTAAAAATCGAAATAAAGTCTCCGGAAGAAATTATTGACTTAGATTCTTTGCCGGACGCAGATATCAAAAATATCTATTTTGACATAACACCGTTCAAATATCTAACATGCATTGTTACTGAAAAAGATGTAATATCTCTATTAAAATAATTTACCTGTGCTTTTAATTGACAGTTAAAAAAATATGAATACTCATTTCATGTTTTTATATTTTTTAACTTTATGCGTAATTCTATTTAATTTTTTTAATTTTTGTTTTTATAATCTGCTCAAAATCAGTATTTGCCTCTTAAATGTTGCGGCTTAGTAAGCGTTATATATTTCACTGTTATATGCCAGTAGCTACGGAGAGAAACTATTGAACCCACAATCAAAAAAATTAGTAACAACTATCGCTATTCTTCTTCTATTTGTCTCATCAGCTCTAACAATGCTACCGCTTGCTGACGCACATGATCCAGCTTGGGATATACCCACATACGCCTACATCACTGCCAACCCTAGCCCCGTAGGTGTCAATCAAGACGTATTCGTTGTAATGTGGCTTGCAAATGTTGCACCTACTGCAGCAGGAGCCGGCGGTGACCGATTCCGCGACTATATGGTAACAATTACACGACCTGATGGTTCTACTGAAGTACAAGGACCTTTTACATCTGACGCAACTTCTTCAGCATTCTTCCTATACAAACCAACCCAAACCGGTGAATACAAATTCGACTTTAGCTTCCCAGGACAAGTACTAAGCCTATATCACCCTGATACTGGCGTACCTGGTAGCAACAGCCCATACATCGGTGACAACTACCTACCTAGCACTGCATCAACAACACTAATTGTCCAAGAAGAGCCAATAGAAAAAATCGAAGAATATCCACTTCCAAGCAGTTTCTGGACACGACCAATTGAAGGTCAAAACACACAATGGTCATACGTATCTTCAAACTGGCAAGGTCTATTCCAAACAAGACGTGTACAAGATGATGGTGTAGCTCCCAACAGCGCCCACGTTATGTGGACAATGCCAATTGAACTAGGTGGAATTGTCGGAGGCGCAGGCAGCTTCTATGCAACATCATTCTACTCAGGCATGTCTTACGAAGTACGTTTCGGAAACGCAATCATACTAGCTGGAACACTCTACTTCAAAATGCCACTTAACCACGCCAACGCTGCAGGACCCTATGTTGCCGTAGATCTACGCACAGGAGAAAAACTCTGGGAAAGAGCAGACATCAGCCCAACATTCGGTCAACTCTATAACTACGAATCACCCAACCAACACGGTGTACCTGGCGGAATCTTATACCAAACATCCGGCACTACTTGGATTGCATATGACGCATTTACTGGTGCTTGGCTATTTAACATGACTAATGTTCCTTCAGGCACCCAAGCATATGACAACCATGGTGAAATTGCACGATACAGATTAGCCTATAACAGTACCGCAGGTTCAGGTCAAATATTCAAATGGACAACAGCAGCACTACCATCATCACCTCTAGTACTCACACCCGGAACTACAACCAACGCTTACCAATACCGCCCAATAGGCAAAGTTGCTGACATGTCAAACAACTACGAATATAACTTCACCGTCCCTGCACTACCTGGAACAACCAACCCATCAATTGTAGGTGTAGTACCTGGAGATATAATCCTTGGTAGAAGCAGCAACGTAGCAATTACCTCACAATGGCGCGGTACAGACGACCCCTGGACAATGTGGGCAATTAGCGATCACCCAGA
>CAYSWL010000153.1:0-4874 GCA_964434745.1 uncultured Candidatus Bathyarchaeia archaeon | reverse complement strand
TAGTCAAATATTTGGCCAAAACTTAATTCATAAGTGTAGTTTTGGTACCATAAAGTTTTGCCAGTTCGCAAATCTACTGCTTGAAATCCATATTTTGGTGGGTCTGCTGTGTTATAGTATAAGACACCGTTGATTATTATTGGGGGTCTAAATTTAGGTTCGTAGTTCAAGCCGCCGTAGTAGCTTAAGCCGTATCCAAATTCGCCGCCTACTAAGCCGCCGATTTGAAGTTCTTTAGTCCACATTATGTGTGCTGTATTTGGTACTTTGCTATAGGGATTCCAGTTGCCACTTCCTTCATAGGCTACTGCGTCTTTGTCGTATTTGCCCATTAGCCAGTTGCCTGCTATGGTGTACCATTCTCGGTTTTCATCATTAATTGGACGTGTCCAGTAACCTGTTGGCAGTGGAATTTCAGGTTCAGTTGTGATTGGGTCATTTTGAACTGTAACTTCTAGTATACGTGAGGTTGTTGGCATATACCAGCGCTGGAAAGTTGTAGTGTTGATCCATTGTCCTGGAAAGCTTGCAGAGAACTTGTAAGTGCCTGCACTTGTAGGTGTGTATGAAATATATGCGCCGCCGTTAGCATCTGAGGTAAATGGACCTTGGTTTTCAGTTGTTCCGTCGGGTTTTTCAATTTTTAGCATTAGGTTTTCCCATCGTGGACCATCAGGACCTGAAGCGCCAGGTGGAGCTTGAGAAATCCACCACATAATAGATACAATTTGATTTACACCCACAGGATTTGGGGTAGCAGTAATGAATAGATAGGAGTCAACGTTAACAGCGCTAGCAGGTTGAACGGTTACTGTAAATATGGCAGAAAACGCAAGGGCAAAAATTAACAGTGTAGCAGTGATGCGATGGCTGTTTACCCAGTTTCCACTAAAATATTTATTTAACAATCTAATTTTTTTTCTCTCTCCTAATTTTTAGTTTGCCTATCTATTCTATTTGCTATATAATTTTTTTCCAAGTTAGGTTTGAGCAGAGAACACAAATTACCAAAACAGTTTAAATTCACGGTAATCCATAAACCCTGCAATCTAAGCAGTGATGATAATAGTAGTAGAAGTAGTATGGTGAGCGATGTGTCGAAACGATTTCCAGCTAAAGATTACGAGTTGCCTTTCTTTAAACAAGAAGGATTCATACGAAAATTATGCCCAAAATGTGGAGACTATTTCTGGACTCAGGATGCAAACAAAGAAACCTGCGGAGAAGCAGGTTCAGATGAATGTGGATGTTACACGTTCATAAATAATCCTGCAACAACTAAAAAGTTCAGTTTACGGGAAATGCGTGAAGCGTTTCTCTCATTTTTTGAGAAAAACGGCCATACACGTGTTAAACCGTATCCGGTTGTAGCTAGATGGCGTAGTGATATCTATCTTACGCATGCTAGCATTATTGACTTTCAGCCCTATGTAACTGAAGGTATAGCTCCTCCACCGGCTAATCCGTTAGTTATTTCACAGCCTAGTATTAGGCTTACTGATATACCCAATACTGGACCAACATTTGGTAGGCACTTAACAATTTTTGAAATGGGTGGAGCGCATGCATTTAATTATCCAGATAAAGAAGTGTACTGGAAAGATGACACAGTACGTTTTCATCAAAGGTTCGCTACAGAATGTTTAGGTATAAAATCTGAAGAAGTCATCTATAAGGAAGGTGTCTGGATTGGCGGAGGTAACGCTGGACCTGATGTTGAATGTATTGTCCGCGGCTTAGAAGTAGGCACGTTGGTTTTTATGCAATATAAGGTAGTTAACGATGATTTTGTTGAATTACCGATACGTACAGTGGATACTGGTTATGGTATTGACCGGTTTGCATGGATTAGCCAAGGAACCCCAAGTTCATTCCAGACCATATATGGAGAGATGTTAGATAAAATCTATGACATTGCTGGAATTACTAACATTGATAATGAGTTACTTACGAAAGTAGCTAATTATTCAGGCCTTGTAAATGTAGATAAAAACGCTAACCGCATGGTTCTTCGTAAACGGGTTTCACAGCTTACAGGCATTGATTTAGCTACGTTAGAAAAAGAGTTAATTCCAATAGAAAATATTTGGGCTATAACTGATCATACAAAAACCTTGAGCTTTATGCTATCTGAAGGTGTTGTACCTTCAAACATACAAGAAGGCTACTTAGCACGCTTACTTTTCCGAAGAACATACCGCCTAATGCGCAACTTAAACCTAGATATCGATAAGCTCTATGACATTGTAGATATGCAAGTGAACTATTGGGGCACTGATTTTCCGCAAATTAAAGATATGCACGATGAAATCATTGAGATGCTTAAAATTGAACAAGAAAAATTTGACGACACGCTTAAACGCGGTGAAGGCATGGTTAAGCGTCTTGCTGCAGACCTTAAAGCTAAAAACAGCACTCAAATCTCTAATGATACCTTATCTGAACTTTATGATTCTCATGGTTTACCGCCTGAAATTGTAAAGCAAGCTGCAGAAGCCGAAGGTGTAAGCGTAGAAATCCCAGCAGATTTCTATACACTTGTTGCTAATCGCCATATGAATGCAAATAAGCCCTCTGAAGAAGAAATTGTACCTACTGACCATAGCTTAGAAGAAGCAGTCAAAGGCTTACCTGACACTGAACAACTCTACTATGCAGATTCCTACATGAAAGAGTTTAATGCTGAAGTACTTAAAGTCATAAATCATGAATATGTAATTCTCAATAAGTCAGCTTTTTACCCAGAAGGTGGAGGCCAACCATCTGATCATGGATTAATTAATTTTGGCATTGTACGCGCAGAAGTCCTTAACGTACAGAAAATCGGAAAAATCATTGTGCATAAAATTAAGGCTAAAATCATGCCACGCGAAGGCTCTATGGTAAAAGGTGTGATAGATTGGGAACGCCGATATACCCTAATGAAAGCTCACACAGGAACCCACCTGATTAATGGAGCGGCCCGTCGAGCACTTGGTGACCACGTTTGGCAATCAGGAACACAAAAAGGTATTGAAAGCACCCGCTTAGACATCACCCATTTCCGCAGATTAACCCCTGAAGAAGTTAATAAAATCGAAATATTAGCAAACGAGGCTGTAGCTGCTAGTATGCCAATTGAGATTAAATGGTATACACGCAGTGAAGCTGAAGCATGCTATGGCTTTAGACTTTATCAAGGAGGAGCAGTACCAGGAAAAGACATACGCGTGGTTAAAACTGGTAACTGGGATGTTGAAGCATGCGCAGGAACTCACCTTAAAAATACCAGTGAAATTGGCTTCATAAAAATTCTCTACACTGAACGAGTCCAAGATGGCGTTGAACGAATAGTATACGCAACTGGCCTACAAGCATTAAAGTATGTCCAAACTCAAGAAAGCATGCTTCGACGCGTATCTGAAGTGCTTAATGCTCCAGTAGAGAAGCTAGATAAAACCGCAGAAAAAATCGTTAATGAACTTAAAGATGCAAAAATTGAAAACCGTAAACTTCTCAAAGAATTAACAGCTAAAGAAAGCGGGGCATTAACTGAAACTGCAGCAGAAGCCCAAGAAATTAACGGCGTTAAACTTGTTAAGCGAGACTTTGGTCAAGAAACAGACGCTAACCGCATGCTACAAACAGCCACAGAAATTATCAAACGTAACGATGCAACAGTTGTTCTCTTCTACGGTGCAGACACTAAAGCTGCAAAAATTATGATAATGGCAGGTAATAGCGCAACAAGTAAAGGGATCAATGCAGGCGAAATCGTTAAACAAACGGCTCCAGTTTTCGGCGGCGGAGGCGGCGGTAGACCAAATTTCGCGCAAGGCGGAGGAACACAACCCGACAAAATTCAAGATGCTGTGAAAGTAGCTGAAGAAATAATCAGAAAACAACTTAACGCCTAAAATAGGCGTCTTTTCTTTTTCTAATGATTAATTTTTTTTGTTTTGAACAAATTTTTTCTAGTTATCTGCATGTTGTGAGGCTGTATTTTCTTAATGGTAAAAATGGGTGTACTTTTTCTTTATAGTATTGGAATGATTTGCCATGCTTTCTAAGTAATGCTTTTGTTTCTTTATTTGCAAGAAATGCTAGAAAACCCATTATGTAGACTATGCTGATTATGGCAGCTATTGCTAAGGTTATGTAGGAAAATATGTTCATATGTGGAAGAATTGTAAATAGACTGCCGATGACAAAGATGTAGATGCCTGTATAGATTGGGTGGCGAATATAGGCGTAGATACCGTTTGTGGTAAATTTTGAAGTTGAATTGAAATATCCAACCCAAGTATGGTGTACTGATAAATCTTTTTTTGCTTTTACCACTACTATTGTACCTAGCAAGGTTATTCCTAAGGCGATTAGATCGTAAAATAGTACGTTATTAGCGGTAAAAAGTACGAAAATATAGGCTGCTAAAGGAACCAGATAGGACGCTTTCAATAATAAGGTCCACTTTTCTCCAATTAGTGGAACCATCCCTTTCTTTCTTCGAAAATCAGAAATATACGTAACGAAAATACCTAGAATTATTAACTGTAATAATTTGAAGATAATAACGTCCAACATTAATTGGAAACCTTTCAATACCCTTACAGTTATATTATAAAAACAATTCTAGTTCCAAAATCAAATAGTACCTTTAGAAATATACATTTGGATAAGTTATAAGTTGATATTTGATTTTATTTGTTTTATATGGACGGTTTTTAAGCTGGATTTAATTTATTGATTAAGACTCTGTTCACTTTGGTGGTAAGGTTGAATAATGCTGCAGACCCAAAATTTGTGCCTAAGCGGTGTGATTTTATAGATGAATTAAGGCTTCAGGGGCTTGATATGTATGATTTGGAGTTACAAGGAGTAAAATTTCCTGAAAA
>CAYSWL010000152.1:0-4912 GCA_964434745.1 uncultured Candidatus Bathyarchaeia archaeon | reverse complement strand
AAAATTTTGGTGGCTAAGTGTTTGCAGACACATGCCAAACTGGCAAAAACAGGCAAAAGCCCAGATTTGCCCACAATAATACATAAGATAAAACCAAAATAAAAAAACCAAATATGCATATCCTTTGCATGTAAAATATCATTTAATCGCAATCTAAACTTTTGTGAAATCAGGGTTCAAACCCCTCAGTCCACTAAAAAAACTACGTTATTTTTACATTTATTGCGTTGTCTGCAGGCAGATTTCTTTTCACAGCAAAATTTTGCGTAGATTTATATTGAAACATGTCTTAATAGTTGTGATGAAATTCAAGATTGCTTTGGTGGTTGTTCTTCTCTTAATAACATCAAATCTAGCAATAGTTGAATGTGCATATTCTCAAACCACAAGTCATTATGGGACAGATTCTGGTGTTAATCCAACAGCTTTCGATCTTACTATTTATAGTCCAGACAACCAGACAGTTTATACTGAGACAATGCCACTTAGATTCAATATAACATGGACCTCATTTCCATCTTTTCCCTTTTCCACAGGTCCACCATTAAAAGCAGATTACGCCTACAGAATTGACGATGGCCCTCTTATTACTATTGAGTCAAAACAATCAACAAGTGACCAGCTACATATTCATCCAGCAGGCAATTTTACTATCAACCCATCTTTTTCAGATTCATTGAATGTTTCCAGCCTAGAAAATGGCTATCACAAAATCGTGATAATAGTAGGCTTATACAGACATTCGGATTATTACTACATTAACCAATCTACTACGCCAACTATGTTCTTAGTTCAAAACCCAACAACATCTCATACACCAGAACCTACCTCAGCTACTATACCAACTATATTCCCAACACTTAGCCATTCACCAATACCAACAAATACCCCAGACTCAAATATTACACATTCACCTACACCCTCTCCAGCCATAACGTCTACACCAATAGCTACGGCATCCGAATTTATAACATGGATAAGTATTTTGATAGCTGTTACACTATCTGTATGTGTTGCCCTAATAATTAAGAAAAAATTCAGCAGGCATTAGCAGATAGTGCAAATATACTATGCAGCATCAGATCTTTAAATACAGAGAAGAAGAAACAACGGTTGAGATGAAAACATTGCATATATAAGGTAAAGTAATTTGATTGTCTTCCAATTTACCACCTTTACTTCAGGCTTGAACCGATTTGCATTTTATCTCTGTTATGTGTCGTAGTGTAGACCGTCTGAGAGTATAGTGACACCATAAAATTCCTTCAACAATGAATGAAAATTAACCGTCTATTCAGGAAAGTAACATAAATACAAAAAGAAACGCTTGACGTACACTCAAGAAATCAAAGGTTTAAGTCTTAGACCGCGTAAACAATTCTTGACCTTTTGGAATTTTTTTTCTTTTCCTGAAGAGTCGGCGTCTGTTGGAATAGCATATTTAATCAAAGCAGGTTTCCCTTGGAGGATAGACCTCTTCTTTGGGTGAAAGCGATTCTGCAAGTTGCCTAACCTTTGCATGCATTTTGACGCATTTACCCTTAATATATATCAATTTGGCCAAATTATTTTAGGAGTTACGCGGTTGGGGTGAGTGTGTAGTTTGGGTGTGCTATGTAAGCTTTTAGGGCTTCTCTGATTATGGTTGTTTTTGCTTCATACCAGCTTTTACCGGTCTTTAATCTAAATATTTCAAAGCGCAAAAACACTTCTTATAGCCATGCCAATATGATTTATCACCGCACGGGCGTTTCTCACAAAAGCTCTCTACACCACAGCACTGCTTAATACCTCTATGATACTGTTCAATTCTCCAACCCAAACCAAAAAGTTCACCATACTCATCAGCGCCTGCTTTTAAAACATCAGACCCATAATAGCTAACGTCTCCGTCTTTGAAAACTTTCCTAAACACTCTAACCAAACCAAAGCCTTTCAAGTACGCATTTAACCCCCTTCAGGAACATCAATAGTGCACAAATTCACCTCACCCTGGGTTGGGTTTAAGAGCCGATTCTCTTTTAAGCCACAAAAAAACTGAATAGCTAAAACTTCTAAGCAGCTTCAAATTCTCCAAGCTACTATACCAGCCTTTCAAAAAGGACATATTTGGGTTTAAAACCTCTATTGCACGCTGTTTTTAGCAACTCTTGGAAGTGGTCATTTTTGGTTTTGCCATCGGCTTTTTTGTATATGCGAAAATCAATTGGTATATGCGCTTTGCCATCCCTCCAAAGCAGCGTGATAAAGTTGATGCCTCTAACTACTTTGGTGTTTGCCACTCCAATGATAGGTGACTAAGTCGATTTTTTCGCAGTAGGGTTTATCTAGGGTTGAATCATCAACGATTAAAAAGCCGCCTTGTTTGTTTATGAGCTGTTTTGCTTCTTCGTAGAGTGCCTGTGTGTTTTGAGGCAAGCGTAAAAGCAGCCTGTTAAATGTATCATGCGCCACAGCATTTTGATCTGTTTTGTTTTCTAATCGAGGGTGGCATCTTGAAGCTTCAGCGCAGCTAAATACCCGTTGGGATGCTACTAAAAAGTCAATATAATCTCGGCTCATCACACTTCGCCGGATTTATCTACATCACCACATACTAAAAGCAAACCCAAACTAAAAAACAAAACTCAACTGCGTAACTCCTATATTTAAAATTTGATAGGATTATCACATTTCGTGTCTATTCACAGCATATTTCACTTAAATTATTATGATAGTGTATTGCAAGAACTTTTTTTGTTGTATGTTAGAAGTCCGAAAAATGCATAACAAATAATGAAAGCAATAGTGGCCCTTAATTTTTTGCACAACATTTTCATTATGAAAGTTTTGTGTTAAAAAAGGTAGCTTACTCAGAGAATCCACGTTATTAATTTGCTTCTTTTTCCTTATCAACATTTTTAATTGATAAGTTTTTTATATATATTGAATTATAAATACTTTTTTATACATCTAATTATAATATAATAATTACGGAACATTACCTTGTAGGCATACCACTGCCTAGCTCTAAGAGAAGGGCTAAAAGAGAACAAAAAAGAAAAGATTAAACGAAAAATTGGAGATAAAAAATGAGAAAACAGGTAATGGCTTGCATTCTAATCGCTACAATGCTTGCGTTGACTATGCCCGCCCTATATACAACACTGGCCTACCAGCACGATATTGATGGAGAAGACTTGAGTTATAGCGAATCACAGACCCTAGGTTATTGGCCTTGGTACTGCGAATGCAACCACGATGTTTGGGAAGGCGATCCAGAGGACTCTATAGTCGGACTTGGGCTACAAGCACAATACTGTCTTTCTGGAAATCCACCATACCCTTATTTTAACTATGGAGAATGGTCTTGGGAAGCTCAATATGGGAGTGGCGATGTTATGATGATTTCTGGTCTAAGTGTCGATGCTTGCGTTAACGGCAATGATCACCACTATTATACAGACTATAGTACTCCTGTATGGGGGTACCCGCCAGCATTCGGATGGTATCAATGTTACTATGTTTACCTAGAAAGTTCAGGCGCCACAGGTCTGATAAACTCAGCTGAATCTTCTGCCACAGCTTGCTTCTATCATGAAAGCGATCCGCCACCATGGGGAGAAATTTGGTGGATAGAGGCATATACTCAGAACCCACCATACGACCCATACGGTCAAGGCTGGAGCTATGTGAATGCACACTGGTAGTAAGGAGAGATTAAGTTGATAGAAAAACCTATAGTAATTAAAAAAACCCGGCATGCAATAATTTTTACTGTTATCGCAATCGTACTGATTCTATCTTTGCTTTCAACAATATACGCACTTACACCGTTTGCATTTACCGATGGTTTTGGTCGATCGAAAACACCAACAGTTGTTGACAATATTACGCCTACCATAAAATCGGCTGGTTCCGAATCTCAGTTTCAAGTTGGGATAGCCTATGCATATGTCGGCCCTCTACCAGCAGACAAAGCTTCTTACTACAGCAAAACATTCAATGAAACCATGGTTCATTCTAGTAATTATCCATCTGCAGTTTTCTTGAACTTTACACGCGTTCCTCTCAGCCAAATTGGCTTTTGCGACGCGGTTATTCAGGTATATGGCGTAAAGGTAGCTGCAGATACAGGACCAACCGAATATTTTGCATGGAGTGCTGGAACAAACTATACAGCGGTCACCAAAGAAGACTTTAATGCCCTAATTAGGTGCTCAGACAATCTAATAGACCGTAATCTCTATCGATCCATTGGTGGTACATTCA
This sequence comes from uncultured Candidatus Bathyarchaeia archaeon, assembly GCA_964434745.1. Classification (GTDB taxonomy): domain Archaea; phylum Thermoproteota; class Bathyarchaeia; order Bathyarchaeales; family Bathycorpusculaceae; genus JADGNF01. The sequence continues at coordinate 661 of CAYSWL010000152.1, read as the reverse complement.
TCCAGGACTGGGTAGCAAATCGGTCCATCTTGAGCCACACCATCGGTTCTGTTGGCAGGTACACAGGCGACCACTCGCAGAACAAGCCGAGCACTTATGATTTAACCAGCGCAGGAATACCAAATTCAATTTCGGTAGAAGCCTACAGAATTGGATACGTTACGATGACTAGTGGTTCATTTACAATCTATGAGGAGACCGAAGCAGCCAATAAACCAGTAGCTTATGTCCAACTTAGCAAATATGAGGGCGGCTTCATTTACAACAACATAGTGTCAACAGGGCAGCTAACGCAAATTGATCTATTCCACCCAACTCGCTAACTGTACGCAAAAGCCATCATCTCCCCAACTTTTTATACTTAATTCTTATTGGTTTAGTAAAAATTTCTTTAGTCAATAAACAATCCTAAATGACAGGTTTGTAAATGATAAATAACTCCAGCAAACACATATTTCTCCGACTCAGCAATCAACACTAAGTTCAGCATAGACACTAATTCTACTAACGCCTATTGAAAATTATTTCCTAGTAGAACTTCCGTTAATCATAGGCACAGTTACTGTGATTATCGCTGTCAGGGTAGCGATTTATATTAAGAAAGTTAGAGGGGTGTGCAGAATTTATTTTGGTTTTTTCTTTTAGTCTATTATGGAAGCCT
>CAYSWL010000151.1:0-4961 GCA_964434745.1 uncultured Candidatus Bathyarchaeia archaeon | reverse complement strand
TCATGGTTTTGGGCTTTGACTGCATTGGTTGTAGTAACTGTTTTAATTTCATTTACTGTTGTTGATTCAGTTCTAATCTACTTTAGATATATTTTAGGCGGAGTCTTTGTTTTGTTTTTACCCGGCGCGATGCTTATTGCAGCGCTTTATCCTAAAAGTGAAGATATGGACACTATTGAAAGACTTGCTCTGTCAATTGGTCTAAGTTTAGCTGTTGTACCGCTTATTGGTTTACTGCTTAACTATACGCCTTGGGGAATTACTTTAACACCTATCATGATCTCTTTGGCAATATTCACTGAGGCTATGGCGTTCGCAGCTTTAGTACGTAAATATAGATATTTCCAACTTGACCGGAAATGAATAGAAAATCAGCAAAGCAAAAATTAATGCTTGCATAAACTATGGTGCAATCGGTGTGGTTACGATTAAAAACTCATATGCGTTACTTGGCTTAGGGCTTCTATTAGCAGGTATATTACTTGCAGGTTTGGCAAATTTCATTTTAGTCTCAGTTCCGCTTACAGCTCTTGGTATTTCAACGCTTATAATTGGAGGAGTCTCACTTGCGTTAGCAAGAGGGCAACCAAAGATTCCTGCTGAGGTATCAGCCATATTTCTAAATTCAGGTGTGGAGAATACTGCGGCAATTGTAGAAGAGTTAGGATTAAAATCTAAAGCGATTTATTTACCATCATCTAAGACAAGTGGCAATCCTCAGGCACTTATTGCATTATTTAGTAATCCACATTTACCAAAGATTGAGAAAGCATTACCTCGAAGACTCATTGTTAAACTTGGTGATGGCAATGAGAATATGGGGTTACTATTGAGTACCCCGGGTTCTGGAATTACAGGTTCAATAACATCTAAGTTAGATGCAACTTCAGGAGATTTAGAGGCTGCATTATCATCTGTGCTTGTTGGAACTTTAGAACTGGTTGACGCGGTACGGGTTACAACAGATACAGAAAGAGTTGTTGTTGAGGTTTCAAATCCGCGTTTAGACCAAAAGAATATGCAGGTATATGAATGGTTAGGCAGCCCTTTGGCGTCTATGGTAGCTTCAATAGTTGTAGAAGTTCTAGATAAGTCGGTTTCGATTACTAAAGAAAAATATAGCAAAAGTAAGCAAGTAATCGAGTTAAAACTGGTCGGGTGAATATTTGAGGATTCAGGAAAGATATCTTTTATCGCTAACTTTGACTTTTACTCTTACAACAGTTGTATTAGCTTTTTTGAATGGTAATCAGTTAGATTTGTTTATTTCACTTTACATCGTGGAGTACTTTATACTTACATTGCTGCATGCCCCGTTTAAGATTAGAGTACAAAAAATTCTTAACTTGATGGGGTATGGTTTTTTTGCAGTGTTTATAGCAATTGTCATGCTAAAAGTGCTTGAGATTCTCTTTGGTGCAAGTTTGGGATTTCTATGAAAAGCGCAGCTTTACTCTTAATAGGGTTAATTCTTTTGGGAACATTTATTCCAACAATTTCAGCAATTAATTTTACACCTCATGAAGATCCAAGTACTTCCGCTCAGAGTTTGGATGCATATTCATTTTTAACCAATTACGCTGAAATTTTAGGACTTGTTGCATCTAGAGCCTACGAAAATGCAAGTATACTTATAGAGCAACTAAAGTTTGTTTCCATTCCTGATGATTTAAGGTATATTATAAACAGGTATAGTGACCTGACTTTAGAGTTAATAAATGTCTTAGATAATGCAGATAGACAGTTAGATCAAGCTGAAAAACTGCTTAACCAGTACCGACTAGATGAGGCTAAAGGGGTACTTGAAAACGCAGGTATATTGGTTGCTAAAGCAAAAATTTTGCTTAATGATTTACAGGAAGCTACTTCTACATTGAGCCAACGATTAGGCGTATTTGCAACTTCTGTCGATAGTAAAGTTAGTGAAGCATATAGTAGACTTCAGGAAATTTTGAATAGGTTACAAGAACTAATTGACCGATTTCATGAACTTCTAACTCGCCTCAATCAAGGTATTGAGCAAATTGAACAGCAAGAACTTAAACCTACTGAAATTACTTTGAATATTAATGATACGCGAGTTATTGTCGGAGAATACATTAGTGCATCAGGTAGATTGACAACAAATGGGCAAGGGTTAGGGTTCAGAACTGTAACATTGCTTCTTGACGATAATCAAGTTGCAAATGTAACTACTAACGCTGAAGGCATGTATTATACAACCATTAAAATACCTTACAGATATGTTCATTCAATGACTCTAAAGTCATTATATACACCTGTAAGTGTAGATAGAGGCGTATACTTAGCAGCTGTTAGTCCTACTTTGGCAATTAATGTAGTTTTTTATGACACTGTTCTTGAGACAATTATTCCAAGCATTGCATATCCAGGTTTATCACTAAAAGTAAACGGGTACGTTAAGTCGAATGATGGTCTACCGCTCAATGATAGAACTGTTAACATATTTTTTGATGGTAAAAAAGTTTCAAAAGATGTTTCAGCCGATGATGGCAGTTTCAGTTTTCAGGTTCATATAGGGGCCCAAACGGCAATTGGAGAGCATAACTTAAAAGTTGATGTTGAGGCCAAAGGAGCCTATGCGGGAATTTCGCAGAATAGAATAGTAAATATTACGAAGATGGCTACACAGATAGAAGTTAATGCGCCATCATTTGTTATGCTTCCAGCTGGCATATACATAGAAGGGAAAGTTAATTCAAATTCAGCACCGTTAATTGGAGCAGCAGTCAAAGTAGAACTATCTGGTACAACAGCAGCAACAACAACGATTGATGAGGGCCGCTTTAATGTTACATTAAATATTCCTTTGAGTTCAGTATTTGCAGGAGATCAGGCACTCAATGTAACTGTAATTCCTGTTGAGCCGTGGCAAAGTTCAAGACGAATACAGCTGAATGTTTTTATCTTAAACTCAGTCAATGTTGGTTTAGTCTTATTGGCGTTTATTCCTTTCGGGGCATTATTATATACAAAAAGCAAGGTTACAAGGAATAAAGTTAAACTTCAACATGGAAAACTAAAACAAACTACAGTTGCTACTGTTATTGGTAATGAAAAGTCTATTGAAGCTGCAGCTCCATCTATTTCTAAAGTGAAATTTTCAGGAATTAAAGGTAAAATAATCGAAGATTATGTAAGGACGTTAAAAGTTATAGAGACTGCAACAAACAGTTCATTAAAAGCACAAATGACGTTGAGAGAGTTCTTGACAGAGGTGATGCCTAAAATTGGTAAAACGGCAGATTCATTTAGCAGATTGACGGATTTAACGGAGAAGTGTTTGTATTCTCCAAAGTCAGCTGAAATTGAAGAAGGCATAGTGGCAATGGAATTAGCTGAAAAAATTATGAGGGAACTAAAAGATGGAAATGCGTAAGCTTATTGCAGGCCTAATAATAGTAATCATGCTTTCAATGACCGCACTCATCTGGTTCTTTCCACCGACAGGCGACTTTGGGGTAGAGAACCCGTTCTGGAATGGGTTAACAACATTCAATGAAAAATTCAATGCGTTACCAATAACTGATTATTCAGATCTACCAGTTAACCCAGACCAAACAGCGCTGATTGTTGTACCATATTTGGAATTTGAGCCTCAAGAACTTGAAGCCCTAAATAGGTATGTTTTGCAGGGAGGAACTTTGATAGTATTAGACGATTTTGGATATGGGAATCAGATTTTAAGCGGATTAGAAGTAAATCTGAAGTTTGCCGATGCACCATTACTTGATCCATTATTTAATTACAAGAATAAGTGGCTTCCAAGAATTACTGACTTTACAGAAAATTTTGTTACAAGAAATATTAGCAGTATTGTGTTTAATCATGCAACAAGCCTAAACGACACGTCAGATACTGTTGTTTTAGCATATTCTTCAAAATTTAGCTTCATAGACGAAAATTCCAATGCTATATGGGAAAATAGCGAACATAATGGGCCCTTACCTGTAGTTGCATATACAAACGTTGGTAATGGCTACATAGTTGCAGTTGCTGACCCTAGTTTAATAATTAATGGAATGATAGATATTGATGACAACACCATATTTTTCCGTAATTTAGTTGAGTTACAAGATTCGAATGTTCAAGTTTATGTTGACCAAAATCACTTGCCAAAAACTGCATTAGATGAAGCAAAAATAGTCATATCTATAGTATACGGAGCAGTTTCATCTCCAGTTGGAACGCTAAGCTTAATAGCTCTCGTATTCGCTTTATCAGTAAATTCGTTGTGGCGAATAGGTGGCAAGCTTGGCAATAAACGTAACAAATAACAATAACCTTTCAGATAGAATTTGGAATGAAGTTTCTAAAGTTGTTGTAGGAAAAGAAAGCAGTAAACAAATTTTACTTATAGCATTACTTAGTGAAGGACATGTACTAATTGAAGGACTTGCAGGGTCTGCAAAAACTTTGCTAGCGAAAACATTTGCAAAGGTAATAGGCGGAGAATTCAAGCGTATCCAATTTACACCAGATATGTTACCTGCAGACGTCACTGGCTTTTACTTATATACTCCTAAGGGCAAATCACGATTTATGCCTGGACCATTAAATGCAAATGTAGTCTTAGCAGATGAGTTAAACCGTACCACACCACGTACACAAGCAGCGTTAATCGAAGCTATGCAGGAAAAACAGGTAACTATTGAAGGAATAACACATGCCTTACCTAGGCCATTTATGGTTATTGGCAGTCAATTACCATATGGTTCAGAAGGTACATACCCGCTAACTGATGTACAGGCAGACAGGTTCATGTTCAGGTCTTGGAGTGATTATCTAAACAAAGATGAAGAAAAAATTATTCTAGAAAAAATGGACTACATTGATTCACCAAATCTTGAACAGGCAGTCACACTTAATGAAATCATAGATGCGCAACATGCAAGATCGGAAGAGCGTCGTGTAGGGAAAGAGTGTAGGATAGGGTGGGG
>CAYSWL010000150.1:0-5029 GCA_964434745.1 uncultured Candidatus Bathyarchaeia archaeon | reverse complement strand
GCTAGCATTATGATTGATATTGTTAGCATGCTGATTAGTACTGCTGGGTAGCCCCATGGGGAGTTGAGTTCTGGCATGTGTTGGAAGTTCATTCCATATATTCCTGAAACTAGTGTTAATGGGATGAATATAGTTGCTATGATTGTTAAGACTTTCATTACTTCATTCATTCTGTTGCTTACGCTTGATAGGTAAATGTCAAGCATGCCTGATAGTATATCTCGGAAGGTTTCTATTGAATCGATAACTTGAATTGTATGGTCATATACGTCTCTTAGATAGATTTTCGTGGTTTTTTTAATTAATTCTGTTCCGCATCTTTCTAAGTTACTTACAACTTCACGTAATGGCCAAACAGATTTGCGTAACAAGATGCTTTGTCTTTTAAGACTGTTTATGGCAGTTAAAGTTGAAGGTTGAGGATTTTCAACTAGTTCATCTTCGATGTCTTCAATTTTTTCTCCCATCTTTTCAAGAACTGTAAAATAGTTGTCGACAACAAAATCAATTAGTGAATAAAATAGGTGATCTGCTTTAGTCTTTCTAATTTTGCCTTTATCGCTTCTTAGGCGTTCTCTAAGTGAGTCAAATACATCGCCTTCTATTTCCTGAAATGAAAGAATCCAGTTTTGCCCTAACACTAAGCTAATTTGTTCAGATATAATTTCGCTTTCCTGCTGATCATATCGTAACATTCTAAGTACAACATAGACATAGGTTTCATAATCTTCTATTTTTGGACGCTGTTCAGTATTAGCAATATCTTCAATAGTTAACGGGTGTAAATTGAAATGTTTACCAATTTTTTCAAGAACTTCAATATTTTGAAGACCATTAATATTTATCCATACAGTGCCTGGTTTATCTCTATAATCAAGCGCTTCTTCAATATCTTTTACTTCTTTTTCTTCAAAATGCATCTCACTATAATTGATGACACTAATTTGTGTCTTTTCAGCTTTCTGCTTGCCAATATACACTACAGTTCCAGGCGGCAACCCAGACTTTTTTGCTCTACCGCGCGCACGCTTATAGAGATTCATAATTTTATACTAACAAAGTATTCATATAAGGTTACTTAAACCAAAAAATTGCACTTATTAATTAACAATGGTTATTCTTGTCGTATTCTTGCTATTAGATTCTGTAATTATGTTACCTTTCTCTGATGGTGTTATGTAGCAAAAACATATCTTCTATGTCTGTAGTTCTTTTATTTTCTGAAGAGTTGTATATTGAAGCAGTTGTTGATTGTGAAAGTGTCTTATTCATTTTCATTTATTGTATGTTCTAAGATAATTTTATTGTTGGCTGTTATGGTGCAGTTTTTTTGATTTTTCTTGTTTTTACCATAATTTGACATTAAAATGCTGCATTCGCATTTTGCTAAAAGATCACCAACTCGATATTCAGAGAGTTTGTAATAGCTATCTGATTGATGATCTTTTGTTTCGTTATATTTGTCTGAATACTTAAAGATCTTAAGCGGCTCATTTTGCTGTTCATATTTCCAGACAGCATCATGTGAATAGCCGGGCACAATTTCGTTTTTTGGCAGTACAAATCCGTTATCGTATAGCACTTTTGCAACAGGTGGTAGTTTTTTGTGAAGTTCAAACATTGAGCATATTATGTCAAAATCAGTTTGACCTATAATCTGTCGGTCTTTAGCTTGCATGATTTGCCTTATGCAATCATAATTTGTGTTAGACTCTTCAAATTCAAGTACTGTAAAAAACCCAAGTTTAATCGACTTCATAGCAACCCCATAAATCAATGTGCATAAAGACAAAAAGCGATTTAAACGTAAATACTTGATGCACTAAAAAAACTACCTCAACGTATTATCATAACAAATGATAAACGCATTTTTCTGCCCTTCAGCTTAGACGTAACATCGTTAAGCAATCTAGGCGTTTTTTAATCTGAAATCATAAGAACCATCATTAGACTACTAAAAGCAACAGCCTCTAATTAGATAGTTAATATGTTTTTGTTTTGTATTTTTTGCAAGCCAAATTTAAATACAGCCTAAATTCTTTTAATGAAAATTGTCAACATTTGGAGAATAATTCGGTAATAATGTGGGGACTATTAGTTTCAACGATTTTAACAAGTGCGGTAGATAGTCTTAATCCGATTGCTATTGCCCAGCAATTCTTTCTACAAGGAATAGTAAAAAAGCCCGAACATATTTGGTATTTTATAGGATCAATGCTTCTTACAAATTTAGTAGCCGGGTTTTTAGCATATTTCGGAGTAATCACATTTATAGGAAACTATTTTGGAATACTCATAAATCAATATGGCCCTACATTTTTCACAGCTGAATTAATAATAGGTATTGCTTTTCTATTCACCGCCTGCTACCTGTTAACGAATGTGCGAAAAAGATCATTAAAAAAACAAGACCAATCTTTTGATGAAACAAAAATTGCACATAAAATAAAATCTGTTACACCAAAGTCATTAGCCGCTTTAGGAGTCGGCTCTACAATTTCAGAATTACCAACTGCACTACCCTATTTTGCCTTCTTCGCAATCCTTCTCAATTACCAAGTTACACTCATACAAGTAACCTTCATACTAATCACATATAATTTCATATACATATTGCCAAACATAATTTTATATTTCACATACATTAAAGCACAAAACAAGTTTGACCGCCTATACACCTTCATAAAAAAACAAATTAACCTATCCAACATAATAACCCCAACCATTATCGCCATCATCGGCACCTTCCTAACAGCACATGCAATATTTCTCCTATCATAATACCTCAAATTAAAAGTGTAGGTTATACCAAGTTTAACGGTAACAGCTATGCCTCTTCGAAATATCTTCAGGATTATCTGCATGGTTAGATTACTTGGTCGAGCCCAGCTGAACCTAAACGTAGGTTACATTAAAAAGCGGGCTGTTGACTGCAATAGGTAACCTCCCTTAAACTCAAGTTTTTTGTCTTGATTTTTCATTTGACTAAAGCTAACTTGGCTTCAATTGTTACTGTATGATGTTTCAATCCTTGTTTTGATGGATTACCTTTTCGGACTGTGGACTAAACTTGTACGCTTCATAGCAGAGTTTCTAAAGTTTCAATCCTTGTTTTGATGGATTACCTTTTCGGACTTGGACACGATATTCCTCGGAGTCGACCCCAAACCGACTCGGGATGTAGTCGCTGAATATGTGTTTCAATCCTTGTTTTGATGGATTACCTTTTCGGACTTTTAAACACGTTTATTATGAAAGTAAAGGCATAAGTGATCTTAAAGGACTTGTTTATAAGTGGGATGTGGCGCCGCTGAAAGTACTTGCTTATGCCTGTAAGCGAGTATTTAATAAATGACAATAAAAATTGTAGTATATAGAGCTTTTAGTGCGGGGTAATAGCGATATTGCAGGCTATTCTTTTTGTTTATTATTCCTTGTTTTATACATTAAAATGTTTTTTATATCACAATTGTTGTTACATCGTTTCTTACAATTCGATTTTTCGTTATCGGAACATTTTATGAATACTTATCTGAAAGTTGTTAGTTACGCACAATATTTTTCTTAAAGTGGTTGGTGATGTTTTGCAATTACAAAAATCTGATATTTATCAAAGTTTATTGTATACACAACTAGGGATACGAAGAAAGAGGTTACTATCAATTTGCCGGCCAAAATATCTGTACTTGTTCTTACCTCCAATAATTACATTCCCCAAAGCTCAGAAAAACTTAGAGGTTATATAGCTTCTAGACATTTAGATAACCCCTTATTTCATCAGCATTTACAGGAAAACAAGCTAGCCTATAGGTATCCACTAATTCATTATTTAGTTTTAAAGGGGGAAGCTCTAGTTTTTGGAATAAAAAGCGGTGCAGATGAGGTATCAAAATTGTTTAACGAAATTGACGAAATAACCATCGGCGCTAAAAAATTTAACATACTAAATAAGCAGTTGACTATTAAATCATATGATTTTAATGTAACAGATCATCTTAAACAGTATTATTTTATAACACCGTGGTTAGCTTTAAATGAAGATAACTTTTTTAAGTTTAAACAAGCCGATTGGGCTACACGCAAGCAGATGCTGGCGCGAATACTTATTGGAAATGTTCTTTCAGCATTAAAAGGGCTTGACATAACAGTAGAAAAGAGAATTTTCGCTAAAATTGATTATGTTAAGCCTGTGAATTGCTCATTAAAAGGTAGCCTTTTAACAGGTTTCTACGGTAAATTCGCGATAAATTTGGATTTGCCACCTTTATTTGGTATCGGTAAGTCTGTATCAAGAGGATTTGGCGTAATATTGGAGGAATAGGAAATTCAGTTAGTGATTAATAATTTTGGTGCATATTTAAGAAAACATAATGATATGTTTCTAGTAATGGTTGATGAGAAAAAAGTAGAAGTACCCGTAATTAAAATTGATAGCATTTGGATTTCGACTTCAGCCTTATTATCTACTGATGCAGTTCAATGTGCAATGAAAAATAATATTGATATAGTTTTTCTAGATCAGTTTGGTGATCCATATGCAAGAATTTGGCACCCTACTTTAGGAAATACTCCTTTAATTAGGAGAAAACAGTTGGAAGCTGCTACGAGTTCTAAAGGTTTTGACTTAGTTAGCGACTGGATTGAAAAGAAACTAATTTGCCAAATTGCGTTGTTAAAGAAATTAAAAAAGACTAGAAAAGATTCTGAACAGCTGATAGACTCAGCTGTTGACCAAATTCAAATTTTTGCTCACCAATTGCGTAATTTTGAAGGAAATATTCAGGAGAATCGACAAAAAATTCTTGGAGTTGAAGGAATATCATCAAAAATTTACTTTGAAACTCTGTCAAAAATTTTGCCAAATAAATGGAAATTTAATGGAAGGAGTAGAAGGCCCGCTAAAGATTCTTTTAATTGTTTGTTAAATTATGGTTATGGAGTACTATATGGTATAGTTGAGAAAACCTGTATCTTGGCAGGTCTTGATCCTTGCGTTGGTTTTCTTCATACTGATGATTACAATAAGAAA
>CAYSWL010000149.1:0-5236 GCA_964434745.1 uncultured Candidatus Bathyarchaeia archaeon | reverse complement strand
GTAGATTCTTCATCGGCGTCTGTTTGCCCTTTCCACTTGCAGGACGGCCGTTTCACCGTTCCAGCCTCGGCGGACTCAACGTCTTGAACGTATCATAGCCATATCCAGGCGGACGTATCGTTTCTGCTCCGTTGCCAAGCCTCTCGGCTTCCCCTTACGGGGTGCAATTCTACACGTGGGCGGAGTTTCCTCAGACCTCACAATTCGGAGATCCGACAGCCACACACCAACTCGCCAGCCCAACAATAAAAAGCGTATTCGAACCCAATAAAGCTACCCACAGCACAACAACAAATCACATATTCAATTAATCAAATTCAAAATAAATTAGATTTTTTATATCTTGGCTGTTGCGGAAGTATTAACTATTGCTTTGCTCTTTAGACTTTTATGGATAAGCGGGTTATTCTTGTCACAGGTACTCCATGTGTGGGTAAAACTACTTTGTCTAAGCGGTTAGCAGAAAAAATTTCTGGTCAATACGTTAATTTAACCGAATTTGCTAAAGCCCAAAATCTTATTGTTGAAGAAGATCTTGCTCGTGATACTGCTATAATTGATGAAGTTAAGATGCGTCGAAAACTTAAACAACTTATTACCAAATCTGAAAATAATACTATTATTGTTGATGGCCACTATGCAGCTGCTGTTACTCCAAAAGCTCTTGTAAGTTATGTCTTTGTATTACGCCGTAATCCTCATCAACTGCGTGACCTTATGACCCAACGCGGCTATAGTTTGCAAAAACAATCTGAAAATCTTTCAGCAGAAATCCTTGACGTATGTCTCATAGAAGCACTTCAAAAAATTGCCCCAGAAAAAATCTGTGAACTTGACATATCAGATAAATCCGTTGAAGAAACACTCACAACAGTAATTAACATACTAGATGGTAAACAACGCTGCTACATAGGAACCATCGACTGGTTAGGCATGCTAGAACGTGAAGGCCAAACCGACCAATTCCTAAACAGCAAATCCTAATTTAACTTAATTTAATTTAAAACATTTTACAGGTTTTGTTACCTTAAACTGCTAGTTAGCTTCTGGCGTGTTAAGAGCATAATTTTTCTTCTATTCGAATATGATTTTGCATGATCACTAAATTTTTCTCCAATCATGATCGGATTTGACAAACCAACATCTGCAGAAGCTGTATCTAAATTAATAATCACATTAACACCGATAGTGCGGTTCCAATCCCGTAGCCAAACAACCTGTTCCTCACGGCCTTTCTGCACAATATAGTCGAATTGTCGGTTGATGCCGCTAAAGCCTTCAAGCGTTGTAGCCTCACCTTTCATCTTGTAGCCTTCTTTTTTAAAATAGCTAACAGCAAGGTCAGTTAACTGCTTAACTGGCTTACGTTTATCAGTCCCGCTCATAATTTCCCTCTCACAATACACTCTTATTAGGTGTTTGTGGAAAAGTCTTTCTATTAATTTTTCGAAATTAACTTATTCTACTGCTAACATTTTGCACATAGCTACTGCGAAACTTGGCGTTTTTTAAAACAACGATAAGCTTTCCATTTATCACTAAATACTCAATTAGCCTTCTTAGTATATCGCCTATTGTTGATGCAATGTTGGGCTACTTGCTGTTTCTATCTTCTAATAAGTAGAACGAAATTGGATAGTATACAAAGTCGACTAACTATAATTTTTTAACACAGTCACATACATACGTTGCTATTTTCTATTCTATCGTTCCATATAATTGAATAAATTTATGAATAATTTCAATAATATGAAACTAAAAAATGTGCTGAATGAATATTCTTTCAATAAAACAGAGCGTCTAATACTTAGGTAGCTTGCTATGGGTAATAACAGTTTTCTAAAATTAAAGAAGCCTTCTCAATAAGTTCATCCCTACTTTTTTACAACCTGATACATTCTTTAATGTGGTCTTAAGCTGAATTTTGGAAGGCTCTGTAACAAATTCTACCTGTGCAGTAGGCTCCTCTTAAAAAGAAAAAGATATTATGTGGGATATGTAAAAAGGAGATGCGAATTAAAGTCTTTCAGAAAAGGTGCAACTATGCCCATAACATATGTTATTGAATGCAATCAATGCAGCGGATTGTTGCTTGCATCCGCAGACCAAAAATCACGAACCTGTCCATTCTGCGGCACCAAAGTAAATCTACAGAGAGCCAAACGATTAGCAATTGCAGATAATAGCATAATTGCATCTGAAATACTTCGAAAAATCAAAACCGACCGCCAACTAAATACAACAAAACCTCCAACCCGAATAAACCCACAACAAGCACCTCCACCAAAAAGACTGCATACAACAAAACCCCGCACCAGAACAAAACAAAGCACATTCTAAACAACCCAAAAGCCATCATGCACAAACAAAAAGAACTGACAAAGAAACAACTTCTAAACATTACAAAAACATTCTTTAGTAAAAGCAAAAAATTAGTAAGCTAAAAAGTAGTAGGGTTAGTAACGTGTTTTTGATAGATTAATTTGTTTGCTTTTTCGGTGATAGTTTATGGTGATAGATGCGTGCTGCAATGCTTAACGCTGCACAAGCTACTGCGAAATAGAATGGCCAAAGAAACTCTGCTTTAAGATTTGCACTCAATTCTACACCTTGAGTTAACGATGTCGGTACTATAACAGTTTCAGAGCCCATCAAAGGAACACTTACACCGATTAAACTTTGCATTATTAATGAAAAAATAAACAGTGAGACTACAAAAAAGCCAGCTAAATAGGCTGGTTTACGGTAAGAGAATTTAAGCAGCTGCATTGAGTATGATTTAGCTGGGAAAAGTGAATATACTACCATAATTACTCCGCAGGCACCTAACGATAAAATGCTTACCATATTAAGCGCCCACAGTAAAGGTACTGTCATTGCATTGTTGTTAAGTAAATCAAAATTTGTATTCAAAGGTGAAACATTGGCTTGAATAAGTGCGGGGTCTCCTAAAGTGAAACGCCACCAAGGATAAAATAAGGAAATACCAATTAACGCTAAAGAGGCTAAGCCGCCTACTAAGCCAAACCAGTTAATCTTTCGGGCCACTGCTATTTTCACCAGCTATCATTTAGCGGAATGTCGAATGGGATTTCAATCGCCTCAGGCAACTTTAGCTTAATATCGTTAACATTTACTGTGGCATTAATCAAATTGACCTGAATACTGCTCTCATCTAGATGGTTTTGTAGAAAATGATTCTCTGCAGTTTGACTCCAAGCAAAAACAATATTCACCTCTACAGATTGTGCTGCAGGAATTACCATATCTTTGCCAACATCTGCATGTCCTAACGTAATGTTATGTTCACGGCAAATTACATCTGCAGAAATTTCTTTTAACGTTAAATTATAATTCAAAGGATTAGTAAAATTCACAGTCAGTGTTATTGTACGTGCAACACTATCCACTGATGAACCTACAAAGGTAGGTAAAGTGAATTCTAAACCTGACGGGAAGGTTTCATCTACTATCTGCGCAACCTGCGGAGGAATAACTAGTTCTGAAAGATTATTCTGGTAAGTCATAGCCACAACCGCAAAGGGCGCAGCTACTGTAAGAACACTAATCAAGACCAATACTACTCCGACAGCTTGCATATTTTCACTTCTCCTAAACTAACCTGTTCACCCTATAGGAAATGCAGCTTTAAGCTTTTCCGAAAAACTGCCAACCAGCCAGCTTCTCCTGCAATAGCAGAATCACAAATTTACAGCAATTATGTTTTGGTAACTCTTAAAAGCCCAAAACACCCACACACAATAGGATATAATGTCAAATCATAAAGTAAATGTTTTCGCTTTAACCGCAATCACTTTACTGATAATTACTACATTATCTGCATTTGCCACTGCTTCTATTATTGTAGGTGTAAAAGAAGGCGACTGGATAGAATACAACGTCAAACTAACACAACCTGCAAACACAGAAATCACTCATCAATTAACACCCGATCATAACATAACTTGGGCTAGAATGCAAATTACCAGTATTAACGGTCCACAAATTACCTTAAACATCTTAACACGTTACGAAAACACAACAGAAGTTCCCGACAGCATCACACTTAACCTAGAAACAGGTGTACTAGGTGATGACTTTATCATACCAGCCAACTTAAATCAAGACGACATGTTCTTTGACATTAACCAAGGAAATATAACTATCAAAAATGTAACTCAACGCTTTGTTGCAGGTGCCCAACGCAATGTCATATGTGGCTCTACACAAGAAACCTCATACTGCTGGGATCAAGCAACCGGAGTACTAATTAACGCACAAACAACCCTCCCAAGTTATATTATGACCACAAACATCAGCTCAACTAACATGTGGCAAATCCAATCCACATCGAGCACCCAAAACACACCTAACCCAAGTCTTCAACCGTTTGAACTTGACAGCTCAGCAACCTTTGCCCTAATCATCGGCGCCATCGCATTAATAATCATCATAATAAGCTCAATCATACTACGCCGCAAATCAAACAAAAAATGATCCCGCAAACATAATAACTTCTTAATCCACCCATAACATGTGTGAAAGCTTTGGCGCCAAAACAAGGATATAGACGCGGCTACCCCGTAGCAGCCTTAATAGGAATAGAAGAAAACCAAGCTGTCTTGTGGCGAGTATTTAGTAATGTAGTAAAACCTGATCACACAATCAACCTATCGGGATTACGAAGTGACCCCAAAGCCCTCTACAACTTCCATGAAGCAACCATCAACGCCTTACGACCAATCATAAAAGAAGGCGTAAAAAGTATTATAATAGCTTCACCAACAAGAACAAATTATAGTGAAAAATTCCTTGAACACATAAAAGCTCACCACACCTGGCTAACCCAAGGTCCAAGCAAAGCAATCTTTTCCCAACTAATCGGTTCAGCAGCAAACAAAACCCAACTAACCACACTTACAAGAAATCCACAATTTAACAAAATCATAACCCAAACCACCACACAAGAAACCGAAAACCTCATCGACATACTCGAAAAACGCCTCAACACAAACACCCCTGAACAACTAGTACTTTACTCAATAGAAGAAATAGAAGATAGCATCTATAGCCCCTGGAAAATAGGCAAACCCAGACCCGAATACCTTCTAATAACAGAAACATACCTTTCAAGCAGCCGCCAAAAAAACCGAATACAAAGACTAATCGCAATAGCAACCAACAGACAAGTAAAAAACCGCATAGTCAAAGCCGACTCGCCAGCAGGAAAACGCCT
>CAYSWL010000148.1:0-5390 GCA_964434745.1 uncultured Candidatus Bathyarchaeia archaeon | reverse complement strand
TAAATAATATAGCTGAATTCACAACCCTAAAGATTAGGACGGCGCTTTTCCATCGGTGGATGATGTTGCCGCCCCAGCCTTAGGGCAAAGTAATTTTTTAGCTGGTTTCTTACCATTACTTTTTATTGTATTCTCTAGTTATAAGCTTTTTCAACATAACTCTGTGATAAGAAAATTTAAAAGGGCGTTAACTTGATTTGATTTTTAACTCTGTCTTAAAACTTTCTTTTGTTAAATCAATTCTTAACATAGCTCGGCTCCAGTGCATGTTTAAGGAGAGAGGTTTTTTGTCTTTAACGCTGAGAATAGTATCTTGAAACTTTACAATTTCCTTAATGGTGTCCTGAAGTTGTTCACATGTAATGACATGGAAACTGTGTCTATCCGTGATCTGTTTATTGTTTAATTCTATGGTTAATTGGTCAATTTTACAAAAAAATTCAGGAAGCACAGTAACCATATTTAATGAGTCACTTACTTTCTTTTCTACATCCATAACCTTGCAAACTAAATCTGTAGACATTCTTGATTGATATGTATCCAATAATTCTTTAAGTTGGATTGATAGGTTTTGAAAAAAATTATAATATTTTAGCCATTGTTTATTATCCCATTGACCTACAACTAGCTTTAAATTAAAAAGAAATTCTTTAGTTAAAATAATTGATAATTCTCTCCTTCTAATTACCAAGACCTCTGACATATCGGCTTTTCTTTTAAATAGTGTCGATAATTCCGACCGTAACTCTGTCATGTTTGTTACACATTTAGGAACAGGAGTATTCGAAAGAGCGGCAACGTAGCTAATTGGCTCGAAAGCGTCATTTTGCAGATTATATAAAATGTTTGAAATAACCCCATTAAGGCTTAGATTTATTCGTTCCAATACGCTTTTTGTAAGATTTCGTTCCTTTTTCTTCTCTGCCCTTGTTATTAAAATGTATACTGTTACAGAAATAATGATTGCACTAATAATATTAGTCAATAAACCAAGAAGAAAATCGTCCCAACCTACCATCTGCTCTCAATCGCCTCCTTGCCATTTGATTGAATTATTAAATCTTAATTAGGCTAAATATATAATATTGCTCGACTAACCTTGCCAGAATATTATCTTGCCAAAGTACCCACCAATTATTACGATTATTTTGCAAAGCTTTACTCTGAAATAAAACCAGTTAAGGTGGCAATCGATATTATGATAGAAAATATTGTTGGAAATGGCTATACCTTTGAATATACTGGTGAAGGAAATCCCGAGACAGCTGAAAAGAAAAAAATTCTAAAAGAACTGATAGAGGTATCAGAAAAACTAAATTTTAGCAAAATTACCCGTATTCAAGTAAAAGATACTTTAGTTTTTGGGAATTCATTTATCGAAATAGTCCCTGATGAGGATGGAATAAAAGAATTAAGAGAGCTCGACCCTCGAACGGTTGGAATAATCACAGATGGAAAATCAGTTATAGCTTATGCAAAGATAGCGCAAGGAAATATAGTAAAATGTTATCTCAAAGAAAACGTTATGCATGTAAAAAATATTTTACCGCCAATTGGTAGTGGTTGGTATGGAAGGTCTCAAATTGAAAACCTTTTACCCAAGATTAGAGAAAAATTTGAAGTGACGGATGTTCCAACCAATTAATCCTAAGTAGTTTTACGTTTCCAAGATAGTGAAATGAATTTGTAGGCGGCAACCCTTGTGGTTGATGTCTGCGGTAGCGTATTCCAATTTTATTCTTCTTTCCCGAAACCCTAACATACTGGGATAGTGTTGATTCGTTGGGGGATGATGTCGCCGTCCCAGCCTTAGGGCTGGATAGTTTTCTGTATTGTTGTTTTCTAGTTATAAGCTTTTGGATGCTGGGTTCATGTGCCTGTTTTTATTCTGAAAGGGGGTGTCTGGGGGAAAATTCGCTTAAGTTCTTGAGTGTTTTCCCCTTGCTTTTATTGGAAGGGAAGTTTGCGTACTTTGAATGGAAGGGAACGGTTTATCTTTAGTGTGATGTAGTGTAAAAGTTTGTGTTCGCCTTCCCGTTTGGAATTATGGCTGGTTGAATCTTCTTCACTGAACCTTCTCTCCCTCGCTATGCGCAAGCATAGCCTCGCCCCTTCCCGTGCAGAACAAAGAATTTTTCGGTCATCAGACCGATACGCCGAAGGCAAAAATGTCTGGTTAGAGCGAATGGCTCTCTTGAAAGTCTACATTTTTGACTTCGGAAAATTCTTGTTCTGCCGTTGTAGCCTGTTATGGCTGCTTGGGAGTGTTGAGGTTTATAGAAAAATTCCCCTGTTTATGGAATTTTTCTTCCTTGTCTGTTGGAATTTTCTTTGGTTGTTTTGGTGGCTTTGTGGCTGTGTGCCTGAAAGCTCTGCCCTAAAACTTCTTTGGGTTGAAACTGCGAGGTTCGGGTGAGCAGTTCAGTTGGTAAGAGTGTGTTAGCCCACTTCTGGGTGGAATGGGGGCTAAAAGTTAACTTTCGGTCATTTTGACGGAACGATGTTTTGAGGTTTCGGACTCTGCTCGGAACGTTTTTTAGTTTTTCTTATAGTCATTGACTATTAACTACTTTGGTGCAATTAATGGATATAGTCAGTGACTATATGATTAAGCATTTGCTTTTAAAATGTTAAATACAAGTTATTGCTTACTTGATTTTATGCCAAAAGCAAAATCACTTGCTTCGTACAATCTTGATGGATTGCGTGTTTCGGTTGATTGTTTGAGTGGCTGTTTGGTAGAAGATTTTATTGTTAATGATTTATGGATTGTTTTGTTTGAGAGTGGAGCTTGGGCTGTTGAATTTATGGATACGGGTAAGTACTTGGGATTTGACAGTTCTGGAGCTTGCTAAATTTGATTAAGATTTTTGTTGATTTAGTGGTTATTAATCGCGTAGAGAATTTGTTGAGTTGTGCCTCTGTTCGTTGTGCATGTGCTTGTTTGGTTTGTGTTGTTGGTGCATGCAAACGGATGGGGGCTTCATTAATTGGCTGAACTTTTATGTTCGCCTTTTAGTGATATGAGGTTTGTATCAGATAATAGTTTATTTGTTCGTGCTGGAAATGGTGAGAGGACTAACAAGCATTGTGGCATGTTTAAAGCGTTTTTTGGTTGTTTGAGAACTGAACTTCATGATATTATTACTTTAGATGGTGAGAATTATCATGGTAAAGTTTTTGTAAAAAAGGTTTTTCATAGTTGCGATAAGCCGACGTGCCCAGTTTGTTTTAAGCATGGTTGGGCTGTTCGTGAAGCCTCTAATGTGCAGTCTCGGCTTGAACAGTTTTCTAAAAAGTATGGGCGAATAGAACATATTATTAGCAGTGTGCCAAGTGATGATTATAAGTTAACTTTTGACCAGTTGAACGCTAAATGTGTGGCTGTTTTGAAAGATAGAGGCGTTATTGGTGGAGCGATTATTTTCCATGCTGAAAGATACCGTAATCCATATGATGCTGAACGGAAAGGGTTGCCTAAAGGTTGGTTCTTCAGTCCCCACTATCACATTCTTGGTTTTATTGATGGCGGTTATAGCAGTTGTCGTCATTGCTTCAAAAATACTGATGATTGTTTGAAATGTGATGGTTTTAAAGGCAGGCAGAGAAGAGCTTTTCTTAAAGAAGCAGGCAGTTTTGGCGTTGGTTCTGGCTCTAAAGGATGGATTGTTGATGTTAAAGGTGAAAGGAAAACCGTTCATGGTACTGCTTGGTATCAGCTTCACCATTGTTCTATTATTAAAGGGAAAAAGAATTTTCAGCCTGTTAGATGGTTTGGTGTCTGTGCTAAACATAAGTTAAAGCTGAAAAAGGAAGACAGAATTAAAGATGTATGCCCTATTTGTGGGCATGACCTTGTAGAGGTAATGTATGTTGGTAGAGGGAATCCGCTTGAAGAGTGGTGGATTAAAGAGTTTTTTGATGACTTGCGTGATGAGCATGGTCATGTGAAATGGATTGAAAAGCCTAAAGGTGGTTCTTATGGCTAATTGCCGTATTAGTAAACATTGCCTTTTTGAAAGGCGTGTTCTCAAGGTTAGAATTGAGTATGTTGATGGTATAGAGCGTAAATGTAGTTCTAGTTTGATTCGTTCATACTTGGGTAATGTTGAGGTAATTATGCATTGTTTGCCTTTTTATCCAATGATTGAAATAAGGCTAAATTGGCTAGGTTATTTTGAATCTTTCTTTAGTAAATTTGAGTATAGGCGTGATTATGGTTCTTATCTTAATTTTGTGCTTAGTGATGGTGAACCTAATGAAAATGAAGATGATTTTGTACTATGGTAGCGTAGCGAAGCGTAAGCGGAGCGAAGCGAAATGTATAAAATGGGTGTTTATGCTGGTTTTTTGAAGTACCATACGCCAGCTTCGTGCCCTACTAAGATTGCATCGTCTTTGATGGCTTGTTGGATTTCTTCGTCTGTTGTGCATTTTACTGGTAGCCATGTTATGTTTGCGTCCATTGTGATGTATTTTTCTACGCTTCTTAGGTCTTTGTGTCCGAGTGCTTGTTTGACTTCTAAGACTTTGCCGTTGGTTAGGTGGTAAACTCTTGTTCCGTGGAATCGTCTAAAGTCGTATAGGCTTATTTGTTTTAGTTCTGGCATGTTATAGTCTTTGGCTAATCGGTTTCTTGCGTGTCTGTAATTATTCCCAAAATTGTCTGATGTTAAGTTGAATAGTCGGTTGTTGACGGTTAGTTGTTTCTTTTCTATGTAAATTTTCAGCAGTTGAAGGGTTTTTGGTTTCAGCTTGCGTTCTCTTCCGATTGTGTGTTTAGCTCCTGTGATGGCTGTTGTTCCTGTGGCTAAGTCAATGTCTTTTACTATTAGCCATGTTAGCTCTATTGGTCTTGTGCCTAAGTCCTTCATCATGGCTAATTTTACTGCCATTTCTAAGCGGAAATGGTCAATCATAAAATCTAAGAGTTTCTCGTTTGGCGCTCGGTGCTTCTTATCGTATCTTTGGTAAAATGGCTTGTTCCATTTGTAGCCTAAGGACTGCATTGCTAAGCTGTAAGACTCTGTCAAGTTTTCTTTTCTTGCGTTTGATACATCTTTGTTTGCGATGTACGTTTTTACCTCTTCGGGGTCGCTTGTGTTGCAGTTGCGTTCAAGGTGTCTTAGTTCTTTAGCTACTCGTTTTATTGTTGTGGGTTCATAGGCTTCTTTTTTCATCCATAACATAACGTTGGTTATGTTTAGTTTTTCTATGTTCTTAGGGGCTTGGTTGTCTTGTTGGAGTTGCTCCAACAGTTTTTTTACTAATTCTTGGTTCATTTTTTTGTTCATCTCCCAAAGCCCTTAAGTGACTGGGATGACGCATTATCTAGGGGGGATGATGTCGCCGTCCCAGTCTGATTGCGAAAGATGACGAGCTTATGACGG
>CAYSWL010000147.1:0-5452 GCA_964434745.1 uncultured Candidatus Bathyarchaeia archaeon | reverse complement strand
TTGTTTGGGTTTTGTGGCCTGAAAAAGCCTCTTCAATTTCGCATCCTACAGGTGTGGATTGGGTTTTGCAGCTTGCTTTGAGTATTGTTCTAAGTATTGTTGTTGTATCGTTGGTGGTTGGGGTTTTGGATTTTACTCCAGTAGGTGTTAGTTTAGGTTCGGTTGCTTTGAGTCTTTGGATCTTTACGTTTTGTTTTGCTAGTTTTGGGGTTTTTAGAACTTATAGAAATCAAAAATTGTCTTAGGTTTGTGATGTAATGTCGGATAATTTATCGAAAACAGCTGAAGCTTTGGCGCGTAACAGTTTCTTTTTGGTCTTTGGAAGTGCTGTTGCAAATATTATTTTGGCAGTTGGAACTATAGTTGCAGGTAGGCTTTTAGGTCCTGAACTTTACGGCCAATATAGTATTATTTTGATTGTTCCCCAGTTACTTTTCTTATTTACTGATTTAGGAATTAACCAAGGCATTATCAAGTTTGCTACTAAGTTGAGGGTAAATGGTGAATCTAGCCGGATTCCGGGGATTATTAATTGTGGGTTAATTATTCGGTTACTTATTGGCGTTACGTTGTCGGTTGTGCTGTTTGTTTTTGCTGACCAGTTTGCTGTGTTTGCGTTAAATCGGGCTGATTTTTCGCCATATCTTCAGGTTATGTCATTGGCGATTTTTTTCCAGGTAATTTATAGTGTTGCGGTTTCTTCGTTTATTAGTTTAGACCGTTCAGAGTATAGTGCGTTAACTACTGCTATTGATGCAGTGGTTAAGACTTCGTTTACTATTGGGCTTATTTTGATGGGTTTTAGTGTTGAAGGCGCTTTAATGGGTACTATTATTGGTTATGCGGTTGCTGGGGTGTCTGGTGTGGTTTTGTTGCGTATTGTTTTGCCTAAAGCGAAGTCTTCTGCTGGTGTGGTTGGTGTTAGGGGTAATGTTAAGAGTTTGATGCAGTTTGGTGCTCCGCTTTATGTTGTTTGGTTGTTGATTGGTATTGTGCCTTTGTTTCAAAATTTGATACTTGCCAATTTTACTACTGATGTTAATGTTGGTAATTTTAAGGCGGCGTCTAATTTTGCGGTGTTAATGACTGTGCTTTCTATTCCGATTACTAACGCTATGCTTTCAGCGTTTTCACGCTTTGATTCTGTGCATGAACAAGGGGTTAAATTGTTTTTTAGACGAGCCAATAAGTATACGGCTTTGATTGTTTTTCCAGTTACCACCATATTTATCATATTTTCTAACGAGATTGTACGGCTAGTTTACGGTTCAACTTATGAGTATGCAGCACTTTTCTTAGCTGCTTATTGTCTTGTGTATTTCTTAGCTGGCTTTGGATATTTGAATCTTGCAAGCTTTTTCAACGGTTTAGGGAAAACCAGAACTACGTTAGAGATTGGCCTAATTACGTTTGTAATAATTGCAGTTTTATCGCCAATATTTACTCAACTTTATGGTGTGTTGGGTTTGATTGGCGTTTTTGTAGTTGCTAATGCTATCGGTACTTCGTATGGTGCATATATTGCAAAGAAAAAGTTTTCTGCTACATTCGATGTCGGGTCAATATCTAAGCTTTTTGTGATTTCATTAATTTGTGCTATACCTGCAGTGTTAGTTCGTAATGTTGGGCTTGCTGCACATTTTAGTCTTGCAATTGGCGGGTTAATCTATCTTGTATTGTACTTGACATTGGTGCCTGCTGTAAGAACTGTAACTGAATCTGAGCTAACAATGCTTAATGGAACAATGCAAAAAATTGGATTACTGCGAATAATTGGTAAAGTCTTAATTGGTTATCAACGGAAAATCCTTAGCCTCACTTTTGATAGTAAACGAAAAAAGCAATCCTCACCAGTAATAGAAAAACAAAACTCTAATTTGCAAAAATAAACACCTGCCAACCAACTATTTCTTAGCGTTGTTATAGGGTTGGGTGCTAAACGTGTTTTGAATATTTTGTTGATGGTTGTGGATAGTTGTGTGGTTGGTTTGGTGGTTATTGTTTTGTTTCTATTGTGATTTTTGTTATTGTCCAGTTTGGGTGGGCTGATTTGAATGCTTTAGTAAAGATTTCTTTTATGGTATTTTCATCTTGGTTTTCTTTTGCGTAGTATGTAGAGATGAATTCTACGCCTTTTCCTGCTTCAGGTCTTTCATGTCGAATTCTAATAACATAGTTTTTTGCTGATTCATCGTTTGCCATCCAAATGCCTCTTGATAGTTTTATTTTTGATATGGTAGCTTCTTTGCTTAGATTGTAATCTTTATTTAAATAAGCCTTATGGAAAGATCATGGTTTATGTTTTTTTAATGCGATTAAAAGCCAATTTTTTGGTTACTAATGTGAAATACTTTACTTTGAAAAATAAAAATTGTATTTTTATTTGCTTTTTACTCCTTTAAATTAGTAACATAAGGTGTTGCTAAGAAGTTAATGATTAGTTTATTGTGCTTATCGAAATTTCGCGTATTTTGCGAGTTGTTGAAAGCAAACGCAAACTAAAACTTAATTGTGTAATTCATTTGCAAAAAATGTTCTATTTTGCAAATATGTTTTTGATCTATTTAATTTTTGTTGGCCTGTAGTTGGATTGTGCAAAGTGTTATAAGGACTTGCCAACAGACGCTTGTTTCGCAAAAGGAGAAAAATTATGAAACTAAATTGTAAGAAAGTTTTTGTTGCTACCACTTTGCTGCTGTTGCTATCATCATGTTTTGCTGCTGCAATATCGACTGCTAGTGCTCATACTCCAAGTTGGGATATTCCTACCTATTCTTTCATAAGTGCTTCACCTAATCCTGTGGGTGTTAACCAGCAAGTTGCCCTTGTAATGTGGCTTGATAAGGTGCCGCCTACAGCTGGTGGTGTTCACGGGGACAGATGGGTTGATATGACAATAGAAGTCACAAAGCCTGATAATTCAAAAGAAACACTTGGACCTTTCACATCTGATACTGTTGCAAGTGCTTATACCACATACATACCTGATCAGACTGGTACCTACACTTTCAAGTTTATGTTCCCAGGACAAGTCTTAACTGGATCTACTGGAACAGGCATATTTGGCACACCTAGCGATTACATTAATGATACTTATCTAGCTAGCGAAGCAACGACAACTCTTGTAGTGCAGCAGACACAAGTTACTCCAATTGAAGACTATGTTTCACCGACTGAATACTGGACCCGTCCAATAGATGGTCAAAATACGAACTGGTATCAAATAGCATCTAACTGGCTTGGAAGCCCACAAATTGAAGGCAAGTTTCAACCTGATGGCATTGCACCTAACAGTCCTCACATTATGTGGACAAAATCAGTTCAAGATGGTGGAATTGTCGGAGGCCAATCTACTAGTGCAGTTAATGGAGTGACCTTTTATGATGGAACAGCTTATGAAGGCAGAGTAAGCGCTCCAATAATTATGAATGGACGACTCTATTACGATCTTCCTAGAAGTGATCTTGTTACTAGACCTGGACGTGCTACTACCTATCCAGATGGCGGATTTATGTGTGTAGATTTGCGTACTGGAGAAGAGCTATATTGGCAAAATATTACTTTCCCATCAGTTGGTCAACTCTATAATTATGATTCAATGAATCAACACGGTGTTATTCCAAATGGTTATCTATGGTCTACTGTTGGTACAACATGGCATGCATATGATTCACTGACTGGAAACTGGATTTTTAGTTTGACAGATGTTCCTGCAGGTACTAACGTATATGGTCCTAATGGAGAACTTTTGCGATGCGTTATTAATATGAATGGTCGATGGATGGCTTTATGGAATAATACTGCTGCTCAAGCTTTAACAGGTGCAACAAACCCAACCGATGTTACTAGCACTAACTATAATCAATGGAGACCTGTTGGTAAAACCGTTAATGCAAGCACTGCTTATTCATGGAATGTTTCAATACCTGCTCTTCCGGCTGGATCGAGTGTTAAAACTGTTATACTTGATGATGTAGTTGTTGGCAGCGTAGGTACAGGAACTTACAGTAGACTTAGCAGTGATCCGTTTACTATGTGGGCAATAAGTCTAAAGCCTGAATCAAGAGGTCAACTTTTGTGGATGAAGAACTATTCTATGCCTACTGGCAATCTTACTCGATCGTTAGAAATTGTTGATGGTGCTTCGCGTGTTATTGTAATGCATGATAAGGAAACTAGACAATGGTTAGGCTATAGCTTAGATACTGGAGATTTGCTTTGGGGACCAACTGCTTCAGAGGAAGCTTGGAACTATTATGCTTGGGCTGGCACTGTTGCTGATGGAAACCTAATCACAAGCGGCTATGGTATAGTCTATTGCTATAATGTTGAAACCGGTGACTTACTTTGGAATTTTAGTGCTCCTGGTGGCTTAGACGTACCTTACACTAACTATCCTTTGACTGTCGGTGCTATTGCTGATGGAAAAGTCTACTTAGGCATAGTTGAACACTCAAGTAACTCACCTTACTGGAAAGGCGGAGAGGTATTTTGTGTTGATATTAACACTGGTGAGAAAATTTGGGAAATAGCTTCTCATAGTGCATCAACATCGGGAGGAAACGGTGCTATTTCAACAAGCTTTGCTATTGCAGACGGATACCTTGTATATCTTGATTTGTATCGCATGCAAATAGTATCTATAGGTAAAGGTCCTAGTCAAACTACTGTTACGGCGCCTAACACAGAGATCGCATTAGGTAGTAAAGTTCTTATTCAAGGCAAAGTTACCGATATAGCCTCAGGCACTAAGCAAAATGAGCAGATTGCACGGTTTCCAGACGGTGTTCCAGTTGTATCAGATGCAAGCATGGGTGTATGGATGGAATATGTTTATATGCAAAAACCAAAACCAGCCGACATAACTGGTGTAACAGTAAAATTAACAGCTATTGATTCTACCGGCCATGAACAAGACATAGGTAGCGCAACAACTGACATCTTTGGAAAATACGCTCTAGCTTGGGCACCAACAACACAAGGAACCTACCGAATTGTTGCTAACTTTGAAAGTACAGACTCTTACTGGGGCTCACAAGATGCTACATATGCAACAGTTGGAGCAGCCGCCAGCCAACCACAAGAAACATCAACACCAAATCCAACTCAAACAACAATGCCAACTCAAACATCAGAGCCTACAAGCCCAATAACCTCACCTTCCTCAGTAGCAGACCCAAGCACAGATATTACAACTGAAACCTTACTTATCATCGGAGCAGCAGTAGTTATCATTGCAGTCATAGGCGCAGCAGCAGTATTGCTACGAAAACGTGCATAAATCAAAATATTGACCAAAACATTTCCTTTTCTTTTTTTTAAAAAAAGAAACGTGAAAAGAAGTTTAACTCACTTAGTTATACAATATATCTGTCTGTTTTTTCGAAGTTGTGTACAATTTGCATTACTCTTTTAGGTGCGCTTGTTGTGTTAAGTGGCATGTTTTGCAGTA
>CAYSWL010000146.1:0-5584 GCA_964434745.1 uncultured Candidatus Bathyarchaeia archaeon | reverse complement strand
ATGAAGGAGCAGGACTTGGCGTTACGCTGGGAGTGGGCGCTGGAACGTTAGGCGCCGAATACGGATGCATCAGGGGGTAGTTATCGCTGTTTTCAGCGTTTATAACGTAGGGAGTGTCACCAACGCCGTCACCGTTGCTGTCCAAGCCTGTGTAGTCGCTCCAATAGTTGCCTTTTCTTGCTCCGTCGTCCCAAACATTCGTGACTGGATTGTTAATTTTTGCTTGGACACCGTTATTGAAGAAGTCGTTATGGTAGATTATGTTGCCTACAACGAATTGGCTGGAAGCAGAAAGCGTTAAGCCTACTGCGTTGTCTCTGATTATGTTTTGTATTAGCTGGTCTGCACTGTGCGAGGCAGCGCCGTTACCACCGGTGGAACAGTAAAGGTATATGCCGACGTTGTTGTTGGCTATGGTGTTGTTAATGAACTGGTTGTTTCCGGTTGTGTAGTAAGTTTTTGAGGGTTCCTCAGAAATTCCGGTTTCACCGTGTGCGATTGTGTTGCCTTTTATGGTGTTGCTGTGGGAGCCTGCTTGTATGGCAAGTCCTCTTAACTGGTTATTTTCTACATTTGTGTTGTAGGCTGGAAACTCCATTTTTGTGTTGGCGCCCTTAAGAATCAACATTTTAACTTGACTATCAACAACTGTGTTGTATGGCCCGCCTATAGATAGTATTGACCCAACTTGAACGTTGCTTACAACGCTGTATGATAGATACCCGTAAGCTTTGCAGTCGCCCAATGTTAAGTCGCCGGTAACGGTTAATCCTTCAATTTTGAATTGTTTTAGGTAAAGCAGCGTTACTGCACCGTTAATTATGGTGCCTGCTTCGCCTTGCAGGGTGATACCTGATTTGGGTTGAGATAAACCACTTGAGACGGCAAGTGCATAGCCGTCATAGTTTATGTTTTCGTTGTATGTGCCTGAGGCGATTTTTATGGTGTCGCCGTCTTTTGCGGCGTTTAGGGCGCTTTGAATGGTGGGGTAACTTGCCGTTGGCACTTCAAGGGTGGTTACGGCTTTGACTGTTTGGCTGCTATAGGTTAGGACTAATGCGGTTGCGAAAGTGAAGATTAACAGGATGGAAAGAGTCTTGTTTTTTAAAATGCTCATGTTTACTTGTTACCTCTCAAGTTAAAGTTTGGATGTACAAAAAAAGGACTCCCCAGATGACTAAAAAGAATATGTGACTACACACTGAAACAACAAACAGCACCCAAATCCCAAGGTTCAACTGGAAAACAAGCATACCAACCAGCGAGGGAAAACAATTGTTAGTAAACACATTGATTTAAAACTATTCAAACTAATCAAACAAAACTACCATTTGCTTCATTAGGATCATATTCAATGAGTCCGATACCTAATAGTTAGGGCTATAATGCCAATTAGCTTAAATTTACATTAGGTTTAATAATTTTGAACATTTTTTCATTCTAGCTGGGGGTGAACGATTTTTGAAAAGAAGGATTTTGATTACTTCTGTTTTGGTCAGTTTAGCACTTATTATTCCTATGGTCGTTGCAGTCCTTACTACACAAATTACTATTCCTGGTTCTGGAACTACTGCTGAATTAGCACCGACCCCCGCACCCACTAGTAATCAAACAACAATTCAGCTAAGTTGCAGTGAAGACAGAATCGATTGGGGAAACGGTGTCACTATTTCAACACCAATAACACGACAAGTATCGATTAGAAACACAGGAACTGTCCCAGTGACTTTAAGTATGGCCGCAAAATTTCAAGGAGTAAGTACCAGCATGATAACCTGGGATAAAGAAGGGATAAGACTCAACCCCAATGAGTTAACGACCGCAACTTTTACATTTCAACTTGATGTCAAATTATCGCCCAGAACTACTTTTAGCACTGAAGTAACAATCACTGGGACTCAGACAGTTTAGTAACTGTCAATGAATATTTGTCCTGCCTGAGAGGGCGTTGGTGATGAGGATTGCGAATCCCAGATGTTTGAAGTTAGGAGTCCTTCACCATACCATCCGGGTTGACCTGTGTAGAACCAATAATAGGGACAAACACCGACGCCCAATTCCTTAGCGCTTTGAAGTAGACTGCTCCAGAATGTATACTCAGCACTATCGCATACAGCCGAACAAACCCCCATTTCATTGAAAACAACGGGGACATCAATTCCTCCACTTCGTGT
This sequence comes from uncultured Candidatus Bathyarchaeia archaeon, assembly GCA_964434745.1. Taxonomy (GTDB): domain Archaea; phylum Thermoproteota; class Bathyarchaeia; order Bathyarchaeales; family Bathycorpusculaceae; genus JADGNF01. Next base: position 3,410 of record CAYSWL010000146.1, on the reverse strand, counting down.
ATAAGAGATTGCTTGAGTAACTTGGGCTTTAACATCAGTATAATTTGTGTACCAATTAGGGACAAAACCAGGGGCGTACCGATAGGGATGAGCTGTATATACAATGTTTGTTGGTTGTGAACCAATTGCATTAGTTAATTGTGAATTGAACGTTGGAACCCATTCGAGTTCTGTAACTGTTGGATTTAAAGTTGAATGCCATTGCATGAAAATTAGATTATCGTTTCCCAAGTTTCTTATTGTTTTATATATAGAAATAGCGTCATTAAAGAAAAGTGCTTGATTATTACCAGGCTCATTCCAAATCTCAAAAATGACATTGGAATAATTACCTAGTCTATTTATAACGCTTGCCCACCAAATACACCATGCTTCAGTTTCGTTTGCGCTAATACTATATACGAAAGATTCTGCGGGGCTTCCTGATATCCAACCTCCTGGCTCGCCTTCCCATTGGTCGGCGCTATAATTTGCTGCCGTGTAGTAATCTACTGCACTGTAGGGACAAAAATCAACGTATATACTATTTGCTTGAGCTCTCTGAACGACTAACTCGACATAATCTCTATAGCTTACTGTTGTACTTGAAGCAAAAGAGTCATAATCACTTGGATCAAAAGTATCGATATACCACCAATTAGCTGGGATGAACATTCGAATCATGTTAACATGCCATACGTCCCTATAGCAAACAAATGTTTCATCCATTCTTCTTATTTGCTCCGTAATGTTTGTTACCCATTTAAGCGAATAAATATCAAAAACGGACTCACCCTTTCCACCCCAGATGCCAATAGAATCAATATCTCCAGGCCGTCCAATCCCTCTCAGGTAATCTTCGTTATTGTAGACGCCCAAGATTTGATGACCTGAAGTATGAAGTTGCATAGTTGGTGCTATTTCGGTGAAGGTTGCGATTAGGTAATAATTTGCGTTCATTGTCAAATTATATGGATTAGTAGTGCCGACGTTTGTACCATTAAGTAACCAACCATTAAATGTCCAGCCTGAACTAGGGTTTGCATAAACAGAGATCACTGAACTATCATTGTATTGATGTATGCCAGCAGTTGGAGTGGTAGTGCCAGAACCTTGAACACCTATAGTTAAAGTATACTGTACAGGTGGTGAAGTTGATTCTGTGTCGATTGATACGTCATCTACATTTACTGCTATTGTAGAACTACCAGGATAGTATCCTACACCAAATCGAGCGATTCCAACATTATTGAAACCGCTTGTATCCTGATTTAATGATGCGCCAACTTCAACGCCGTTAACTGTTAACAGTAATGTTGGCCCTGAAGATGCATGCGTAAAATATACTTCAAGTAGATACCATCCAGCAGTACTTGGACCAGAAGACCCCAGAACATATGGGTAATCACCTGATTGAGTTGCCCACCAAGTTCCCGACCCATCAGCTCTAACTCCATAGGACGCCAGCGGTGAATTACTAGAATCTGCAAATTGTATTAACCATAACGATTGACCACTAGTCAAAGATAAGCTAGGTATATAGATGTACGCGCTTGCATAAAGCTCAGATAGATTGTTTAAGTTTATGTAACTATAAGCTCTTCTTGTGCCGCTACCAGAGTCAATGTGAAATTGACCACTATATGTTCCAGTATGTTTTTCGTTTGATGTAACTGTTGCTGATCCACCCGAGGTGGTAATCGTTCCACTCCATTCATCAAAATCACCTGATTCAAATCCATCATCAAACAAGTGCTCTCCTATGGTTTCGGTGAATATTGCGGTTAGATAATAGTTGGCGTTCATCGTCAAATTGTATTGGTTAATGGAACCCACATTTGTACCATTAAGTAGCCAATTACTAAAATTCCAGCCAGAGCTTGGATATGCCGTGATAGAAGCAATTGAACCAGAACTATATTGGTGGGCACCAATAGACGGAGCAGTATTCCCAGAACCTTGAACAGCTATGGTCAAAGTATATTGAGAAATAGGGGCAGTAGAATCAGTTACGGCAACATTATCAACAGCCATTTGAAAATCCCCAAAAGGTGATGTAAATACGCCTAAGGAACCTGCATAAACGCCGAAACTTGAAGCGGTAACTGACCAGCTACTAGACACTTTTAAAATGCTATCAACGTACAATTTTACAAGAGAGTTTCCTTTGTCAATTACGAGGGAAACATCATAAACTGTTTCAACTGTTGGGTTGGATGGCGTAGTTTCCCAAACCCAATTAAGTGTTCCACCGTCTGTGCCATAAAGTAAGCCCCATTTTAGATTGCCAGTGTCATATCGAATTAGTATGCATGCGTACTGTCCTGTTGTAGGATCATATAACTCGTTGAAATCTATTTCTTGAGTTCCATCTCTAGGCATAGCATAAACATTAAAAAATTCCACTGTAGAGCGGAAGTTTAAAGCTGAGGAAATACTGAGGCCTGTTTTATAGGCATACGATCGACCTTCATTGGTGCTTACTGTAAATAATGCGTTGTAGGTTCCTTCAGTGGGATGGTTTGTCTCTACTGTTGAGCTATATGTTCCTAGTCCTCCAGTACCTGTCCAAGCATTAAAATTACCGCTTTCAAAACCATCATTAAACAAGGTGCTTGCTTTGGCAATTTGGATGGCAGTTAATGCTAAGAATAATGATGCCAAAAGCATTAAGATGATAGATAAACAGGAAATTTTGTTTTTTACTGAAATTGTCATCATTATAATTCAACCTTTGCTTTTAATTGAAAATTAAGCAAAAAAACTCATAAGCAATCGCTTGCTTATTAATTTATCGCTAACTTGTTTAGATGAAAAAATATTTAGTAATTATTTATTAGTATATTCAGAATTAACCTAAATTTTTAAATTATTGCTTTGCGGGTGTCTTATGTATCTTGCAGGGTAATACCGACTCTGGAGTTGGAAAATCCGCTTGACACTGCAAGAGCATAGCCTGGCTATTCGGATTCATTAGATAATTTACAGTGTTAAAGTCATTCTTTACCCTTGATGTTCAAGTGCTTTCTTTTGCTTTTTCTATAGTGATGCTTGTTTGGTTGGGAACAAAGCTGATTGTAACAGGCAAGGAGTGGTTGCATTTTAATGGAAACATGCTGTCATCAACCAGTTTGGCAGATATATAGAGTTGGTATGTTCCTCGTTTGTCTCGAGTAATGGTTCCTTTTCCTGTATTGCACATATTTTGAATCCTCAGGAAACCACCATTTAACTTATCACTTTTAAAGCCTTGTTAGTGCCTCTCCCACACACAGCTCGGTAACTTCAACAGCAAAAAGAACCCCAAGTGCTTGGTTTCTAAGTAATGTCAAGTTTTTTAGGGCGCCAGTTGCATAATGCATTCTAAAGTCGTGTGAATTTAATGGATGATAACTGGGAGCGTCTTGGCCGTTTAAAGCCTGAAGTCAAAG
>CAYSWL010000145.1:4732-5651 GCA_964434745.1 uncultured Candidatus Bathyarchaeia archaeon | reverse complement strand
GGATGTTAATTACCTGTTCAGGGAAGTGTGCTTGGAATTTGTAGGTACCAACTTGAGTAGGTGTGACCAGGGCATAGAAGGTTGAAATAGTGTCAGCTTCGAATGGTCCTAGGGTTTCTACGTTTCCGTCGGGCTCGGTCATTGTTATAGTAATGTCCTTATACGGAGTACCTCCCCATGTTAGAGGGTATGGTGGGGTTTTGTCAAGCCATCCTGAAATGAAGGCGGGGGTATTAACTTGTACCGGGTTAGGTATAGCAACTAAGTAAGTATAGGTATCTATAGTCCAAGATTCAGCTTGAGCGAAAGAAACACTTGTCAGTAGCGCAGACGTAGTCAGCAATAGGATAGCCATAACAGAAAATATTGATTTTTTGGAGTAAAATCTTTTCAATACATTTTCTCTCCTAATTTTAACGTCTGGTCCGTAATATATAAAATTTTGTTTAATCGCCAATATTAAAATACTAAAATACGATATAACACTATAAAAATTCTATTAGACCTTAGTCGTAATTGTGTTGTTTGATTTTTTTGATTTTTAACTATTTTTGTTGTTTCTTAAACTATTGTGGTTTGCAGAATCCTAAAATTAACCAACCCACATACGATATTAGCCATTGTTTCGTAGTGTTTAAGCCGATTTCTAAACGCATCTGCCCAGATGCGAAACTTTTTCAACATACTAAAAGTATGCTCAACAACACGCACCATAGAAAGCCTCTTGTTAAAAAATTGTTGCTCAAAACTAAGCAGTTTTCCCATAACACCACACTTACCACTTCTAGGACTACAACGCTTAACCACCACACAACAGTTAAGATTTGGAAAATCAATGTAAACCTAATCATAGCCCAAATCTAAACCCAACTCCACAATAGAAGGCAAAACAGGTCTGCTTCGCTTAAACAACGCATAA
>CAYSWL010000145.1:0-4722 GCA_964434745.1 uncultured Candidatus Bathyarchaeia archaeon | reverse complement strand
CATGGGTGCTGCCTTTAGTGTGCTTTGCTTTATAAACTACTACTTCGTTCTTATTAACAGTACTTTAGGTTTTAATTGTGTGCTGTTTTTTTTACCGCTATAGTATGTTTTTTGTTTATGCTTATTTTTTGGTTTTGGTATTTTTTGCTTTGGTTGAATCTAAGTAGGCTTTAAAGATTGGAAATATTGCTTCTATCTCCTCTATGTTCTTAGTCTTCTTGTTTTATTGTGTAGTTTTTTGGCAATGGTAAAACCTGTCTTAGTAGTGGTTTTTGGTGTGTATGTTTTTATGTATGTTGGTTTGGTTTAACTTAAAAATTTAAGTTGCTATGGTTTGAGGTGAGGTAGGGTTTGTAGTGGATTAGTAGTGGGGTGTGAGTAGTTGGTTTTTTAGTGTGTGCTTAAAAGGATGGTTTGTGCCGATGTTTCTTTGCTTATCTGGCTCTGTAGAGGTGTTTTTGGTTATGTGTTGTAGTTGTTTTGGATTTGTAGGTGTAGGTTGTTGAGTTCTTCTACTGTTAGACTGCTAAATGAGTGAAAAATTAGGGCATGCTTTGATAATTTTTCGAAATATAGCATAAAAACCGCGCCTGCTAGATAAAAAGGTCAAACAAACATATATGCAAATCTTAAAACAAGCCAAAACGCCAATAACAACTAAGGTCTAATGAACAATTAATGTTGCGATTATGTTTCAGTGATGAGGCACTAATTTCTGGTAATATTACCTAATAATGTTGGTACACGAAGAAGTAAATATTAGATTGTTCGCCATTTTAAACAGTAATGGTCATTACAGGGAAGGCGATTTTGTTTGGCTGCATATTTTAAGAAGTTATGGAAGACGAGCTGGTTTCAGTCTGCGTTTGTTATATTGCTTATAATAGGTGCAGTTTTTGGTTTATGGTTTGGTTCACAAGCAGTTCTAGGGACAAAAATTGTGCCTGTGCTAGCGGTGATAAGCGGTAGTATGTGTGTTCCTTATGGTGGCGCGTGTGACGACTGGTTATCGGTAACGCATCCTTTTGATCATACTTTGCACAAGGGTGATTTAATTGTCATACAATATGTGGAGCCTGATAAACTAAACTTTGACTATCCGAATAGTGATATAATAGTTTACCATAGGCCTGATCTCCCAAGCGAACTTATTGTTCATCGGCTTGTAGATAAAACTGAGATTGATGGCAAACTATATTTCTTTACTAAAGGTGACGGTAATCCACCAGTTGACTGGCCGGCAGATCCTCAAGGTGCTCATGATGGCTGGTTGACTAGCGATGCACGCATACTCCAAGGTGCAATTAATCAAGATCTAGTCGAGGGAAAAGTTATAATGCGTATTCCTTGGTTAGGTTGGCTTCCAATTGTGGTGCAAGAAAGCAGCTTTGGCAGTTCACTTCTTGTGCCGATAATGGTTATACTTATCATGTTGATTGTTATGGTTGAATTTGTTATTCCATTGCTGAAAAAGAAAAGTCAAACTACTGCTTCTGAATGTGAAAAATGACGGAAAACTTATTGGTTATTTAGAATCAACTGTAAGTAAAAGTGAATCAAGATATGGCATCTACCAGTAGTGGTTATGATTTGCATGAGTTGCTTAGTGCACTGCAAAAGTGCATACGACGGGGGATGGAGTATGAAGCAGTGCATTTTGCTGCTGAACTGGAATCGTTTGGCAAGTCTGGCCCTACTATATTGTGGAATAGACTTAAAATTATTGCAAGCGAAGATGTTGGGCCTGCCAATCCTCTCATGCCTATTCTAATAGATCTTATGCTAAAACAGTATCAATCTGAAAAGTCAAAACTCGGGGACTCATCAGAAAGATTATTTTTGGTAAATGCTGTTGTATGTTTATGTCGCAGCTCAAAAAGCCGAATCACTGATGATTTACTTACCCTTGTTTACCGTGAACGTGACGAAGGAAAAAAGTTACCTATCCCAGATTTTGCTCTAGACAAACATACCAAACGAGGTGCTTCAATGGGGCGCGGTTTTGATCACTTCTTTAGTGAAGGTAATAAACTTGAAAATGAAGCCTTTACTAATCCATATACAGAAAAAGTAAAAGCTATGCTAACAAAAGATGATAAATAAGCTGTAATATCTGCTAATGTCTATCTTCTAATTAGGCCGCCGATTAGTCCACCGATTGCAGATATTATCGCTCCAAAAACTAATGCTAGAATTGCTAAAAGACCTACACCTAATCCTGCTAATGCTCCAAATATGCCGCCTGCTACTCCACCTGCTAACCCTCCAGCAATTCCCAAACCTAAGATGGCAAGTATGGCAACAATTATTCCACTAAATATGCCTGCGAGGAATCCTGCCATTGCTCCGCGGCCAACTCCGCCTGCTATAGCACCTGCAATAAGGCCTCCTATAAAGCCGCCAATTAGCTGTCCAATAAAAGGAAAGAAAATGCCCATTACTACCATCACCAAGAAGCCTATAAAAGCTCCTACCCAAATACTTCCCATAAAAAATTACCTACAATCTAGTTTGTAGTGTGAACATAAAAGTCTTATGCATGATATGAGCGAGTAAACTGGCTAAAAATGAAAAATAGGGGCGATATGCCCGAAATTTGCTTGTTTAGGCTATTTTATTGTCCTTTTTAATGCGGCTATAACGTTTTGTTTACCCATGGCCAATACATAAGGTCCAAGTTTTGGCCCCTGAGGTGCGCCCATTAATATGGTATACAGCACTTTAAAGAATTCACGCGGTTGGAAGTCATTGTTTTTTGCGGCGTTGAAAATACCATTTTGAATTTTATCTGGATCTTCTTCAGCTTGTAATATTTGTATGAGATATTCAACGGCAGCTTTTTGTTGTGCAGTAAGTGTGATTGGAGTTTCTTTAATTTCCTCAAAGTCAAGAGTCCAGTTGGTAGCATATTCTATACGTTGCTTAAGGTCTTCATCAAGATGCTGGTTTTTGGATAAATATCCATAGCTTTGAAGTTTATCGATAATGAATGATTCTGTGCAGTCTTTAGGTGCCATCTTGACTAGAAACGCCATAAGATTGTAAGGCACATGAATGCTTGGCTTTGAAGGAGGCTGCATGACATGACAGTACAAGTAAAGCCCACGAAGTTTAGTTAGGTCCTTTTCGCTTACTTGTTTTTTACCAAAATATGCATCTTCAAGCGTATCCAGTTCATTCATATAGGCTGGTATATCATAAACGTCTAAGGTTCGTGTGCCTACAAAGCGTTTAAGCATAAGTAACAGCAAAGATTGCGGAGAACCATATCTGAACCAGACTTGTGGGGTAAACACATTTCCTGCTGATTTACTAATTTTCTTTCCGCCTTTATCGAGAAACATTTCGTATTTAGCATGACTAGGCGGTTCAAACTGAAGTACTTCTCGGCAAATCCTATCATTAATTCGCACTGAATCTGCAATATCTTTACCGTATGCCTCAAAACGTATATCAAGTGCTTTCCAACGTGCTGCAAATTCGCTTTTCCACGTCAGTTTACCTTCTCCTTTTGTTATGTCGGCTTCGCCTTCATAGCCACAGCCTTTAATGAGTTTACCTCGAATCTCTAAGCCTTCGCATTTGTAAGTGACTTTGTCTGTATCGGGATTAAACTTGTATGCTCTTGTGGTGTAAAGGTGACCGCACTTTTCGCAAACTGCAAAATATGGTAATACCTCTGTATAGGTTTCTTGGCCAACTTCTTCTTTTACTATTTCGCCTACTTTTTTAGCGTTTGTAAGTATGGTTCTAATTTCGTTCAACAGTAAACCTTTTTTATAGACTTCATTTGCAGAATAATATTGGTATTTTATACCACACTTATCTAATGCATCAAGTAATAACGAACTCATATGTTTGCCATAGCTTTCATGACAGCCAAATGGGTCTGGTATGGTTGAAACTGAGTATCCTAAATATTTCTCCATATCTTTTGGTAATCCAGCTGGAACTTTGCGTAATCCATCTTTGTCATCACAGAATGCAACAAGCTCAGAATTACAGCTTAAATTCTTTAATGCTAAAGTGACTGCGTACGAACGCGCCGCGTCACCTAAACTGCCAATGTGAGGGAAACCCGACGCCCCTAGACCCATCTCAGTACGGACTTTTTCCATGTTTCTGTGTAGTTGGCGTTCGCGGTCAATTACCTTCTTGGCCATCATGTCGTACCATGTGCCATGGCCGATAGTTTCTTCACTCATAACTGTAAGCCTTCTGCAACAGTGACTATACAATGAAATACAAAAATGTTTACAACAAAAAGAAAAAGAAAAGGTAATTATCTTCTTTTTAACGCAGCAGCAACAGCAAGAATGGCAAAGACGAGTAGCAATAATGCAACGCCATAGAGCCAGTTGATTGCTAAAGTAAGATACCAAGCGCCACCTATTGCAATTAGAAATAATCCTATCGCTAATGTGCTAAATGCGCCGCGTTCATACTTAACCGGTTTGGAACTGCGCATTATTGCTAGTACTATCATCCAAGCACCCAATAAAGCCAGCACGATAGGTATCACAAACTCTAGGCTAATTGTGCCTGCAGCGTAGAGTACTATGGCTAAGACAAGTATAATAAAGAAAGCTCCGACCGTTAACAGTTCTCGCCTAGCCTCAGACACGTTTTTTCCTCCTTAAGTTGAAATTGAGTTTCCGCATTCAGGGCAGAACTTAGAGTGTGCCGGTATTGATTTGCCACATTTAGGACATTTAATGGCTT
>CAYSWL010000144.1:0-5744 GCA_964434745.1 uncultured Candidatus Bathyarchaeia archaeon | reverse complement strand
CAGGATACAAGCTGCATTTGAAAGGGGCAAGTGGTGGAAGCAGAGAGAACATTTTAACCTTGCATCCTACGCTCAGGTTGTATATAGGCTGCATTTAAGTTAATGATTCTTGCAAAGGCGAATTTACGTGTTTTCCAAGTGGAGTTAACTAAATTTTGTAGGTTTTGGGCTTGTTTGGTTGATGTATTTGGTTGCTTGTTGGATTGGGTGTTTTGTTGGAGGATTATTGGCCTCCTTAGTAGTGGTAGGTTATTGTGACGTTTTTGTTGATTGGTCTAGTTAGTCCGGATATTGTTAAGTTGATGTTGTTGCTTGGCATTATTGGGAAGTATGCAGTTCCTTCTACATCGACAAGGGCGCCAAGGCCTTTTATTTCTCCGTCATATTCCATTCTAATACCTGAGTGGACACTTGAGTAGTCTTTTGGAAGCTCGTTAGTTTTGAATTCTAAGGATAAATAGCCAACCTTTTGTGCTGAAAAAGTATAGTTGAAAGATTCTCCAAGAGGTAAACATAAAGTCAAGTTGTCGAATAATACTGTGGTTTCTTTAGCAATGAGCATTGTTATCATGCTGCCGAGTATAGAGGTTTTAAGATTGCTTATTTCATAGTTTTTTGTTACGATTTGACTATAGAGGTCGTCAATTCGACTGTTTAAGAAAGATATTTCAGAATTCAAATCACCTATCTGATCAGTAAGAGTTGAGATTTGAGAAATTTTTGCTTCAACTGAGTCATTAAGAGCACTGATTTGTGATTCAGCTTCAGCTAACTGTGATTTCTTTTCAGTTAATTGTGATTCTTTTTCAGCTAGTTGTGATTCTAGGTTGGTGATTTTTGTTTTGTCGGTGTTAAGTTGGGTGGTTAAGTTAGTTATTTGGTTATTTTTTGCAGCTATTTGGTTTTGCAGATCAATTATTTGGTTTTTTAAGTTTGAACTTTCAGAGTTGAGTGTTATTATTTGTTGATTAAGGTTGTTAAGTTCGGAAACGTTGCCGTCAAGGTGAACTTGCATAGAAGCTAGCTGGGATATGTAACTATCTTTTTGCGAATTATCTTGATTAGGTAATGGAGGACTAACAACTATAGTGTATATTAGTGTGGAAAATAGAATTAAGCATAATATTGTGGCAGCAATAGTTGTGAGTTTGTATGGATTACGGTTTTCGCCCATGCCTGAACCCTACCAGCTGTTTTATAATGTAATTATATTAAATTTTCCATAAATCAGTTTCAGCTGCGTTAAAAAGAGTATAACTATCATTTAATCAATCTAAAATAATTAAGTTAAAATTCAAATGCTAAGGAGATGTTTTTGGTTCTATTTTTTGTGAATTTATGTTTGGGTATAAGGGGTTTGTTTTGGAATTTTTTTAGGTATGATCATAGTTGAGTTGAAATGGGTAGTATGTGTTGTGGTTGGTGTTGTGTAATGGTTGTTTAGGCACTGGTTTGTTTTGTTTGCTGCTATAGTATACTGTAATATTATGTTGTTTTTTGTATTTTTAAAATTTATTAATGGCTATGTCAGTGTTATATTAGGTGTGTTTTTGCAGAATGTTTTTAAAGATTATCGATTATGGGTTGCAGTATCCCTGCTTATAATTACAGGCATTTTAATGTATATGGTATATGCACGTATACTTCTTTTGCATTATGAGTTTGCAGGTGAATTAGTTCATCATTGGTTTAGTTGGGCTGGAGTGCTCTTTGTGGCGTTCTTTATTCCAGCTTATCATTTGCTTAAAAGACGTTACCCAAAGCATTATAGAACGTTGCTTACAATTCATATGTTTGGTAACTTAATTGCCTTAATGTTTGTCTCTATACATTTTACCCAGCAAATTTCAAGACCGGCTGTAGCTTATCCGGATCTTGGCACAGGAATAGTGCTTTACCCAACTATGCTTCTTTTAGTTTTTGCAGGGTTTGTATTGGCCTTTAAGTTCTCAAAAAAATATAGGTCTTGGTGGTTTTTCCATACAAGTCTAGCCGTTACTTTCTATATGGTAATAGTAGTGCATGTGCTTCATGGTTTAGAGATAATTTGAGAGGAAAATCGTATGTTTCCAAAATCAGCTATGATAACATTGATTGTTGGATTAGTAGCTGTAGCTGTTGTAGTTGTGTTTTCAGTTACACCTATTTTTTATCCTTCTGCACCATTAGACGATGTTGATCAAGCTAAAGTGTTAGCTGAGCAATATGCGTTAAGGCAAGGTTCTAATTTGAATGTTAAGGAAATTATGGAATTTTCAAATCATTATTATGCAATTATAATGGAGGAAAATACTGGTAGGAATGCCTTTGAAGTTTTAGTTGATAAAAATACTGGTAATGTCTTTTTAGAGCCTGGTCCTAATATGATGTGGAATGATAAATATGGTCATATGCGGTGGTCAAGAAATCCAGCTTTAGTAATGCCAGTTACTTCATTAGAAGCGGTGAATATTGCTCAAAGCTGGTTAGATCAAAATTTTCCTAATGCACAAGCTCATGAGCCAGAAGTATTCTATGGATATTATACTATTGATTTTTCAAGAAATAGTCAAATAATTGGAATGTTAAGTGTCAATGGCCATTCAGGTGAAGTTTGGTATCACAATTGGCATGGGCAGTTTATCAGAATGGTAGAATATGAATAAGAATAATGATTTTGGGAGTTGGTAAATATTATTCAAAGAGATAATTTAGCGATCATGATAAGAGAGCTAGAAGGAGTTGATAGGTATGCAAAGTGGTAAGAAATCTATTGTATTTATTTTATCAATCATAGGTGGAATTTTGATAATTGTGAATAGTATTTTAAGTATTGTTATGCTAACGTCCTATGGTGTAAATTATGGTTTTTTCGGTGGTATGATGGGTGGAATGATGGGGGGTTTTACGGGTATGATGGGCAGTTGGGGGTTTCCTTTTGGCTTAATGACTGGATTTATGATTGCAGGGTTAATAGCGGGCATAGTTGTGCTATTAGGCTCAGTTATGCTATATTTTAGGCCATCAGAACACTTTGCGTGGGGAGTCGTAATTTTGGTTTTTTCAGTAATTAGCTTTCTTGGTATGGGTGGCTTTGTTATAGGTGCGATATTAGGTATTGTTGGAGGAGCTTTAGCAGTAAGTTAACACATATTGGCTTATCATATTTTTTTGAATTTATTTTTAATCGAATAGTTTTGAATTTGATTGTACTTAGAAATATAGAAGGGAAGTAGTTCATTTTTTAGTTTTTATTGTGACATTTTCCATGTTTCTGCAGGGTTCTGTATATTGTTTGGCTTTGCAGGTTGTGTTTTGTTGGAGTGTTTCTTTAATTTTTATTATGCGGCCGCAATTGCATTCGAATTCTGAGTAGGCGGTTTGGTTTTTGTGGTAGTGTTTGTATAATTTGAAGATGCTGTGGCATAGGATGCATCGGAGTAGTATGTTTTTTGGGCAGTAGTCTATAGACATAGCCAGTAGTCTCCGTATTTTGGGTCGTGTATTGTGTTGATGATGGTTTGGGTGTTTTGTTGGAGGTTATTTACTTGTGTTTGTAGGTCGGTGGGTAGGCATTTTGCGTTTATTGTTTTGGTTAGTACTTCGTTGATGTTTTTTAGTAGTTCGATTATTTGTTGTGTATTTTGTATGACTGCGATGTTTTCAGCGTTTTTCAATTTTGGATTTCTCCGTTGGCTATGAAGGTGTTGCAGGTTTTGTTGTTTTTTAGTTCGTTTTTGGTGTTGCAGGTTTTGTTGTAGAGGCAGTCTTCGCAGTGTATTAGTTTTGTTTTGCTTTGGCAGTCTATGTTTATTTGGCTATACATCCTTTTCCGACCTTGGAGACTTCGGAATGTAGTTTGCAGTCCATGCGGATTTTTCGGTTTTTTATTGGGGTTTTTTGGTTGATATTGGTATTTGTTAACATCTTGTTATCTCCACAACAATTACTTTCCTTTAGAGTTATAAATATTCTTCTACAGGAATATTATAATTTTGATGATTAAAACGAAAAAATTAATCATGAAACATACCAAGTTTATATCAAATCATAAAAAAATTATCAGACAACAAATATAATAAAAATTAACTAAATCTAAAAAAGTAATGTATTTTCAAGACTAATTGGTTAACCGAACCACATCTTGACCAGTCAGTTAGAAAAATAAAAAAAATGCGCAATTTTGCACAAAATTGTCGGCAGATTGAGTTTATACGATTCCGTGATACTCTTTTTTGTGCGTGATAAGATCTAATTGCGTTTTAAATTTTGCTCCACAAAGACTGCACTCAAACTCTTTTTGCTTTACAGATTCTTTTTCTTTGAGCTGAGTCAAAAAGTACACCACCATATACATTCTGCAAGAACGTTAATTATTGTTTCTGAAAAAAATTATCTCCGATCCTGAAATATTGTTAGATACTAATATTAGGATGAATAGATGCCATAGTAGTTAGTATTGGATAAACTTTGAGGTGCTTATTGTTGGGGGATAGTAGTGAAAGTCGTTTACAAGGCCCAATCATCACAATCAAACGAAAGTTTGCACCTCAACACATCATTAAGTACTGAAGAGTCGCTTAATCTACCGTTAGAGAAAGTTTTTGAGAAATTAAATACCTCTGTACAGGGGCTATCTTGTGAAGAAGCATCAGAACGCCTTGAGACATACGGCTATAACGAGTTTACCAAACGTAAGAAAAAGACAATAATTTTTGAGTTCTTTTCTCACCTAAGTAATCCTTTATTAATTATTTTACTTTTTGCAGGCATAATTTCAGGTGTTCTTGGCGAGACAATCAACTCAGCAATCATACTATCGATTGTTGTGCTTAGTATTGGTCTGGATTTGTTTCAAGAGTCTAAAGCTGAGAAAGCAGCAGAACTATTAAAGTCAAAAGTTGCCACCACTGCAACTGTAGTTAGAGATGGTTTGAAAAAAGAAGTAAAGTTAAGTGAAATTGTTCCTGGAGATATTATTCTTCTATCAGCAGGCGACATTATTCCTGCGGATTCACGTATCATTAACGCGAAGGATCTTTTCGTTAATCAATCATCGTTAACTGGGGAGTCGTTTCCCGTTGAAAAGATAGTTAATCCGCCTATCCTAGTTGGTGTGTCTATTTCGGAGTGGGTTAATTATCTGTTTATGGGCACATCTGTTGTTAGCGGAACAGGTATAGCTGTAGTGGTGAGAACTGGGAATCGTACAGAGTTTGGAAAGATTTCTAAAAAGCTTGTAGAAAGATCTCCTGAAACAGAGTTTGATAGAGGTCTTAGGAAGTTTGGTTTTCTAATTTTACAAGTTATTTTCATGCTAGTCTTGTTTGTCTTTTTCATTAATGCGCTTTTTAAGCAAGATGTGTTAGAGGCGCTTCTTTTTGCTGTAGCGTTAGCTGTAGGGATGTCGCTTGAGCTGTTGCCAATGGTTCTTTCTATAAATCTTTCAAGAGGTGCTCTTGCGATGTCTAAGAAAGGTGTTATTGTTAAAAGATTGCCAGCTATTCAGAATTTTGGAAGCATGGACATATTATGTACTGATAAGACTGGAACGCTTACGGATAATAAAATTGCGTTAGTTATGCATATAGATAGTGAGGCTAAAAGTAATGATAAAGTTCTGTTATACTCGTTTTTGAATAGTTTCTATCAAACTGGATTGAAAAGTCCTCTTGATGAAGCAATCTTAGGGTATCGAAATGTGGAAATCACTAAGTATGAGAAGGTTGATGAGATACCGTTTGACTTTAACAGGAAACGGGTTT
>CAYSWL010000143.1:0-5866 GCA_964434745.1 uncultured Candidatus Bathyarchaeia archaeon | reverse complement strand
GCGTAACATGTCTGGGCCTTGGTGGTGTCTATTGGCGTTCGATGAAACCTTACGTTATTATGTTTCGCGTCGCTTTTGGCCTATGCATGGCGTCATTGTGAGTTCCTCGTGACATATAGGAGCTCATCTCGCCCTTCACCCCCATTCGGTAGAACGGGAGCTGCATCTTTTATTTGCAACGTATGATGTTGCTGGAACAGTTAGAAGCGCCATCCCGCCATATAAGGCTTTTGTCGCTTTTTGTCCAACTTTCCGAGGGCATTTACACATGTTTTTTGGCGAAACTTAGCTTGCAAAGAAGCTTATTTTTCGCGCGCATATGTTGCCGGAACAGTAGATGCATCTTAATCCAATATAAGCGTTGTGCTACACAGGTAGATTTTTGTTGGTTTTTACATAGAATAGACATAGATTTTCCATGCAATTAATGAAAGGCGTTTAGTTTGTTGCAGTAACTAATGAGTTTTTCTTTTGTATAAGCATTATGACATGCGGCCGAGAAGCATAATATTTACTGACATATGAGGACATTAAGCAAAATCTCTTTAGAGAATGGTTAAGTTTTTATTTAGTCGCACCATATGCTTGCTGGTATTGGGCAATAGGGTGCCTCGATAGCTCAGCCCAGTAGAGCGGCTGCCTTGTAAGCAGCAGGCCGCGGGAGCAAGGCCCGCTCGAGGCTCTCTAATAGGTCTATTTTTAACTAAAATAAATGTAAAAAACTATAATCGAACAAGTTGCTGCTTAAATTTTGAAAAGAAGTATAGGGAAACTGGTTTATTCTTTGGGGGATTCAGCAGTGCCTTTCTTGGCGAGTTTTTCTTTGATTTTGTCTGGAGCCACAATAAGTCTGTATTTTCGGGCGTTTGAGTCAATAAGTTCGTTTTCAAAAAGTTTCCTAAGCGATTTGAAAACCTTTTTTGAAGGTTGACCAGATAATTCGGTGATCTCAGCAAGAGTTAACTCTTTGCCATCTTTTAAGGCAGCTACAACGCTTTCGTCTGTTTTATTGAGTTTCATATCCTATGCACCATAGGTTACTGCCCTATGTTATGAAGCATTAGTATTTTAATTTTGACTATCATAAAAATGGAAAAACCATTTAGAGGTAAGTGAAATTTTTTACATTTTCAAAGTTGTTTTTAAGAAAAATTACCCGGCAGGTAAGAATTTGGAAGCCAAATTTGATATAAAAGAGTAATATTTGGTGACTTAAAATATGCCGTATTTTGAGATATTTTTAGTGTTTTGATGTTTTTGGCATGTTATTTCTAAATGTAGCCACAAACGAATAAATGGTTTTTGAAACTCCGAACATAGTAGCAAAAAGCATTCTATAGCCATAGCGGTGAATTCTATGCATATAAAAAATATTTATGGCATAGTAATTTCTGTAACTACACTAATTTTGATAGCTTTAAGCGCTACTTTAGTGACCACAATTTCACTAAACATATCTAGTAATGTTCACACAACAGTGCTTGCACAAACAATAGAAGATAGTAATGCAACACTCATTATTTTGCCGTCAATTGGCGGAACTACGAACATAAATCCAGGCGTATACAACATTACAGCAGGCAAAATTATGCTTGCTGCAACTGCTGAAGAGGGTTTTTACTTTGGGCATTGGGTAATTTCAGGACACATGAAAGACCACTCTGAACGTTCGTTTTTTACTAATAATTCTACCTTAACGAATCCTTTAGTTGTGACTTGTACTCAAGGCAATGTATACAGATTTCAAGCAATCTTTACTGCCAGTGAAAAATTGACCTATGAAGATCTTCCAAAGGGTATAGCTTTAACTAATGATATTGAAACAATAGTTTTTTTGGGTGCTATAACATTTTTTGAAGCCGTTATATTGTCAACAATCTATATTAGACATCGTAAAAAGCTAATTAGACGTTAATGTACAAGCAATAACTATTTTTTAAACATGTATAGTGCATCAACCTTAAATTATCTGCACACATATGCTGATACATTAGCTCTAATGAGTAAATAGACATGTCTAGCATAATTATTGAAGGATTAACTAAGAAATTCAACTCATTTACTGCAGTTGATCATTTAAATTTAGAAATTGGCGAGGGCGAAGTTTTTGGGCTATTAGGACCAAACGGTGCAGGCAAAACAACTACTATTCGTATGTTGGCATGTTTAATTGCACCTACTGAAGGGGAGGCGTCTGTTGCAGGGCATAATATTCGTAGTGAACCTGTGAAAGTACGCCAGTCTGTAGGTATACTTACTGAGAATCCTAGCCTTTATGAACGATTAACAGCTTATGAGAACATGAATTTTTTTGCTGAAGCGTACGGGGTTAATGATGCAAATGAAAGACATAATAGAATCAAGGATTTGCTAGATTTTTTTGATCTATGGGAAAGAAGAAGTGATAAGGTAGCAACATTTAGCAAAGGTATGAAACAGAAACTTGCCATAATACGTGCTACAGTGCATAAGCCACCTATTCTTTTTCTAGATGAACCTACCGCGGGATTAGACCCTGAAGCAGCTAAGGAAATTAGGGATCTAATGGCGCAGTTAAGTAGACATGAAAAACGCACAATATTGCTTTGCACACATCATTTAGAGGATGCTGAAAAACTGTGCAAAAGGGTATTGATAATGAATAAAGGCAAATGCATCATAATCGGAAGCCCTGATGAACTACGAGAAAAAACCAATGTTCAACCAATTATCCAAGTAAGTTTGACGCAGTTGAAACCTAAAGTTCTTGAAGCTATAAAAGCAAAAGAAGTATCTAAGAAAGTTGATGTGAACAAGACAGAGTCAACAATTTCAATTAGTGTTGATGATGCACGTTTAGCAACCCCGGAAATTGTGCGCGCTGTAGTAGAAGCAGGCGGTGAAGTGCTATCAGTAAACACATTTAAGCCTTCGTTAGAGGAAGCATACCTAAAACTTGTCCGGGAGGAAAAACAATGAATATGCATAATGCTTGGTTAGTTTTCAGAAAAGACTGGCTTGAAATTAAACGTAACTGGCAGGTACTTTTGCCCATAATCATTTTACCAATAATATTTGCAGTTGTATTCCCATCCATAATTGTGCTAATTTCTAGTGCACCTGCAGAACAGTCTTCGATGCAGGACTTTCAATCATTAATTCCCAATTTGCCTTTTGACGTCCAAGAAATGATTGCACAGATGGAACCGGGGCAAGTATTAATCTACATAATGGCGTTATACTTTTTTGCACCATTCTTTCTTATAATTCCGATAATGGCATCAAGTGTTATGAGTTCAGATAGCTTCGCAGGAGAAAGAGAACGTAAAACCATTGAGGCACTGCTAGCAACTCCAATTTCAGATAGTGAACTACTGATGGGAAAAATACTAGTTAGCTTCATTCCAGCTATGATAATTACAATTATTTCATTTGTCATATACACTGCAATAGTAGATATTATCACATACGGCATATTCAACGGCATGTTACTACTTCCAAATACTGTATGGCTCATAATGATTTTAGGCGTTGCTCCAACACTGGCACTATGTAGCATAGGCTTAACAGTTATAATATCTGCAAAAGTCAAAGGCTTCAAAGAGGCACAGCAAATCAGTGTCATGCTATTGTTACCTGTACTAGGTTTAGTTTTTGCCCAAATGTCAGGGGCATTAATTCTAGGACCCGCAGTATTGGCACTATTAATTGGCATACTTGGAGTTGTAGATATAGCGGTCTTCTATGTTGGCGTGAAAATATTTAGAAGAGAAGAAATACTATCCAAGCCAGTATAACTAATTAATACAGTACAACAACTACTGTAATGAACCATATGTACGCCATTCACACACCTTTTTCAAATTTCAACTGATGATCAATTAGAACAGAATAGGTAAGGCGTCAAAAAAAGTTAGCAAAATAACTGAATATATTAATTCAGGTCATTTTTTAGGACTTGACAATAGGTAATATCTTATAAAGCCGCATAAGGCACATAATGTTAAGCAAACAAACACAAATTTATTTTGAAAAGAAGGACAACACTGCAGGCACAATAATAAGTACCTACTGCTGGTGGCATTATATAAAGCAGCCATACCACCAATAATAAAGGACTTTAAATCCGAAAATTATATATTTCTTCCGTAAAATGCACTCAATCGACTATATTAAAAAATATGGTTAATCTAAAAACCGGAAGGTTATTGACTAAAAATGATACCTATTGAAGTTACTTCTTTAAAGAAGTACTACGGTGACTTGAAAGCCGTAGATGGAATTTCGTTCACAGTTAACGAGGGCGAAGTTTTTGGGCTATTAGGACCAAACGGTGCAGGCAAAACAACTACAGTTGAAATCTTAGAAGGCCTAAGAAAGAGAGACTCAGGCACCGTCAAAGTCTTGGGCTTAGACCCGTGGAAAAATGGAGCAGAGCTTCACAGAAAAATCGGCGTAATACCACAACAGTTCACTTTCTTTGAAAAAGCTACACCACTAGAAGCAATCAAATATTATGCTGATGTCTTCGGAGTTAAAGATGTAAATCCAGACCAGATTTTAAGAGAAGTCTTACTTGAAGAGTCAGCCAAAAACTTATTTGAAAATCTTTCAGGAGGACAAAAACAAAAAATGGGCCTTGCACTTTCACTGGTTAATTCTCCGGATCTTTTATTCCTTGATGAACCAACCACAGGTTTAGACCCCAACGCACGCAGAGCTATTTGGGAAGTTATTAAAAAACTAAAAGCTAAAGGAAAAACCGTTATCCTAACTACACACTACCTTGAAGAGGCAGAGCAACTTTCAGACAGAGTCGCTATTGTTAATCATGGACACATCGTAGCTATGGGTACATCAAGTCAAATAATTGAACAATATGGGTCAGGAGAAAGACTTGAAATTGAGGGAAGCGAAAAACTTGCAGAGCACATAAAGGCAAATACTGAACTTAAAGTTGAATACTACAAAGACAAGGACATAATCAGCATAGCACTAAATAAAAAAATTGACGCTTTAGCAGCATTAGCAGCCGCAGAACAATCCAAAATGGACTGGGGTACGATACAAACTCGCCGCGATAGTCTAGAAGATGTATTCATCAAACTTGTAAGTGGAGAAGTAAACGAGCAAGGAGAAATAATGAATCAACAAAACGACAAAAAAGATAACCAAAAGAGGAAATAAAAATGACAAGCATAAAAAGAATTGCAGCAGATCTAAAACTTTTTGGCCGTGGTTATTTACGTAATGTAATTGGCCTATTTTTCGGGTTAATCTTTCCAGTTATTCTAATACTAATATTTGGAGCAATCTTTTCAGGCGGCTCTTCTGGAGCAACAACAGTATACACCCAGAATCTTGACACAGGTCCATTTGCTACGCCCCAGATGGACATTGCTACACAATTTCTACAGACCTTAAACCAAACAGGTACAATGAATATACAAATGGTAGATTCATCTGAGAACTTCACACGATATTTAGCTGATCATTCTTCTTCAGACGGCATAATAATTCCGGCAAATTTCTCAATGAATTATCTATCAGGCCAACAAATGAATATAACAGTATATGGCAACCCTGCTTCAAGTACAAGTGGCATTGTAACGGGCACAGTTGGCGGAGTAATAAATCACTTCAATTTGGCATACTATAATCCAAATGCATCCTCGATTATTGGAATAACAACAGCTAGCGTTAGCATTCAACAAACTGAATATATCGACTTTTTGATTCCAGGACTCATTGGTTTTTCTATACTTGTAAATCCAATGTTCTCACTAGTTGAAATAGCATCACAGTATAAGAAAAACAAACTATTCAAGCAGCTTTCTTTAACGCCGATTTCTAAAATGGAATGGTTAACATCTAAAGTGTTATTCTA
>CAYSWL010000142.1:0-5917 GCA_964434745.1 uncultured Candidatus Bathyarchaeia archaeon | reverse complement strand
TTCCACCCGTGCACCCAACACTGCTCACATCTTATGGTCAATGCCTTTCGCACAAGGCGGCCTCGTTGGAGGTACTGAATATCTATCACATTCATATGCCTATGGATTAGCATATGAAGGCAAATGGATTAGCCCAGTTGTAATCAATGGTATACTTTATTACATGGAATATGGACATGGCCACTCCCAATACTACACAGACATAATTGCCGTTAACCTACGCACTGGCGAAGAACTTTGGCGTGTTAATAGCACTGGCCGAGGCGATCCAGTAGACGTACAATTAACTGGCGGTGGCGGCGCATATGGTTTCTGGGAAGGTTATCCACGCTTAAGCTTTGGCCAAATCTACTACTATGCATCACTAAATCAACATGGCGCCAATGCCTATCTGTGGACTACTGGAGGACGAGGTGCTACTTCTAGATGGGACATGTATGACGCGTATACTGGCGATTGGATCTTGAGTCTTACAGGTGTTCCTTCTGGTACACGCACTTTTGGCCCTAACGGAGAAATCTTAATCTACACCATTAATACACAAAACGGCTGGCTATCACTTTGGAATTCAAGCGATGCAATCCCAGCAGGCGGACCACTAGGAACTGACGCCCACCAATACAGACTTTGGCCAGGAGCAACAATTGACGTAAGCAAACCCTACCTATGGAATACTACAGGTCCTAATGGCCCCGAATTTCTAGTAGATCCATACACATGGAACATGTCTATACCTGAAGGATTACCTGGAACCATCTGGGAAGTTCTTCCAGATAAAATCATCGGCTCCAACTTGGGAACAACCTACTATAGCTATGATCCGTGGACTGTGTGGGCAATAAGCTTGAAACCTGGCGAAGAAGGACAATTGCTCTGGCGTAAAGATTACCCCCAACCACAAGGTAACTTAACCATGCAACGGGGTATAGTGAGTGCAAACGATGGCGTGTTTACGCTACGTGAGAAAGAAACTATCGCATGGCGAGGCTATAGCATTGAAAGTGGAGAACAGATATGGGGTCCGACTCCACCTCAAGTAGCATGGGACATATTTGAACCTCAAACATCTGTTGCTTACGGTAACTTCTACACAGTTGGCTACGGTGGAGTACTATACTGCTATGATGTCAAGACTGGAGATTTAAAATGGAAATATGAAGCTTCCGACCCGACCGGCGAAGCAGGATATGGCGCAAACTTCCCACTCAAAATGGGTACTGTTGCTGACGGAAAAGTGTACATCGTAACTAGTGAACACTCACCAACTAACCCACTAAACCGAGGCGCACTACTACGCTGTATTGATGCATATGAAGGCAAAGAACTCTGGACATTATCACATTGGAGCGCAGTACAACATGGTACTTACGTAGCAATAGCCGACGGAATACTTGTAGATGCTGATGCATATGACATGCAAATATATGCTTTTGGAAAAGGACAAACAAAAACAACCGTTACAATACAAGATGACGTTATACCAAACGGCGGCAGCATACTAATTAAAGGCACTGTGACTGATCAATCTCCTGGCGCTAAGGATACTCCGGCTATTGCGGACCAGCACATGTCTGAGTGGATGGAATATCTTTATAAGCAGTACCCGATTCCTGGCGATGCTACTGGTGTTGCGGTTAAGCTTTCTGCTATTGGAGAAGATGGCAGCACACATAATATAGGCACAACCACAAGCGACATGAGCGGACTATACAGCATAATGTGGACACCACCAGCAGAGGGCAAATATACTATTGTTGCAAATTTTGAAGGCTCAGACGCTTACTGGCCATCATACGCAGAAACAGCCATAGGTGTAACTGGAGGGTCAGGTCAACCCACTATGCCAGCTTCACCGACTCCGGCTCCTGATCCGACAACTGGCGCTACTGAATCTACACTATACATTGCAATTGCTGCAGCTGTAATTATCATCGCAGTCATAGCAGTCGCAATCGCCCTAAAAAGACGAAAATAAACAATAAAGCAATAAACACCCTTCCTTTTTCCTTTTTTTGTTAAATAAAACAAAAGTTAGACTATAAATGAATACAATGTTAGCAGTTAAATTCCTAATGGCTTAGTGCAGTGTTTTTCGTTTTTCCTTTACGAACTATTCTTCTGACTGCCCGCAAGTCATTTTTTATAGTAATCCATAATGTTTGTTTGAATCATTAATGACGAAGAAGGATAAGAGCTAATAAGTTGAATGAATATAATTTTTAGTAATAACGGTTTAGGTTAGGTTTCTGCATGGAACGTACTTTGAGGTTAGATTATTGTTAAAGTCAGTGTTGGTTGTAGTTTGGTGTAACTGGAGGGTCAGGTCAACCCACTATGCCAGCTTCACCGACTCCGGCTCCTGATCCGACAACTGGCGCTACTGAATCTACACTATACATTGCAATTGCTGCAGCTGTAATTATCATCGCAGTCATAGCAGTCGCAATCGCCCTAAAAAGACGAAAATAAACAATAAAGCAATAAACACCCTTCCTTTTTCCTTTTTTTGTTAAATAAAACAAAAGTTAGACTATAAATGAATACAATGTTAGCAGTTAAATTCCTAATGGCTTAGTGCAGTGTTTTTCGTTTTTCCTTTACGAACTATTCTTCTGACTGCCCGCAAGTCATTTTTTATAGTAATCCATAATGTTTGTTTGAATCATTAATGACGAAGAAGGATAAGAGCTAATAAGTTGAATGAATATAATTTTTAGTAATAACGGTTTAGGTTAGGTTTCTGCATGGAACGTACTTTGAGGTTAGATTATTGTTAAAGTCAGTGTTGGTTGTAGTTTGGTGTGAAGGCTTGAAAACAGTTTTTAGCAAAACTAATTTTCTTAGATAGGTTAGTGTAAACTTTTTCTATTTAAGCTAAAAACTCTTCTCTACTACCAAATAGTGAAACAGAAAGACCACTTTTTAAGCATCACCAAAGGTTGCAGCAAAAGGCTCAAGCGTACTGGTAGAAGGCACTGTTATGGATCAGTCTTCTGGAGCTAGACAAATTGTAAACGATGGCAAATTAAGTATAGTTCCCGCTATTGCTGACGAATACATGAGTGAATGGATGCAGTACCTGTACATGAATAAACCAATGCCTGACAATGCTAACGGAGTTCCTGTAAAGATAGAGGCTATAGATGCAGATGGCAACAGTTTCACCATTGGCACTACAACAAGTGACGTGAACGGTAACTATGGTATTATATGGAATCCACCACATGAAGGCATCTTTACAATCGTTGCTACCTTTGAAGGATCTGAATCTTACTGGTCATCTTTTGCAACAGCCAAACTAGGTGTTGGAGCAGCGTCTGATGCTGCATCTTCTTCACCTACGCCTATTCCTAATACAGATGCGCTTGCAGGCGTTGGTCCAGTCGATGCCTACATTATCGTTGCAGTCGCCGCAATATTCCTAAAAAAACGCAAATAAGCATAAGCAAAAAACAATCTCCTTCTTTCTTTTTTGTGAAAGAAAAAATGGCAACACTGGGGGCTGAAAGGGCTTTGGTGGTTAAACTCTTCAAAGCGTTGACGAGCATTTGAGCCTCTCCTTTCTTAGCTTGCCAGAACCCCAGCAAACCCTCTTTTTAATTTTTACTGGTAATTTTGCTTATTTATTGCATGGTTATAGGCTGATTTTGCTTGAATTAACTTGTACTGTCCGTTACAAACAGATAATTATGCAAAAGCTTAAATGTAATTTGAAATAAAAAAGAAATCAGATCTAATTATAAGAAAAGGTGATTTTATATGAGTTTAAATATTAAGAAACTTATACGAGGAAAAAGCCCGCATGCAGCTACCGCAGTCATTTTTGTACTGCCGTCATCATTTTCTTTGATACTCTTAGCTTTGCCAACTGGTGTTGCGTAGGTACATGTTCAGGAGCGTCCCACCGGGGCATATACTGTCGTAGCACCTGAGATTTCAGGACTTGGTCAACCGTTGACAGTTATTCTTTCTGTTGCTCCACCTCCCCAAGGTCCATCTCTTTATACTGAAGCACAACTGCTAACAAAATCCGATCTCACAGACGAACAAGTCGAACAGTATTATAAAGCAAGCGCTTGAATTAACTTAGAAGTGACCTTCACTAAACCCGACGGATCTAAACATACTTTCATGCCAACAGATTTTACCCTTGAAAATCTCGGCATATCTGTTCCTGGACTATCAACGCAGATAGGAACGATAACTTTCATGTATATACCTGACCAAATCGGCGAGTGGTGTTGCATGTTTACTTTCGCGGGGCAAACAATTACATCGCCAGGCGGAGTTACTGTTCCTCCCTATGCTTCAAACAGCGTATACTATCAGCCTAGCACTAGCAATACATTCACTTCCACCGTACAAAAGGATCGAGTGGATACAGGGTTGCTTACTGGATGGCCATATAGCCGATTGCCAACACAGTATTGGACACGCCCAGTCTCAATAAATAACAGAGTGGCGCTTGATTTCTGGGGATTGGTTGCATTCAAATTATGATATGCCCTACGGCACCAACTATAATCCTTATAGTAAGTCGCCAAGCACGCTCACATATTATGGAAAGAAGTAGGTCAGATTGGTGGTATCATGGGCGGAGATTGGGGTAGCTATAGTTACCAAGAGTATAATCCAGGAATTATTATAGTTGCAGGAAAAGTCATTTATAATGATGTTTCGGGCGGAACGTTTAGTTGCATAGATTTGCGTACAGGAGAACTGCTTTATCGAGCATCCGGATCAATAGATCAAGCCCACGCCGTTAAGCTATTTTATCAAACTGCAGGCCAAACTGAAGGCAACGAAGGAAATCCCGAGGTTAGATTGTGGGCGGGCTAAGCACAACATCAGGAAGAAATATGACCCATTCACTGGAGCCTTAGTAACAACCTAACGAACTGTCCTAATAGCGAATCTCGGACAATATTTACACAAGGTGGCTATGATGTCTACTTAGCTCAAGCATGGGGCTAAAACACTAGCATACCTTTGAAGTTCGCAGGCGAGTACTTGACTAAGTGGGATATGTCAAAAGTTAAAGACAACTATTGGAAAACAGGTTTAGTGTGGAATGTCTCTTTAATGCAGGAGGATGGATTAGGAGTTGGTGATGGCAGAACTTCTCAACCCGCGCTGCATGTGTTCAACATTAAAAACGTAGTTATCGCTAATACACATAGTAATGAGAATATAGTGATGGGCTTTGACAGGACAACAGGTGAACGCCTATATACCACAATCTTTGATGACTGGTTAGACGAATCAAGCAAGTAGCGCTGTTCCTTCAAATGCTCAAAGAGACAGGCGCAAGAAGAGGCGAAGCATTCACCCTAACCTGGGAAGATATAGACCTAACCTTAGGAACTGCTCGCATAACTCCAGAAAAAGGCAGCAACCCAAGAGCCTTCACCGTATCACCAAGACTAATCAAGATGCTCGCAGCCCAACCAACCTAACGCAAATGTAGAATCTGGAAATACAACTCAACACTAACCTTATAGACAATATTTAGAAAACAAAGAAAATGCATAGCCCACAAACTCCAAGACCCCAAACTACCTCAAATCCACTTTCACATACTCAGGAACTGAAAGGATACAACTGAATACACCAAAATAAAAGACATACTCTACGTACAAAAGCTGTTCGGACAGCGAAACATAAAAACGACACTACGCAATACGCAATTACTAGCGTTACCGCAAAACGAAGAATACATCTGCAAAGCCGCCAAAACAATCGAAGAAACAACAGCACCCATAGAAGCTAGATTCCAATACATCACCGAAATCGATGACACAAAGCTGTTTCGCAAACTGAAAACTTCATATTTAGGCACGCAATAGGTTCGTAGTCCATCTGGGGGCTCGTAGTCTAGTACGGATTATGACACTGGCCTGCGGAGCCGGAGGTCCTG
>CAYSWL010000141.1:0-5962 GCA_964434745.1 uncultured Candidatus Bathyarchaeia archaeon | reverse complement strand
GAATGATTCAACGCAAAAAATTTGAACACGAACGCGAACAAAACATTTCAAAACTTACAGTTATGAACGAAAAACTACGCATCATCGGAAGTCTAACTAGACATAATGTAGGAAACAAACTCTCAGTCATCGAAACTAACGCGTATCTGCTAAGAAAACACATAGATCCAAATTCCCAATTAACAAAATATTTTGACAGCATTAATTCTACAATTGCCTCTTCAAGAAGACTTTTCGAATACAGCTATCACTACTCAAGAATCGGCAATGAAAACCTATCAAACATTAATGTTGAAAAATGCTTCAACGAAGTAATCCCCCACTTCACAACATTAAAAAACATAACAGTC
The DNA here is from genome assembly GCA_964434745.1 of uncultured Candidatus Bathyarchaeia archaeon. Classification (GTDB taxonomy): domain Archaea; phylum Thermoproteota; class Bathyarchaeia; order Bathyarchaeales; family Bathycorpusculaceae; genus JADGNF01. Next base: position 5,612 of record CAYSWL010000141.1, on the reverse strand, counting down.
AGCAACCAAACTAACGGTTTAACCGTAGTTGCAGATTCGCTTCTCACACAAATCTTTTATAATCTAATAGAAAACTCGCTAAAACACGGAAAAAAAGTAACACACATCAAACTAACATACAAAAAACAAGAAGACACTAACCAAATACATCTAATCTATGAAGATGACGGCGTTGGCATACCCGACGAAAATAAGCCTCGTCTCTATACTGAAGGCTTCTCAACTGCACAAAGCACCGGACTTGGCTTACCTTTAACCAAAAAAATAGTAGAATTCTACGGATGGACAATAACCGAACAAGGCACACCTGGAAACGGCGCAAAATTTGTAATAACAATCCCAACAAAACAACCATAACAAAAAACAACAACCAAGTAAATTAAAAAATATGCCACTTTTTTCCTCACTTTACTATTTGCAGAATAGTTGTGTATGCTAAGACTGAAATATCCTGTTTACATACTAAAGTATAGGGTTGTTTTATGCTGCCTAGAGTTATTATGCATAACACTATTAGTTTGGATGGCGCGATTAAAGATTTTGAAGTAGATTTAGGTTTACATTATGAACTTGCCGGCAAAATTAGAGCTGATGCTCATTTAGTAGGTTCAGAAACAGCCAAAACCGGCATTGAATCATTTACAGATGAAATCCCACAAGAAGAGCAGTCAGATTTTGATAAACCAGCAGCCAAACAAAATGATCCACGTCCATACTGGGTCATACCAGATAGCAAAGGCAAACTCAAAGGCCTACTACATGTATACCGTCGTTCCTGTTACTGCAAAGACATCATAATAATCACAACCACCACTGCTCCTATCGACTATTTACAGTATCTTAAAGAACGAAACTATGACACACTAATAGCCGGCGATGACCAAATCAATTACAAAACCGCACTAGAAATGCTCAACTCAAAATACCGTATCCGCACCGTACTAGTCGACAGCGGCGGAGTACTAGACGGCATACTAATCAATCAAGGCCTAATAAACGAAATAAGCATACTCATCTCACCAGTAATCGCAGGAAACAAATCCCTAAACCTGTTTCGAACATTCGAAAAAAAGATAAACCTCGACCTCATAAAAACCGACCGCCTCAAAGGAAACCACGTACTAATCGTATACAGAGTACTACGCAACATAACAAGCTAACAAAAAACCAAAAACAAGTGACCTAATGAAATATGCCAAGCTATGTTGTATATGTAAAATTTTTATCCGCCGAATGTGCGGTCTTGGCGTTTAAACCATTCTAATGCTTCTTGAAATTGAGATGGCTTAAAATCAGGCCAAAAAGCGTCTATCACATAAAAGTCAGCGTAAACTGATTGTATGGGTAAAAATCCGCTTAATCTTCGCCCACCACCCCACCTCACAATTAAATCAATCCTAGAAACCTGATTAGACCGCAACTGTCCAGACTTTAAACCTTCAATGTCCCAATCCCACCCATAATTAACTAAAAGATTAACCTTCAAACCATCCCCTTGACGACTACAAAACCGTTTTAACTGTGAAGGAAAAAGATTCGACTCAACATCTCCAACAACTAACAATGCAGCCCCACGCCTATACACCTCAAAAGCAAAATCAACAACCGCCTTTCTAAAAGCAGCCATCTGCTCAGAACTACGCTTCGTATTATCCTTAGTAAATCCATAAACAGAAACCTCCTCAATCCCTATATCCTTATACAAATCAAAAAACAACAAACCAGCCTCCACACCAGCAGCATACCCCACCTCCTTAGCCAAACCCCTACCAACAGCCCAACGACGATTCCCATCCGGAATAACCCCAACATGCCGCGGCAAAACACCCCTAACCAAACCAACCACTCCAAAAAAATAATAGCATAACCAAACCAGAATCCTCAAAATAAACAACATAACCCACTACTAACCAAATAGCAACAACTAATCAACTAAACAGCTGAAAAGTTAACTAACTAATTCAATTAAGTAGAGCTAATTGTTCATTTATCAAACTTAGTTTGGTCTTTCTAGTAATAGAATAAGGTTTATGAAATTTTTAAATCTGCTGCTAACAAACCTAAATGCATACCTAAAGTTAGGTTATGCTGATTTGTTTTTATTGTTAGTTTTTTCGGCTTTGTCAGTTTTGTCTGTGTTGGGGTTTTTTGGTGGTTGGGTTCTTATTTGGTAGAGGCGTTTTTTATAGATGTCCATAAATTTGCTATAATAATCGATTGGTTGGAATACTGGTGCATAAACTAGTTTTTCTTCTAAACCGCATTTACATATAACTAGAACTTCTTTTCTGTATACGTCGGCAAAGACTTGTAAGAGTTCTTTTTTACATTTAGGACAATAGTATGGTCCATTGACCATCTGTTTAGCGTCTTTAGTTAGTATCTTTATGCGATTATGAGGAACTTTATGAGATGAAGTTTTAGGACACATATTACTTCTCTACCTCCCTTGAGTAGCGCTTTATAGGTATTACACTAAAGTTATTGTGAGACCCAAATATACTCTTCTAACAAAAAAGAAGAAAAATAACAACAAACCCTTCACCTTAACCACTTCAACAGTACTTAGCCTGCTAGGTTTATTGTTGTATGATGAATTTGTTTCTAAAGATTTTACGTGGCCGCTGGATTCTTCTAGCTACATTTTCTTTACTTTGCTTCATGTTGTAGAGTTTATGTATTGAAAGTGCTATGCCTAAGATAAGTCCGCTCATCCATAGTGGGACTACGAATAGATAGAAGTAATAGTTCCACGCGTTAACTGGGCCAATAATCGGTACCTGTACTGGCGGTGGCTCTTTCATATCAGTCCAGTAAAAGATGCCAAGCATAAAATCTAACGTATTAAACCCTAACCCTGTTAGTATTATGGCAGTGAAAAAGAAACCGGCCAACGCAAGCAAATACTTTCTCGATTTAGCCTTAGACGAAAACACAGGCAAAGCTAGCCCAGTTGCCAAACCACCAAAAACTAGTGATGATAAGCCAAAGGCGACATAAGCATGTTGTCCATCAATAACTATGTAATTATTCATGTGCCATGGCTCAGTTGCTTTTTCATTAAACCAAACCGACCCAATATTACACCCGACATTGAGGCTATATCCTAATAGTAAAATGCCTAACGTAGTGGCTACTAACAGTAGCGCAGTTTTTCTTTTCAACGCTATCCCCTCTAAATTCCCGCCTCTCATCATCAATTTCGAGATTGTTAAATATTTCTCAAAAATTATCAAAATACAACAATAACATAAAAAAGATGTATGATGTGAACCTATTATAGCAAGCAAACAAGCAAAACACAAAAAATATGAATAATAATTTTACAATAGAAAAAAAGAGTTGAGTGCGTTGATTATCTAAGTAGTTTGTGCTTAGCTTATCTGTACGTTTACGTCGTCGACAAAGTAGGACATGTGGGTTTCCCAAACTACTGAGATGCCTAACGCTACGTAGACATTACCATTACTATCTGCAGTTACTTCTTTGCTAAAACTATAGGTCTTCCATCCTTCAACCTGGTTAGCTGGACCAATTACTTCAAAGTCTTCTTCAAATGAAGGATTCTCATTGCCGGCATATCCGATAACTACTGCCATTGTATTGAAGCTCTCACTTAAACTCCAGAACTCAAAAGTAACATTAACATTCTTAACCGCATTAGGCTCCAAAGTTAATCTGCGCTCAATCCAAATAGCGCCATCATCTTGCAAACCATCAATCGTAAATAGCGCAGAATGGCTTGGTGAAACTGACTGGTTGGTAGATAATTCAATATTCCACTCTACACTATGACCAGGATTGTTCGGATCATCAGGTACATGACCTGAAGTAGTCCATAAATCTAAACCATTTTCAAAATCATCACTAAACGATGCATCTTTAACCTCTGGTTTTGGGTACAATAAATACACTGACACAGCAGCCACAGCAATGACCGCTATGACAATTACTGCCATAGTTTTCTTAGTCAACAAATTCATATCAAAGTCCTCTCATTATCAACCAATACGACTAAGCTCTACTAATTACTAAGCTTTGGAACATTCGTACTAAACAATAGAACAACAAAAAAGGCCCGCCAAGCGCCTATAAGAAGCGCCAAACTACATCAAGAAAACAAATATTTTAGCTCTCATGTGACATATTTGACTTTTAATTTGCATTTTGTTTTACATGTTTTTTCTTTAATAATCTAAGACTCACAAACATAACAGCAACTACTATTAGGACAATGATGATTGCAGCAAACTGATTTGTATCAAGTAGGCCTTTTTCTGTCCAAACTATAGTAACTATCCAGCTATCGATTGGTTCTTCAATATGATTAAGCGTATCAGTTGCTCTTATCTTAATCGTATATTCACCACTGCTTTTAGGCAAATCCCACACATAACTCCACAATTCACCACCCGAAGTAAGATTCCATGTGGCTCCATTATCGAAACTAATTTCAACTTTACCTATAGATGAGCCAGCATCAAAAGCACTTCCAGCAATCAAAAAATTAACCCCATGATCCTCAAGAACCGTATTATTCGACAAAGACGTGATAGCAGATGTTGGCGCCTTATTGTCAACGCTAACAACTAAGGTTCTTTGAGCAAAATTATTTGCCAAATCATAAGCTTTCAATAAAATATGTGCAGGTCCATCTTCATACTCAGTTGTATTCCAACTAAAGCAGTATTGTCCTTGATTGTAAGACTGCTTAAATTCATTGGCAATATACAAATCCATACAATCAAAATTCTCATCAGCTGCTTTGAACTCAATTACAACTATGCCTTCTGCCGGTGTATTCTCAGAGGGCGCAATAAACTCTAGATCTGGCAGAATAGTATCTATAACCACTTCAACTTTTGCAGTTTCTGAAAGCCTACCTGTGGCCTCATCAATAGCTATAAGCTCAACACAATGCACCCCATCAACTAGCCCAGAAAACAAAAAACTATCCCCATACGTAAGGTTCCAACTATTATCATCTAAACGTACTAAGTACTGTTCTACACCTATAGTAGTCTGCCACGCAACTGATAGAGTCGATGAATTATCATATTGATTATGTGGTTCAGAGAATGTTGGTAAAAAATTCCAATTGCTTTTCACGTAGAGGTGTGCAGTTTCCCAGTAGGTACTGCTAAATGCTGTCTCAGTTCGTCCACCATGACCAGCTCCACTTGCCTCATAAAAACCATTAACACCATCATCAGGTAATCCATCTTTATCTAAATCTTCAAAAAGAAATACCATAAACACTTCCGCATCTGGAAACGCTAAATGCAAAGCATTCTTGCCTTCCATAAATTGTTGTTCATGAAGTGAAGTAAACTGAAAATTTTTAATATGTACATCAGTACTCATAACAACCAATGCACAATCCTCAGCGCCAAACGTCAAAAAATTATCACCACCAAAATAAACAAACGTAACATCAAAACCAATCTTCTCTAAATAATCCACTATAGTCTGCTCAGCACAACCAACCGCATTAACAGACAAAATCATGCAACCAGATAAAACTAAACAAACTGCTACAAATAGCAAACAACCAGCTAAGCGAAATTTCAACCCCACACACCCACCACAATTCGTCACAATTACCTAATAAA
>CAYSWL010000140.1:5334-6052 GCA_964434745.1 uncultured Candidatus Bathyarchaeia archaeon | reverse complement strand
ATTTAATAATATTAGCCAAAGTTACCATTTTTGCTAACAATTATCAAAATTTTTGATGTATATTGTACACAAAAATTCTAACTAAACGGAGTGTAGCAATGTTATCTTTAAACACAATAATCAAAAAACAGCATTAACAAAGTTTAAGTATAAATCTAAAGAGACATAAAGTGTCAGTCTTTTTTAAGGTAAAAAGCCAATTGAAATAAGAATAAATTACATAAACAAAATAAATACTCTATGATAGTACGTATAGCACATATTAAGCTGAATAAGTGTGGATTGGTTGCATTTGGTTGATGCTGTATGAATTTAGATGCATTTACTAAAGAAAAGCTATGGCGTATAATGGTTGATACTGTAAAATCAAGCGTAATGTATCCTACACATAAGTCCTATACACGCGATACATTGTTGCAAGAAAATCCAGACATTACAGTTGAAGAATTGGCCATGAGACTTAACATGACATTAGGTGAAGCCATGGTTATTTTAGATGAACTCCGGCCAGAAAATCAAAACTCGACATAATATTTTTTACAAATAGAAGCACAAAATTTTTAGCATTTTTGCTTTTTAGTTGAGTATGGAAAAATGCGGTAATTTTTTGTTAGCAAAATAATTGTTTATGAACCGCCTAAACATGCAGGCAACCTGTTATTTACCACCAAAAGTAGTTCACGTTTTAGTATTTACTCATTAAATATAGCAAAAAATG
>CAYSWL010000140.1:0-5324 GCA_964434745.1 uncultured Candidatus Bathyarchaeia archaeon | reverse complement strand
CAACATTATCCAACTACTAGAAAAAACCTTCAAACTAAAAAATATTCTAACTATTAAAACACTAAAACCCTTTTAGTTGTTAACTACGCCTTTAGAAAAATTTTAGAAAAAAAAGCTTACTATAGCAAATCTTTCCAAAGCTTATTTAAGGACTTTAATTTTGAACTCACTAACAACAAAATTTCTAGGTCAAAAATTATTAGAAAAAATATACAAAACGCTCATCAGCAGATGATTTATTAATCAATGGAAAAATGGAAAAATATTGTTGGTTTTTATTCGACCACGTAACGGTAGGTTATGTGTTCTCCAGCTGTGGGACTTTTTCGAATTATTCGCAAAACGTCTCCAGGTTTAGCTCCGATAGCTTTGACGGCAGGATCAGTAGATGTAATTTGCGGCATCTGATATGGTTGAACTTTATAATGAGAAAGAAGTGCCTGTTTTTCTTTTACAGAAAGAATTTCATGTAAAGGAACTAACGCGTGCTCAAATATGTCAAAAACTGGGAAGGACTTAGGTAATAATTCAACGTTCTTTTTCTTGGCACCTTGCTTGACAGCATGGGTATAACGACCTTCAGTTACTACGATAGCACGGTCCAACTCTTTTTCTTTAAGAACCTTATAGAGCTGATTCATTGAAACTATACCCACAGTTGCTTGGTCTAATATACACCAGATCAGGGCCTTTTCTTTATCGTCTGGAATTTCAACTATATAACCAAAGGCACCTTCAAACTTTTCTTTCTCAATTAACTTATATTTCCTGAGTTTGATAAGTACCTCAGCCTTACGTTCTTCCACAGTTTGCCCTTTAATGCTCACACTACAAACCTCGATAGTTAGAATACGCGAAACCTAAACTAAGCTTTTACCCTTAAACCTTACGCTTAAGTCCTGTGCTAAAGGGTTAATATTTTGTGGGTTTTTACGTTCTATTTTTTGGTTAGGTATATTGGCACCCCGATTCGACCAACGCGGTATACAATATTTAAACTTGCGTACATTATTGTTTATCCTTGATTTTTTGAGGCACTTAACCACTCCAGTTGTCAAACTAATCCGGTCTACAAATCGGACATAAATCAGTTATGTTTAGAAATTCTTGCCCTATTTTTCGCGAATAGAAACGCATCACATAATCGACCTAACCTTATCATCAGACATGAAGAAGGTCACAGACCTCAACTATGGCAATATATCAACGAGCAAAAATAAGTTAAGCAAACATCGCTGAATCCATCTACTAACACTACCAGACACATTAAAAAAACAGAAAGATTAAAAACAAACGTTTGAATCTTTATGAACCAAGCGGTCAGTATGAAGAAAACGCTTATCGCCATAATAGCTGTTGCTATTGCATCATTACTTCTAACTGGAGCATTATATTCAGTATTTATCAACCAACCAGATTATATAAAACAACTAAACACAATGATAGAGGAAAATTGGACAGGATACACCGCAGATAAACTTGGGTTCAACGGTACATTATCAATGCTTATAATCTCGCCTAAAGGCGACTTTTTTGCGACCACAAATCCCGACAATATAACAAGAAGCATTTATTTTCGAGGAGCCAGCACAACTAAAACCTTTACAGCAGCAGCAATCCTGCTTCTCCATCAGGAGGGTCGATTGAATATTGATGACAAAATAACTCAACAAATCCCTGGGAAAGACATGCCTTATGTCCCCAACTCGGCCGATTACGCTGTTCCTTTTAAGGAGAACATCACAATTCGCCAGCTTTTAGGTCACACTGCAGGCGTCTTCGATTTAAGCAACTCGCCTATTCCTGAAAACATTTCTGCACCCTACAAAGGGTTATATTATCTTAACTACGTAAAAGAAAAAGAGCCAAATCAAACCTTTACGTTTGACGAGTTAGTCAGTGTAGTAGCAACCCATCAGTTATCCTATTTTCCACCTGGAGAAGGCTACCACTACAGCAACACAGGATACTCCATCCTAGGCAAAATTATTGAGCGTGTTTCAGGGGTGAGTTACGCATCATTTGTAGAACAGCGGCTACTGCAACCGAACGGATTAGAGGATACTTCTTTTCCAGCTCTTGGAAGTGAATGTGACCTACCCACGCCTTATGCGGAGGGCTACACTTATGTCAATGGAGAACTGTACGAAACAACACAAGACAATATGTCTCCACACGTTGCTGAGGGGAACGTAATCACTACTGTTAATGACTTATGCAAGTGGGGAAAGCTCCTCTTTAGCGGTCACGCCGGTGTCAACTCTGACTTGGTGGCTAAGATGATCGATGTTAAACCAACAGGCGAAGAACACGTAGTTTATGGTTTAGGCACCGAATACGCTGAAGGACTCGGGTTTGGCCACAACGGCGCCCACGCTGGATATGTGACTACAATGCGTTATGACGAGAAAACTGATACAGCTATAGTCATTTATGCATCATTATTAAACGCCGACGACCTTTATGGGCAGATTTCTGTTATGTACGAAATTGGCCGTGAAGCCAAACAAATACTTGGTTACAGCTCATAAAAAAGGAGCCTGTTTACTATTACTCGACGGTCTATTTGGAATAAACAACTAAACATAAAAAAACTGGCCAGGCTCTGGCCTGTAAATAATAATATTCTGTAAAAAAAATCGTTTGCCCCCCACATGCATTAAATGATAGTATTCTTCTCGGTGTTTACCAAGTTCTTTTTTTAATTTCTGCCACATCTGCGATTTCAGCAAAAATACCTGCGCAAACCAAGTTAAGGAAAACTTTTACTCATAGAGTATTGAAAGAGACGATAAGTCACATTTGGCATCAGGTTCACAAGAAGAATCAAAGGAGAAGGGTAACTTCCACGTTTTTCTAACTTATCTTCCTCAATTTAGAGAACATAAAATGGCTTCTTTCAAAAACAAATTCTTGATTGTACCAACACTGGACTTAAAGAATTCTCCAAAAGCAAGAATCCAAAAGAAAAGGGATTTACAGTTTCTATTTTAATTTTGAATGAAAGGATGTTTTTATCAAAAAGGATAACATTACTGTGTTGAATGATTTGTTTTTGTTTGGCTATTTAAGTAGTTGTTTGGTTACTATTGGCAGTTTAGGTTCAAAAAAAGATTATCCTGGTTAGCTTTCAAAAATAGCATATTAACCAGATTAACCTACTTAGCAGCACAAACACACTCACCAAAACAGCTCTTCAAACACAAAAACACAACTTCAACTCTCCAACGCTAACCATAACCAACCTACACTTTCCAATCCCAAGTCTTTTAGCTCAAAAACCACAAGCTTGCCTACGCACAAAACAACCCCTAGAATAAAAAGAGCTACTTTCTCACACAAATAACTAGCTCAATACCTTATTGGCTAAGTACCTAAAAAACGCCTTAGAATCATATGACCCATCACCATGCAGCTTTGCTATGGGTGCTTTTTGCTTAGCCTTTCTAATTAGTGGTTTTAGCTTTTTGTTTTTTGCCAACTTTTTCATCACTAATCGCTAAGCTTAGTATTTAGCCAGTTACAACATCAACAGCTAGATGGATTTTGATAAAGCCACTGCGCAGCTTCCACCTATCGCGCAGCCACTTTGCCTCGGTTAGACACTTTTATACCGCTAGAGTCTACAGCTATGGTTAGCTGCTGGTTTGGATCAACTTTTAGATCTAATGCGATTGGTGTTTTTGTTACCCTCCACTAGATCGTAGTATAGTTTGGCACTTTTAAGCCCTCAACATGGCCAGCTAAAGCAGCTATAAAGCCTTCAAGCTGGCGATAAGGCAAAATATAAGCGTGCAGAACTGCTAAAAGTGAGATAAAGCTTTGTGGGTAGAGAAATCTGCCGCCTACTTTGCCAGAGTTTAAAGTGTTTAGTTCTTCTTTCCAATGCTTTAAAAAATCTAAATCTAATAGAACTTGGCCTCTTTTCACAAGTGCCTGGTTGTATTGAGTCCATTTTCGGTTTTCACCAAAAATGTGACCTCCAAAAACCTAACTATGCAACACTAGCATAAACCAAAATATAATCTTTCAACACAGCATGGTAAACATAAGCTTTAAAAAGAAAAAACACACAAGCAAATTACCACATAAAAGCAAGCCAACTCATGCATACTATAAAAAATTAAATTTTTATCATTTCAAAAAGGTACTGAATCCCAACAAAAAGAGCGTATGCTCCAATTAGCATATATGCATCTTTCTTACCGATATCACCATCTTTTGAACGCATATACACAAATATCGCTGAAGCTGCCACGAACACTCCAGCGGTCAATGGAGCAGCTAAGCTAGGCACTACAATAGGATGTATAATAGCAATTATTCCTATTGTTAGCATTGAATCTGCAAGCACGTTACCTAAAATGTTTCCAATACCAATAGAGCCCTCTTTTTCAGATGCACGAATTGCAAAAGCCATCTCAGGCAAACATGCACCTATAGCAACGATTAGTCCAATGAGGAATAAAGGTAAGCCAAATGTCGAACTTAATTCCTGAGCAGATTCAGTTACCAATGCACTACCAATGAACAAAACCGTTATACCAATAGCCAACATGAAAACTGTTATGCCTAGCCGAGCCACTCTTTTTGACAACCGCATACGTTCGGCAACCTCTTTTTCACCTCTTCCACTAATAAGTAACCAAATAACATAAACACCAAAACCGCCTACCAGAAAAATGCCATCTAAACTAGAGATTTCGCCATCAAGGAGCAAAAAGACAGGAAAAAGGACTGCAATAAATGAAATCTTTAAACTCTTAAGTACACTTGGAGTCATCTTCTGAGACCCTGCGAGCAACACCACAACTCCAATGACCAATGTTAAATCGGCAACGTTCGCGCCAAAAATTAATCCTAAACCAAAAGTAGATGAACCTTCAATAGCCGATAGGACACCAATAGAAAGTTCAGGAAGAACAGCAAGGGTGCCTGCTATAACAACTCCTGTAACAAAAGCGGAAATACGAAAGAACCTTGATAAATTTAAAAGCCGTTTTATAGCTTCATCTGCACCGTAAACTACAATAGCTATACCAGCAAAAAGAACGAGTAAAGTATACCAAGACATGACTATCAGAACGATAACGCGAAACCTGATATTTAAACAAATCTTAGCATACAGACTACTTTAATCACATAAACAGGAAATTATGCAAAAAATTTTGGATATTTTTTGTTTTTAGTTTGAGAGGTGTGCACAATTCCTTTTTTAATGTGTTTTGGTTTATGTATTGTTGTGGACAAGTCTGGGTTTAATGCCTGTTTTTGCCAGTTTGGAATGTGTTGGTGACACAAACCGTAAAAAATTTTGGGCTTAG
>CAYSWL010000139.1:0-6119 GCA_964434745.1 uncultured Candidatus Bathyarchaeia archaeon | reverse complement strand
TTTGTTGTTTTGTTGAAGGTTGTGTTATGGGTGTGCTTTGAGCCATTTTTCTTCAAAGTAGCTTTGTACTAATGCAGCAAAGCATTCATTATTTGATAGTAAGGCAGATGCGTTTTGAAGGTGTGCGGTTGAGGATAAGATTATGAAGGCTTGTTTTTTATCGATTATTGAAACTATTGCTTCAGGTTTTTTGTCAATGTATCTTATTTTGAATCCAGGCTTTTTTGCTAGTGTGTGAATTACTTCTTGAGCTTCGTTGGCTATTTGTTGGTTTTCGGTAATTATCCTAATTTCAATACCTTTTTTTAAGACTTTATTGTAAAAGTCTTCGAGTTCTAGTAGTGTTAGTGAAAAGCGTTCTTTTGAGGTAACAATATCTAGGCTTATGTGTGCTTTTTGTATGTCTTTTTTGATTTTTTGAGTAATGACTTTTTTTCCTGAGATCATGGAAAATTGGTTATCTTCGTGGGTTTGTTGTTTTTTTGGGTTATTTTTTAGGTCTAGCATAAGTTCGATTGTTTTTTTATGTAGCTGTTCTTGGGCTATGGTTTTTCGTTCAAGTAATATTGAAAGGCCTTGTCGCATCGGTAAAGCTGCGTAAAGTGTAGGTATTGCAACTTTTTTTTCGATTATGCCTATTTCCTGCAATGCAGGGATTACCCTGTAGATATCTTGGCGGGTAATTTTTGATCTTTTTGCGACCTCTCTTGCACTTGCAGAACCCAGCTCAAGAAGAGCCAAATATGCTCTTGCCTGGTTAAAAGTTAGACCTAACTGATTTAGAGTCTCAACTCTTTCTTCTATCTGCATTTGTTTCTCTCCAAAGGGTAGTTGGTAGCAGACCCTTAGTGCTATTTGGTGTGTTTATAATTTAAAATTTTTCTATAACCGTGTAAGCTGTAGGTGTTTTTGGGCATATTTGTTAGATTTGGGTTGTCAGTGTGGGTCACACTTGCTCGATTTTAAATGGTGTGAGCAAGATATTTGGTACTAAAATTTTTGGAGAGAAAAAATTTGAAAAAGCAAAAAAGTAAAATGTTATCTGCATTGGCTTTAGTGATTTTGTTGTCTGTTAGTGCTTTTGCGGTTCTGCAGTCTGCTAGCGCGCATACTCCGGCTTGGGAAGTTCCGACTTATGCTTACTTGGCGGCGTCTCCCGATACTGTTGGTGTTGGCGAATATACTTTGTTAATTATGTGGCTTAATACTGTAGTGCCTACGGCAGGTGGAACAGGCGGTGATGCTTGGCGTAACTTTAGAATAAATGTGACTGCTCCAGATGGGACTTTAACTACGTTAGGTCCATTCACAAGCGGTGCAGTCGGTACCACTTTTACCACATTTACTCCTGACCAAGTTGGTACATATACTTTGGTGTTCTACTGGCCTGGACAGGTGTTAACTAACGGTACGGGTGTGCCTAACTTTAGAGGACTTGCGTGGGTTAATGACTACTTTTTGCCGTCTCAGAGTGCACCGATAACGCTTACTGTAACTGAAGATCCGATTGAGAAATGGGTAGAACCTGCTGTTCCGACTGATGAGTTTTGGAGTCGCCCAATCAATGGCATGAATAGAGAGTGGTCTGTACTTGCTAGCAATTGGTTAGGTGGGGCGTGGTTGACTAATAATTTCCAAAGTGCAGGTCAAGCACCAAATACTCCACACATAGTATGGCAGAAAAGAATTACTGATGGCGGCATTGCAGATGCTCAATGGCCAGGTATTCCTTACAATGTTAACGATTATGATAGTCCGTGGCGTGCACCGATAATTATGAACGGAAGACTATATGTTAATGCTCCAGTTACTGGCGCTTCAACTAAGTATGGTTACTACTGTTTAGATCTGCAAACAGGTGAAGAAATATGGTATAAGAACGGGACAGATAATGGGCTTAATAATCCTGTAAGTTTAACTGGATATGCAAGCGGATTAAATCAGGCACCTAGACTTAGTCAGACTTTTCCTCTACTCTCATTTGGCCAGATATATCAGTACTATTCTGTAAACGGTCATGGAATTGCTTCGTATCTATGGATGACTCAAGGCAGTAGCTGGCATATGCTTGAAGCAGAAACTGGCAACTGGATTATGACGCTGAAAAATGTTCCAGGTGGAACAGCAGTAGTAGATCAAGACGGAAGCTTACTACGCTATAGCTACAATTCTAAGACAGGTAATTTGTTGTGTTGGAATTCAAGTCAGGCAATTCCGCCAGCAGGACCTACTGGAACTTCTCAGCAGCAATGGAAACCGCGAGTAGGTGCAGTAATTGATGCTGTAAATGATTCGTCGTGGACAAAAGTTGGACCAGTGGAAAATCAATGGGACGAGATTGACATTGCACCACGATCTGGATATACGATGAATGTTACAATTGAAAAAGGCCTAGCTGTAGCTCCACCATCTCTTACCGATGGATTACAATCAGTTGGTCAAGGCAGTCTTAATGTTGTACAAGATGACGGACGTGTACCAAGATACATTATAGGTTTTAGAAACTGGGATGCAGACAGAGCTGTAAGCGGTGGTAGCGGAACCTTTAGTGTATGGTGTGTACAAATTAACTATAATGCAGCACCCTATAGTCCACATCCAGATAAAACTTTTACACAAAACAATAACTTAGGATATACTGCTACTGTACTTTGGAACAAAAACTATTCTGGCCCATTACCAGGTAACATTACTTGGAGCATAGGTCCAATAGATTACAACAGCGGAATCTTTACTATCTTTGCAAAAGAAACAGCACAATGGTATGGCTATAAAATTAGTGATGGAAGTTTAGCTTGGGGCCCAACTGAACCTGAAGTAGCATGGAACATGTATGGTGATGACACAGCAGTTGCATATGGCAATCTTTACACATGCGGTTATGGTGGAGTACTTTCCTGTTATGACATAAATGATGGCACTTTGAAATGGACATACACTGCAAAAGGCATTGGATATGAAACACCATATGGCAATTACCCACTTGAAATGGCAACAGTTGCAGACGGCAAAGTATACATTTACTCAACTGAACACTCACCAACTAAGCCTCTTTGGCGTGGCTCAATGATCCGATGCATTGATGCTTATGAAGGCAATGAAATTTGGAAAATTAACAATTTCGACATGGGAATTGCAGTTGCAGACGGCTATCTAGTATCTGGCAACGCGTATAATAACATGATAGAATGCTACAGCAAAGGACAAACAGCCACCACAGTTATGGCAACCCCGAAAATTGCGACTGCAGGCTCTGCTATCTTAATTGAAGGCACAATAACTGACCAGTCACCAGGTGCACCTGACACGCCAGCTATTGCAGACCAATACATGCAAGAATGGATGGAATACATCTACATGCAACAAGAAAAACCAACTCAAGCTACAGGTGTTCAAGTACACTTAACAGCAATAGACGCTAACGGTGAATCTCACGATATTGGCACAGTTACAAGTGATCAAGACGGCAAATACAGCACTATGTGGACAGTACCAGACGAAGGAAAATACACTATAGTTGCAAACTTTGACGGAACAAACTCATACTATGCTTCATACGACACAACCACACTCGGCGCACAAGCTGCATCAACAAACAACAACTCAGGCTCAGTCTCTGTAACAGCAGATACAACAATTATCATAGGAATCGCAGCAGTAGCATTAATCGTAGCCATCATAGCAATAGTATTTGCTCTTAGAAAAAGACAATAAACAAACAATTCCTTTCTTTCTTTTTTTGAAATAATTAGAAGAATAGTTTGAGGAAACTGGGCTGAGAGGGCTTTGGTGGATACGCTCTCATGTTGTAGCAGCATAGGGTTCTCGTTCCCTTCAACCTCCTTAAAAATCATTACCGCCAGAACCCCAGCAGACAAACCTCAAACTATTAAATACTATATAGATAAATTAGCAGCTAACCAATTTTTTCCTTAGATACTTTGTATGCGGTGATGGTTCGGTTTGATTACTTAGTTGTTTAGTGTTGATTAGTTGGTTGGTTTTTGGTTAGTGTTTTCTTTTTGTTTTGTGGTTTTGTTCTGTTTGGTATTTGTCGAAGAATTTTTTGACTAATTGTTCGAATACTGGTGTGAATTGTGTGGTTGATAGTGTTGCGAGGTATTTGTCTTTAGATATGGTTTCTCCGTATATGGATAGTTCTTTGGTTGGTGGTAGTTGGGCGTCGTGGATAAATTTGGTTTGCCAATCATATAGGGTTTTTATTGTGTCTTTGAGGCATTTGTCAAGTTTATGTGGATCGGATATTAGGGTGCAGTCGTTTTTGTTTTGGCAGTAACCTTGGTTTTGTTGTGAATTATTTAGTGTGTAACAGTTCCAGGGTCTATTTTTTTCGTAACAGATTGGTAGAGCATATAGGGTTGTTTGGGTGCTGTTTTGTTTAATGTATTCTTTTAGGTCTTCTTGTGATGTGAAGGTGATTTGTTGGTTATCTTCAGGTTGGATGTTTGATGTTTTGTTAGTTGTTGGGAGGTTGGGTACTTTTTGTATGTATCTTATTGATTTGATTAGGTTTTGTTTTTCGTTTGGACTCATTATTGCGAGTAGGAAGTTGGTTACTTTTGTTAGGCTTCCATATTCTTTGTTCCAGCGTGCTTTGAGGCTATCTACTAATGCGTTGAAATCACGAAATTTTCCTTTTTTGAGCAACTGCCAGTATTCTGCGGTAATATCTTTTCTACTTAACCAGTCGTAGAAGTCAACCCAGTTTTCAATTCCACTAGATTCTACAAAAGCTAGTTTTTCCATAACTGAAAAGGCCATAATTAGCAGGATAAAATCAGGCATTTCAATAGAGTTTTGACAGCCTGGACAGGTTTCTACTTTTTTAGGTGGAGTGCATTTGGGGCATGTGTAATATTTTGCTGAGTTATAGTAGTCGCCTATGTCGAGAAATAATTCGGCGAGTTTTGCAGTTTTAAAATTATTAACATAATTAATTACATCATTAGCTGTTGGGAAAATTGTTGGAAATGCTTGCTGCGTCCGATTAACTAGAGTGTCTAAGTATTTTTGTGCTTCTGGTGGATAAATATCATTTCTAAGGACCATAATTTTCGCTATCCTGATGTGCTTAGTTAATATTCATACTATATACATTAACACACTACAACTTGTCGGCGTTAATTAATGATAGTATTGTTAATTGTATGTTGTGTTTATTGACAATAAATTTGGTAGTTAGTTTAGTTCGCGTTTGCATTTTTCACAGTTTGTAGCGTTTTGATCGGTAATTGCTCCGCAGTAGGGGCAGGTTGTTATGGTGTATTGGTTTATGGTTTTTTGAGGCTTTATCCAGGGCAGAAATTCTCTAAATAATATCACTAAACCTAGGATAGTGAAGCCGGCTCCGCCGATAAAAAGACGAGAAGAGTTTTGAATAGAATGAACTATTAAAAAAATGCCAAATAGTAAAAAGAAAATGCTTACAGCCAGAAAAGCGAAAACATACTTATAGTATTCTCTTCTCGCATTCACATCATTCACCAACTATTTATAGAAATAACACGGTCCTATAAAATAGATAAGCAAAAAACCAACCATTAAGTAAATTATATCTATACAAATTTTTTTGAAAAATCGGTAACAAAATAAAAAATGGTTTTAATTTAGCTAACTTGTTTAGCTTTGATTCAGTTTAGCTTAGCTTAATTTAGTTTAGTTTAGTTTAGTTTAGTTTAGAGTCCGCTGCCGTCAGAAATGCCATCACCAGAATTAGGTGCCGGTCCGGTGCCTGGAGGGTTGGGTTGTTGTTGGTTTGGTTGGTTAAATCCGCTGCCGTCAGAAATGCCATCACCAGAATTAGGTGCCGGTCCAGCAGCGTTACTAGCTGCAACAAATCCTGTCATTAAGGTTAGAGTCAATATTGTGGTAATTAAAAGGATGGCGCAAATTTTTTTCATTTTTAAAGCTCCCTTAGTTGGTTACTGTTGGCTATTTAGCCTTAAAAGGTTTATTCGAGTAACGTATGCATTACTATAATTGTTGTATTGGGAGTTTTGTGATAGGCTGTTTTTTTATTAATGTGAGGTTGGTGGAAGGAGCGCAGGATACAAGCTGCATTTGAAAGGGGCAAGTGGTGGAAGCAGAGAGAACATTTT
>CAYSWL010000138.1:0-6130 GCA_964434745.1 uncultured Candidatus Bathyarchaeia archaeon | reverse complement strand
ATAATGATAGTTGGTTGAAAAAATTGCGGGTGTTCCTCGACCCCTGATTAAGAGACTACATGCTTTAATTCTTGGCAACAATGTTTCAGGAGCTAGCACCACGAACGTCGCTCCCATGGTGTTAATTCTCCCTCTTGGTTGGAATGGCTGCAATTCTTCCGAATTATACCTTTCTGCGTTAGTGTATAACTTGATGTCTTCATTCAAAAGTATTGCATCAAAAAGGGGGATTAATTCGCTTGGCGGAGTATCGCCAATTCCTTGGAAACGATGGTCAAGCCAAGCCATAATTTCCGCATTGGGCGTATAATTCAATTTATTGTTGGAAAAATCATGGTCATCTAGGACTCCTGTTCGATAAAGCATAGCCATTAGAATATGGCCAGCCTCTTCATCTTTACTTAGTTTCATCCCTAAATCAACATATACTTCCTCGAACTCAAACCCTTTTTTAGTTCTTGTGAGCTGATTCCCATTAACCTCGTAAAGAAGGGGTGTCATGTCAAGTCGATTAGTGCTTCGTTTTCTTTTTGTTTCCTTTCCAGGTTTACCAAATCTTATTTCGGCGCCTCTGTAGGTTTGGTGATATAGAGTCTCAATTTGATTCTTTACGTCAGAACCTGACGGCAACTGGGTTGCCCAAACCAAAGCTTTCCGCCTTAATTCTGCATTACGAAACTTTGTTTTGCAGAATGTCGTAGCAATTTCGGTTTTCAATACCTTCTTGGCGGTTGCATAATCCATGCCGTAGGCTATAGGTTGTGATAATAAAAAGCGTAGTTACCACTTACGTACAAACTTTAATCTATGCAAAAAATTGAGAATGTGTGGCGTTAGCCTACCTTTTTTCTTTTAGGTAATTAGCTATTTTTTCTCCTTCTCTTGTTAGCTGATACATGCGACCTCTCTTAAGGCTAGGCGTAAGACAAATAGCGATTTCATTCTCCTGTAATTCGTTGAGCGTTTTGCTTACATGGCTTAGGTAGAGCTTGGCTTCTACTGAGATTTGTTTGGGGGTTTTCGGTCCAGCCAAAAGAGCGCAAACTACTTTTTTCCTATAGTCGCTTGAAAATATGTAACCGTATTTATTCCAATCCAAGCTCTTATCCCTTTGTGCTAGTGATATTACATCTGTTTTTATATAGAAGTAACTACAATTTAATTACCAACTAAATACACCAATACGCATATAAAATTGAGCGCTGAATAGGAGAAGGATAACAAATGCCCAAGACATACTGGTACTTCAAACTGTTCAATAGCTTAAAAGAAGAACATGAAATCGATTTTGCTGAGTTAGAATTAACTTCTCTCTTTGGTCCCGTCAAAAGGGTAACCAACTTCGCAGATTTACTCCAAGAGTCACTTTACAGGAACTTCACTACAAAAACTCGAGTGCAAGATTACCTTGCGCATGAACTGCCATATGGCCTTTGTCAGGGATTTTATGCAGAACGAGATAATATTATGGATGTAAAAATACTTGCCAGAAGATTGGGTTACACAAGGGAAATTTTTATCGTTACAGAAGAAAAAGACCCCCAAGTTTGTGTTGAGCAATTTTTCCCATCAGGAACTATTGATAAGAATCTTCAGGTTTTTCATGAAAATGGCTATTGCTTGGTTAGGATTATAACAAATCAGTATTTTTTAGAAAAATCACAGTATATTTCGAAATTGAGCAGGAACGAAAAAGAAGTAGATAATAATATAGATTCATTGTTCACATTCTTAACAAATAAACTATATCGTATACCGGCAACATCTACTATGCAAGTAGGAAAGAGACTTGAAGACTATTTCACCATAAGGGAAGAGCCTTCTCTTTATCTTTCTCATTATATGCATCCCTACAAAGGGCGATTCCACCCCAAAATGGTGCGCGCCCTGCTCAATTATATTTATCCTTGTGAACAAGGATTAGTAGCAGATAATTTTGCTGGTTGCGGAACTCTCTTAGTTGAAGCAACATGGATGGGATTGAATAATTTGGGAGTAGAAATTAACCCTCTATCAGTCCTTATGGCAAAGGTTAAATGCGAAACTTTGTCAATTCAACCTGAACAACTTAAAAATGACCTAACGAACTATCTTTGCAAGCTACAAGATGCGCTGGCAAATAGCGAAAAAAAGGAAAATTTATCCACTTTCGTATTTCCACAAGCTTGCTGTCCTGCTAATATTAACGAAGAAATCCTAAAAATTCCTCCAAAGCTATTGGCGTCATTTGGTAAAGACATTATTCGCGATTTTATTATTGCAAAATGGCTGATTAAGCAATGTGAAGATGAAATTATAAAGGATTTTCTACTATTAACACTGAGTGGGACTATATCTGATTTAGATAGAAGACGCAAGGCTAAGTTTATTGAAGTCTTCAGTGAACGGGTACATGACCTCTATCTTCGTATATACACATTCAACAAACTGAACAATGTGCTCAAAATAGAGTTGGGTAAATCAAGAGCATTATTGGGTGATACACGCGATATGAAATCACTGCTTCCTGATGAGACAATCGACGGCATCGTTAATTCTCCACCGTATAGCACAGCTTTAGACTATATAAAAAATGATTTCTCCCAACTATCTATTCTTGAAATAGCAAACATTTCTCAACTAAAATCTGACATGATAGGCAACCCAAACCTATCTGCTTATTCTATCAGTCTTCTCAAGGAAATGACTCATTCAAATAAGGAATTTACGCGATTACCCGAAGAAGCACAAAACATTATATTAGCGCTAATTAAGTGTGAAAGAGAAAAAGATGCAATACGGTCCTACAAATTTTTCAAAGATATGACTTTGGCTCTATCAGAAATGTACCGAGTTATGAAAAAGGGCTCCAAATGCGCGATAATAATTGGCAACAATAATTATAAGATGGATGGTTCTTATCAAGAAGTTAAGAATGATAAAATCTTGGAAAAAATAGGTCTAAGTTTGGGTTTCACTAAAAATAAGGTTATCAGAAGAGAACTTGAGAAAAGCCGGACAGGCAATATTCGATATGAATCCATAGTAATCCTCCAAAAAATGTAGCGATATAGTTATACGAAAATTAATTACTTGAAATATGCAAGCAGCACTTTAATTAGAAAAAAATGTTCTAAACAATAAACCTGCATTATCTCTAAATGAAAAAACCGAGAGTTTAATATTTTACTTGCTTACAATTAAGGTTACATGGGAATATGCTATAGGATAAACCAGTTTATTGAAGAAAATTATCACAAGTTAATTGATATTTTTTTATTTTCACTTATTTTCATATCTTTGTCACTTATTGCAATATTCTTAATTCCGATAGCTCAAAATTTCGAATTAATCGCTATTGAGAACATGGTTAGTGTAGCCGAAAATATTCTGCAAGGTACTCTATCCCTTGGAGCAATTGCTTTAGCTGTGCTAGCATATACTTTTTCCGAACTACATAGGGGAAAATCTACAAAAGAAAGGGCACCTTATAAAAGAATTGTATATATCATTTATTTAATTACATCATTAAGTATGGCAGATGTTACTTTGGCTTTATCCTTTATTATGACAAGTAATTTATGTGCATTCTACGGTTCTTTGTTATTGCTCTACATTATCGTTGTTGGTGTCAGCGTTTCAGTGTTCTATTGGGTAAGACAGGAGCTTAAAAAATAATGAACTTGGCAGATATTGCATCAATTATAGACAAATGTGAGCAACATGTAGCTGAAACACCAAAATTAAGTAAACTTTTACATGATTCCGAATTTGTTATGGATAAAATAAATAAGGTAAAAAGTGTCTTTGATTCAAATTGTATAGCTCTTATATTGAATCAACTCACAGTTTTATTGAGACAAGATACGGCCGTTAAGAAGATACTGAAAGATGAATGTGGAGCTTTGTCAGACGAAGATTATTACCCACATTTTCTTTTGTATTGTTCTATGGTGATATATATTGAGTATATTCAAATTAACGCAAAATCGAAGGTTATAGATAATGAGTAGAGAAAAGATTCAAATGTTAACTGTAGAAGAAATTGAAATTCTTAGCATGGTTGATAAAGGGGCTTCATCATCTGATATCGCAGAATTTTTAAAAGTGCCACTGGACTTAGCAAATAGCCAAATTGAAAATGCAAAACTGAAAAGGAAAAAATTGCAGAAGGTTGCGAAGGAAAGAAGTATTCAGGGGTATCTGCGAATTATTGATGATAGAATAGGCGAAGTTCAAAAAGGAACTATGAAAGTTGGCAGCCAAATCCTAAAGCAATTAAGTGAAGGAATCTACACGTCTCCTGCTGCAAGCTTAAAAGAACTTATAAGTAATTCACATGATTGTGATGCTTCAGAAGTCCGCATTTTAATTGATCAAAATAAAGTTGTAGTTTCTGATAATGGCGTTGGGATGGATTGGTCTGACTTTGATAGAGAATTTACTTTCATTAGTTATTCTACCAAGAGAATAAGAGGCAGTTTGACCCCAAAATTTAAACGACCAATAATTGGTTTCTTAGGTATTGGTTTTGTTTCCGTTACTGAGCTTTGTGATAAAATGTGCATAAAATCAGGCAAGGCAAATAGTGAAGTTTTTTTTGAGGCAACCATTGATTTCTCAAGATTCAGAAAACCAGAAATATTTGATAAAGAGTTTTATGAAGTTAGTCAGTTTGAACTAACTAATCGGAAAAAAGAAGATTGTGGTATTCCGATAGAAAAAGGTTTTACAGAAATTACTCTTTCAGAACTTAGAAAAGGGTTCAAAGATATAATCAATGATACCGAACCGTTCGGAAATGATATGATTCCGATTCAGGACTTGTGGAAAATGATGACTGCGCAAGGAAAAGGCGTAACAGATTTGGGTCGGTTTTGGCAAATGATATTTGAACTTTCTCTAATATGTCCTGTTCAGTATCAAAAAGATGGCCCTGTCCAAGGATTAAACTCTGAAATATTATCAGAAATTAAATCTGATATTGAATCCCTCAAATTCAAGGTTTTTATAAATAATGCTGAGTTACTTAAGCCGATGGTTTTTCCATTTAATAATGAAATAGAAGAATCCAAAGAATATACAGTTCATCAAATCAAGGATTCGCTTACTACATCTGAGGGTAGATTGTCTTTTAAAGGTTATATTTACAGTCAACATGCAACAATTAAACCAAAAGAGTGTTTAGGCGTACTTCTTCGTATGAAGAATGTCTCTGTAGGAACTTACGATGGAAACTTGTTGGGATATCCTTCAAGCAGTAATCAAGTTTTACGTAATTGGATCAATGGCGAGATATATATTACGGAAGGGATGGAAAATGCCATGAACATCAATAGAAGTACCTTTAAGATTTCCAGTCCACAATATATCGCATTTCAAAAATATCTTCATAAATTTCTCAACGAGGTTGTATTTTCTTATGCTCTAAAGGAATATTACTTTGGTGGAAAAGAGAAAAGAAAACAGTTAAAAGAAGAAAAGTATGATAAAATTTTTGAGAATATTATCCGGAATGAAATAGGGGAAGAATACATATTCTCTAAGAATTATAATTTGTGGGATTATCCAGTTTTAATAGACGAATCCAAAAAAAGGGTACAAGTAAACCCTACACATCCAGTATTCAGCCGAAGCCCAAAGATGTATGAGCAGGTTCTGCAGGAAGTTTTTATGCTACTAGAAATTGCTATTAAAAAAGCTAATGTAAATTCAAAAGAACTAAAGGAGTCTTTCCAAGAGGGAATTAAAAAATGGGTAACAACAAAATAAAGTTGCTTAAAGCTATAAATAAAAAAATGACTTATCTTAATTCGTAAAATATTCTATCAGCTTTTTCTGTTAACTTGTTATCCCAGCTCTCCAAATACAAACCAGCATAATCTATATTCGTCCTGGGAAATTTTTTTGCCGCAAACACTACACTCAAACTTCTTGTTGGAACTTTCAGCTTCCACCCAAGATCACACTCAATACCCAATTCTTTTTTTCCAATTAAAAACTTTGCACAAGCATCGAGGTTAGTTATTTCTGTTTTTATTTGTGCCCTTTTTCCTTTTAAAAATCAATTTACATATGTACATATGTATTCATATTTTTGATTTAACATATACTTTTTTCATGAAGAAAAATACTTTACTCTACCTTGACA
>CAYSWL010000137.1:0-6153 GCA_964434745.1 uncultured Candidatus Bathyarchaeia archaeon | reverse complement strand
CTGATTCAGGACAAAAAGCAGTCTGGCCAAAAATTAAAGACTTCTTTAAGGAAGGCGATGCACTATACTTCTCTCACGGCTTCAGCATCGTTTACGGAAACATGACTGGTGTCATTCCACCAAAAAATATCGATGTAATTCTAGTAGCTCCTAAGGGTTCTGGCAATTCAGTTAGACGTAACTTTGTTGCTGGTAGTGGTATTAATAGTAGTTTTGCAGTCCACCAAGATTATACTGGAAGAGCCGAAAACAGAACTAAAGCAATAGGTATTGCAATAGGTTCAGGTTACCTATTTCCCACAACATTCGAGAAAGAAGTATTCAGCGACCTTACTGGTGAGCGTGGAATCTTAATGGGTGCTTTAGCAGGTATGATGGAAGCTCAGTATGCTACACTGCGCGAACACGGGCACAGTCCAAGCGAAGCTTTTAACGAAACCGTTGAAGAACTCACACAAAGTCTAATTCGTCTTGTTGACGAAAACGGCATGGACTGGATGTACAACAACTGCAGTGAAACCGCACGCATCGGTGCATTGAGATGGAGAAACCGTTTCCGTGAATGTACAAAACCTCTCTTTGAATCATTATATGAATTAGTAGTCTCAGGAGAAGAAACCCGCATAGTTTTAGAGAAAAGCACAGAACCCAATTATCGCAAGAAGCTCTCAGATGAGCTTAAAGAGATGGGTAACTCCGAACTCTGGCGTGCAGGCGCATCCGTGCGTTCATTAAGACCCCAAAACCCCAAGCAGTAAAACAAATCTGCTTTCTTTCTTTATTTTCTTATAACTTCTAATTTCTTAGTATGTATTTTAAATATTTTGTTGGTATATTTGCTTGTTAACCGAGTTAATCTTTTATACTCGACTGTAGCGGTTGCTTAAGCAAGGCTTCAGGGACCTTAGTGGTAGAATATATCTCGTTAGTATCTTTAGCAGTATTCGCAGGAACAATTTTTTTAATGATTAAGCGTCCAAGAGGCATACGTTTAGGTTACGCAGCTGGAATTGGCGCATTATTCTCTCTTCTCCTCGGAACAGTTACTATCGGTCAGGCTGTAAATTCTTTTTTAGATATCTGGGATGCTGCTTTAGCGTTTATTGGAATTGTAGCTTTATCAATTACACTCGATACAATGGGCTTCTTTAAATGGTCTGCCTTACAAGTAGTGAAGCTAGCAAAAGGTAGTGGCTTAAGGCTTTATTTCTATGTATCTTTGCTAACTGCTTTAGTGAGTATTTTATTTGCTAACGATAGTGCTGTTTTGATCTTAACTCCTATCGTGCTTGAAATTGTCATGCAACTTAAAATTGGTGCCAAGGGTAGAATGGCTTACCTTTTTTCAGCAGGTCTAATAGCTGATACAGCTGCAATGCCTCTAATAACAAGTAATCCTATTAACATTTTAAGCGCTGACTTTTTCCATTATTCCTTTATTGATCATTTAATATTTATGGGTCCCATCGCGTTAGCTACTATATCCAGCAGTATCCTATTGGTCTATTTTTTATTCCGAAAAAAAATCCCCAAAATATTTGATACTTCAACAGTTGATGTTTTGATGGATTATCCGTCTCCTATTTCTTCAAGACTATTAAAAATCTGTTTTGTAGTGTTAATAGCTATTGATGTGAGTTACGTATTTGCTTCGTTGGCTAGACTTCCTGTATCATTAATAATTTTGTCTGGTGCAGTATTTCTAATTCTTGTTTTTGGATTAACACAAAAATCAGTCACTGTGGACAATAAAGATAAGCGCTTTAAGCATATAGTACGTCAAATTAACTGGGACATAATTTTATTTATGCTTTGCATTTTCATTGTAGTCCAAGGTCTAGAAACAGCAGGTGTAGTTGAATTTTTATCTTCCATACTATTGGCTGCAAACACGTTGCCTTCAATTCTTAGTGTGTTCATTCCAAGCATAATCATTACCATTGGTGCAAGTTTTATGAACAATTGGCCTATGACAATTTTAGGTCTTTTTTCTATTGAACAAGCTGTTGCAGTTGCAGGGATTAGCGGTTCGGCAGCGACCGGTTTAATCTTCAGTAATGTTATCGGAAATAATTTAGGTCCACATTTCTTTCCGCTTGGCTCTTTGGCTATTTTGATGTGGCTAGAAACAATGCGCCGCAAAGGGGTCCATATAAGTCTTAAAGATTATCTAAAAATAGGTGCAATATTGTCAATTGTGGAAGTTATTATTGCATCATTAGTTCTGTGGGCCGAACTAAATATGGGCTTAACTTTGAATCTTTAAAAGCTAAATGCACCTAATTAGTACTTACAAAATATTAATAACGTAAAACGTTTCTTTCTGTAGTGCTGTCATAATTTTTTAGACTGAATTTGAACAAAGATGTATTATCTATTTTCTATTATGCAATGTTCTAATTTACAACATGGCACATTCATTAAAATAATTACATACTCAGTTAACCTCTTATTTTATGGATAATTTTAAAAAGCATAAAAACTGTATTTCCAAAATTAATTACGACAAATAATATACTATTTACATCATAATTGCAAAATTTCTTATTTACGAAAAAAGTAACTTTTTCATTAATTGAGGGGTGTGCATTATTCTTGTTTTTAGCAATTTTT
This sequence comes from uncultured Candidatus Bathyarchaeia archaeon, assembly GCA_964434745.1. GTDB lineage: Archaea > Thermoproteota > Bathyarchaeia > Bathyarchaeales > Bathycorpusculaceae > JADGNF01. The sequence continues at coordinate 3,540 of CAYSWL010000137.1, read as the reverse complement.
TGATTTCTTTTGTCAACCCCAATTTTTGCTTAAAAAAGAACAATCACCAAAAAATACACAAAAACGAATTGTGCACACCTCTAATTAATTATTAAAAATATGTTTTATTCAAACTTGCATTATACGTACTGTTAATTGAGCTGCAATTTTGTCATACTGATGTTCTATTTGTCTGATTTTTTAGTTTATTTTGCCTGGTAGGTTGTAAAAAAGTTTAAATTATAAATTATCTAATAAAATATTATTCAGGACCTAAAATTAGGGATTGACGGATCTAGGTTTGTTAACTTAGCGCGGACCTGAAAAGGAACCTTACTGGGGAATGAGGGGACACTTTTTCCGCGTGTTCGTTAACTCCTGACCCGCCAAACTTTCGATGCAACGTTTGATGGCTTCAGGACACAAACTATCCATGCCAAAAAAAATTATTAAGCGTTTGTGACTGTATATACACTACAACAAGCAACAATTATGGACAATTTTACATCATTTTATAGATTAATTTAGTTATCTTTCGTTATTTTCTTTTTATGCTGATTTATATATTTTTACTTTAAAAATTTTTGCCTATTCTGCTTGTTGGCTCTTTTTCTCTGTTTGGGCTTAATTTTTGGTCATTGTCAGTTGATAAGTAGTACTTGTGATGGGTAGTACATACTTATGGTACTGTAAAGCTTATATGTAGTACCGATGTACTGGTAGTACTGTGAGCAAGTATGGATGATGAAGTTATCGTAACACGTAAAGGTCAAACAACTATACCAATAAAATTACGTGAAAAATACAACATTGAAGAAGGAACCCGACTTCAAGTCCTAGATACAGCAGATGGTATCCTTCTAAGACCAAAAAAATCCACACTTGATCTCGCTGGTTCAGGCGCCAAGTTCGCTACGCCTGAAGAAATGAAGTTGCTCCTATCAAAAATAAGGGACTTAGATGCCTAAAACGGTGTATGACACCCGGTTCTTTATCGAACACTACTATAGTATAGAAGCCGCTAGGCTAAAGAAAACACGTGAGGCAATCCGTAAAGCCAAAGAACGTTTTATCTCGGCTATTGTTCTTCATGAGATATACTGGCTAACCCTTGAGCAGGAAGGCCAAGAGACAGCAACCATGCGCGCAAGCTTGCTCGAAAAAGATTTCAAGGTAATAAAAGTTGACGCAGAAATTGCCAAAAGCAGTGCTCAACTTAGACATAAATACCATATCGGCATGGCTGAAAGTATAATTGCAGCAACAGCACAGGTACTAAAAGCAACCTGCCTTACCGATGATCCACGTTTCAAATCCGTAAATGAAATAAAAATTAGCTGGATCTAACCTTATTTTATTAAATCCCATATCTTGGAAAATTAGCTTCTGCAAATTTTGTTCATACAATTTATTATCTAGGGGTTAGGCAGTTGGGTTGTGTTGATTATGGAGGTGCATATTTTTGTATCGAACAAGATGTTTTTTGCGATTTATCAGTTAATTTTTAGCTCCATTTTAATTGGATTTTATGTCTACTATGTAACTCCTAATTCAATTAAATTAATTATGAGCCTATCTGAAAAGTGATTTTTTGTAGCTGACTTTAGTTGTTTTTGTTGGTTTATTTTTTATGGTTTTTTGCTTGAGGTTTTATACATCATTTTGCGGTTTGCCAAGTGCTCTTTTATGGTTTGATGAGCATAGAAGCATACTGGGGTTATCTTGTACTTGATGAAGCAATAATTAAGGCTTCTTTGAGCGGTGAGGTGAGGCTAAGATACGAAAGCTAAAACTGGTTGATTGATTTAAAAGCCGAACAAAACAATAGCTTGTTAGTTAGGGGTACTGGTGTGCTTGTTGGCTTAGTGTTTTATGTAGCTAATGCGTGATGTTGTGCTAGTTAAAAGATAGTTTTGTTGGTGTGGTGGCTATGTGGCTAAGTGTAAAGTGTTTGGTTTGTAGCATTTTGAAACCGATAAAGGTTATGGATGCTTAGAGGTGCGTTTTTTACAGTCTGCTTTTGGTTATGTTGTCTAGAGTATGCGCAACAGGTGCAATGTTAAATAGGTTAGAGAGCAAAATCAACTAATTATCTAACCTATTGTTCAAAACATTAGAATTGCTGAACGTACGCACTTGTGGATAAATCGCTTTAGAAAAATGCCAATTCGTTGGGGAAAGAAAAAAGCTAACTACCTATCAATGCTTTAGATAGTATGCCCTACATTGTCTACCTCAAGAGGACTTTTCAGAAGCTCATATAAAACCGCATTTGATAAAAATTAGTTTTAAGAAATGATTTGACTCAAAAATATGTTCAATATTTTATTTAAACTCACCAGATTTTCCTTTTATGCAATAATAAAGCTGATTTAGTTGATATTTCGTATAAATTTCGCATTTTAGACATATGCAGCCATTCTGTTCAATTTTCTCAGAAACTTTTCCCCTTCCACAGAACAAGTCGCTAGACAAACCCGATTTTTTATAGGTCGGACAGGCAGGGCAAATGCATAATTTTGCATTCTCGTCAGAAACTGGAACAATATTATTCATAAAACTACCTAAAAGCTAAAACGCACTAACAATAATAATACTATGTGACTAACAATAATGACCAACATTTTCAAGACATAATATTTGTTTGAACTTCTGCTATCGCTGTACTTTTAATCCTATGGTTCTCAACATTCTTTCTTCAATATTTTTCTCTGCTTTGAGATTTCAAATAAAGTATTTCGATATAAATTTGACTTATTACTTCATAGTATCCTTTTATCAACTTTCTCAGTTATCAATTGTTATGATCGGTTTATTGCTTAAAAGTGCTTTTTGTCTTACAGCTTTGGGTCTTCTAAAAATATTCTCCATTAATCAATCTAATCACTTGTAATTTAATCATAAATTTCACATACTTCTCAATTGCTTTTATACATGCTATTTTTAATTCGAAGTTAACCCAATACTTGCTTGATTGAGGTCTACCTATCCGACAAACTGCGCCACCCATCTTTGGTTCCCAGTTGTTAAGTTGATTATTTCATATCACACGGATATCGACATTGCAAACCTCACTACTTAATTTTCTCTGTGCAATATTTTTAGCTTCTAAAAACATTCACAATATTTGGCAACGCTGTTGTCTTACCTATCTCTGTTGCCTGTTACGATAAATACCTTTTTTTCCAATATACTTTTCCTTACTTAAACCAGAAGTCTAATATGTTCATAAATTTCTTTTCAACACAAAAAACCGTATTGCTTGGCGTAATTTGAAATGACTGATGCGACTTTCGAAGCAAATTTTCCAACTGAACTAATTAAAGAAGGAAAAATAGAAATTTTAGCTCCCAAGCTAGATGCCTATGGAGTTAAACCATCCGATTATGCGCCCAGTCGTGCCCCTGTTTTCTACAACCCTGTTATGGAGTTTAATCGTGACTTGACCGTTATTGCATTCCAAGCTTACCAGCGTATGATTAAACATAAAATTACTATTTGTGAACCTCTAACAGGAACTGGTATTAGAAGTGCAAGGTTTGCCAGTGAAATTGAAGGGGT
>CAYSWL010000136.1:0-6192 GCA_964434745.1 uncultured Candidatus Bathyarchaeia archaeon | reverse complement strand
ATATAGATGGTATAACTAGAATCAACCCCTTCGACTTTGCTAAAAATTATTGGTCAAAACCTCTGGAAGAAGTTACTGCCAACGCTAACGCAAACGTTGGAAACGCGGGAGAAGCTAAAAAGAGTTTTTGTAATTATGTGGCAGAAGTTGTTACACCAACAAATAAACTTTCGGCATTATATTTATTCAGAAAGTACGGAAATAAAATGGGCGTTAATGGTGAAAATTTAGTCAACAAGATAATTGAGGGTGATATATATTACCACAATCTATCTTTGACTTCTCTGCCTTATTGTATAGGCTTGTCGACTTATCCTTTATTATCCGAGGGTTTAGATTTTGGAAGTTTGACATCTTCTCCGCCTAAAAGACCAACAAGTTTTGTTAACCAAGCGATAAGATTTGTTCAAATAGCTTCCAACCATTTTGCAGGAGCAACAGCCCTAACCGATTTCATACAGAATTATTCCTATTATACTTATATAACTCCAGGATATACAGATAAGGAAAGAGAAAATGATTTCCAGAATTTGATTCATGGAATATCCGATGAAATCAGATACGCAGTACAAAGCCCGTTTGTGAATGTTTCTATTTCCAGCCCTGATACAATGCGTTATACAATGAAAGGTTATATGTGGGGAAACGATTTAAAGATTGACGATTTAATGGACGAGATTATGAAAAACCAGTCTGTGTATGCTAAATTTATGTCTAAAGGGCAGTTGTACAAAGGAGAACCAGTTGGGTTACCTTATAGATTCCCAATAACAACTCTAGTAGCCGACCCATCATTCCAAAAAGAGTATGAAGATATTTGGAAAGAAATTTTATATGACAATACAGAATTATGTTATTTGAATATCTTTAATAATATGCAGACAGACTTGAGTTCATTGAGTATGTGTTGTAGATTATCCATAGATGTTTCAAAACTTTTAAACCTGAGCATCAATAACACCTTCGGGTCGTTCTTACAAATAGGAAGCCACGGAGTTTGTACTATTAACTTGCCAAGATTAGCATATAATAACAAAAATGAGGACGTATTCTTTGAGAAACTTAGAGAAAATATGGGCTACGCTCGTAATTTATTAAAGATTCACCGTGAAGAAATATTACAAAAGCGCAGGATTAAATATCATTACTTCTTCCAAAAAGGCTATTTGAATCTAAAGCGTAACTTTTTCAGTACTATAGGATTTATAGGTTTAGCTAATTGCTTGGAAATATTAGGAATGAAAGTAACAGAAAAATCAGGTCTTGAGTTTGCCAAAAGAATCTTAGAAGTTATGAAGGAAGAGACAGTAAAGTTTAGCGAAGAGGATGGTTGTATGTACAATATAGAAGAAGTGCCTGCGGAATCGGCCTCTGGAACTTTAGCACAAAAAGATAAGATTATGGTTAATGGAAACTATGACTATTATGATTCTCAGTTTGTGCCTCTATCTTATGATGTAGATATTCTAAAGCGTATTGAAATAGAAGGTGAACTTCAGCAAGGATGTACAGGTGGAAGCATATCACACATAAACTTAGATAGCAAACCTGATAAAGAAACTCTATATAATTTCACTAATAAACTGCTGGCTTCATCTAAATTAAGACAGTTCGCTTTTAACTGCGGGTTTACAGTTTGTGAAAACAATCATAATACGACAGGTCTTTACAAGAAATGCCCAGTTTGCAGTACTGACAAAGTTGATTTCATAACTAGAGTAGTTGGTTATTTCACTCCAGTATCGGCATGGAATAGAGCAAAACAAGCAGAATTTAAAACAAGATTGTGGAAGGAACTATGAGAATAGTTGGATTTGAGCCAGTAGATTTTGTGAACTATACAGGCAAAGTTTGCTCTGTACTTTTTCTCCCTCTTTGTAATTTTAAATGCCCCTGGTGTTTCAATAAAGATTTAGTCGAAAACAGGGTTCGTAAAGACTTTAATCTTGAAAAGCAAATCCTCCCCCGAATAAGAGAATTAAACGAAAGAACAAACTATGTAGAGGCTGTTTGCATAACAGGTGGGGAGCCAACTCTGAACTCTGATTTACCTGACCTTTGTGGAAGATTACACGAAGAAGGGCTGTTGGTTAAACTAGATACAAATGGAACAAACTATGAAATGGTAACTGAATTAATAGAGAAAAAACTTATAGACTATATAGCTGTGGATTTCAAATTTATACCAAGCCAATATGAGAAAGCTATTGGCAGAAATTTCAGTATGGAAGATAAGATTAGCCTAAGCAAAACTTTTGAACAAGTTTTAAAAGAGCACGTGGATTATGAGTTCAGAACTACTTTGATTCCTGGGCTTCACACACCTGAAATAATACAAGAAATGAGTGAATATATTAAATACGCAAAACGTTGGTATTTTCAGAACTTTTTGCCAAATAAAAAATATCTTAGTTCCGAGTACGAAACAGTAAAACCGTTCAGTAAAAAAGAAATAGAAATATTTATTAATAGCGCAAGAAAGAATATATATTATATAGGTATTAGAAATGATTAATATAAGCTATTATAACTGCAAACCGTTAAATCTGAAAAACGCTACTAATGATGAGGAAAAGCCAATAGATTTGAATGTCGTTAAACTAAATAACCAACTGGATTTTGAAACTTATAAAAGTATATTCAACGAAACTAAAACAATATTCTTTGGACCTTTTACTAATAGATATCCCTGGGAAGTTTTATCTTATTCAACTGTGTCATTTTCCTGTATTGGAGACGATGATGAAGGCACAATAGATGAATTGTGCGAAAAATTCGACAAGCCTGAAACATGGGATAGTATTGCAGGTTTAGCGAATAAAAAACCTAGCCCCCTTAACCCAGAAATAGAACTAATTTCTTTATGTAACAAGAGGGCGCCAAAATGAGCTTGATAACATATACAACTTGCAGGGTTTGTGGAAGCAAAAATCTTTATGAATTTTTAGATTTAGGAATGCAACCTGCGCCAAACAAACTTATATCTTCTAAATATGAATTTTGCACAGAAAAATTATTTCCACTTAAAGCTTATTTGTGTAAAGATTGTGGTCTGATTCAGCTTTGTGATGTAGTAGACCCTAACCTATTATTCGGAGATTATACTTATTATACAGGTAAATCTTCTCAAACTATGTTATACCACTTTAAAAAATATGCACAAAGTATAGAGGAAGAATTCAAATTAAAACCTACTGATGTTGTAGTAGATATAGGCGGAAATGATGGAACTTTTCTAAATTCGTATTCTATTCCAGATACTAGAATAAATGTAGAGCCTTCTAGGATTCACGCCATAAAATCTTTATCAGAAAAAGTTACTCCTTATCCACATTTTTTCAGTTCATCTCTGGCTAGAACAATCGTAGAAAATCATGGAAAAGCAAAAGTTATAACTGCTTCTAACGTATTTGCACACTTAGATAACCTTTATGATTTCATGGCAGGCGTAAAATATCTATTAGATTATGGCGGAGTTTTCATAGTAGAAGTTCAGCATGGTTTGCGGTTGATAAAAAATCTGGAATGGACAAATATTTATCACGAACACCTTAGCTACTTTAACATATCGCCACTAAATATATTAGGTTGTAAATTTGATTTAAACATATTTAAGATTGAAGAACTTACAACACAAGGTGGTTCGCTGAGGGTTTATTTTGGAAGCTACGCTAGGTCTGGAAAAGGGTTCTTTAAACTTTCCAATGAAGAACTTACAAAGAAAATATATGAGGCTGAAACTTTCAAAGATTTCAAACAAAGAGTAGATGAAAACGTATGGGAATTAAGAGGGTTATTAGCTCGTTTAAAGGAAGACAAAATGAAAATAGTTGGATATGGTTGCCCAGCCAAAGCTTCTGTCTTAACTAACTATGCAAATATTGGACCTGAAACTTTGGATTATATCATAGATACAACACCTGCAAAACAAGGCAAATTTTCTCCTGGAAAATATATACCAATAGTTTCACCAGATGTTTTCCATAAAGATATGCCTGATTACGCTTTGATATTCCCTTGGAACTATACAAAAGAAATCTTGAATAAAGAAAAAGATTTCTTAGAGAGCGGTGGAAAATTCATAATTCCCTGCCCTGAAGTAAAGGTGATTTCTAAATGAAGATTAAGTGCACATATTGCTATACTATAGTTGGGGAAGTAATCAGCAATTTAACCTACAATTTTATTTTTAAGTGCCCCAAATGTGGACAGAGTTCTGCTTATCATAACTGTGATAATGGAGAACAAATATTGAGTAGTAATGAAAATTGTAATTCGGAGATGTTAAAATGAAAAGAGTATTTTTGACAGGTGGTTCAGGATTTGTTGGAAGCAACTTGATACCTGAACTGATAAAAGAAAACTATGACATATACGCTTTAACGCGTTATGTATCAAATAGAACCCCCAAATATCCAAAAGAAGTAAATGTTGTATATGGCGACCTGAGGGATTCTTTGTTGATTAAAAAATTAATCAAAGATATTAGCCCAGAAATAGTAGTTCATTTAGGCGCCATAAGTCCAGTACAACAGAGCTTTGGACATTCTCAGGAAGTCTTTGAAATCAACACACTAGGTACAATGAATTTAGCCGATGCTAATTTAAACAATCCAAACCTTGAAAAATTCATATTCGCAGGAACTTCCGAAATGTATGGAAATAGTGCTATGGAAACATTACAACCTTTAAATGAACATGATGTATTAAAACCTAATCAGCCTTACGCTATTTCTAAAGTTGCGGCATTTAATTATCTTAACTATTTAAGAGAAGCCTATAATTTTCCTGCTTGTACTGTCAGACCGTTTAATACTTATGGAAGAACAGAGAATTTCAATTTCGTAACAGAACGAATAATCTGGAATATGTTAACGCACGACAAAGAAATAACTATGGGGAACCCTGAACCAATCAGAGATTTATTGTACATAAAGGACCACGTTTCGGGTTATATGAGTTTATTAAAATCTGACGAGCTATTAAGTACAGTCAATTTTTGTACTGGAAAAATGACTTCTATAAAAGAATTGGCTGAAAAAATTGCAAAGATTCTGGATTGGAAAGGAGAAATAATCTGGGGTAGAACTATGAAACGACCAACTGAAATAGATGTTCTTGTTGGCGACAACTGGTTAGCTAAAAGTGTGTTGGACTGGGAACCAAAATATAGTTAAAAACTTGTGAGTGAAATGAGTAAAATAAAAGTAGATGCAATATCAACTTTCCGATGCCCTTGTGGTGTTGGAAAGTACTATGAAGAATTAGCTTATCCACTTTCTCAATTAGTGGATTTAAAAACTAATGCCGAAGAATTACATGTTAAAGTAGAAGATACACCTATATATAATGAACCAAAATTAGACTATACAAGAAACTGGAATAGAAATAAAGATTATACTGGTTTGATTTCTGACATACTTTTTAGGATGCCTGATGTAGTAAGTATTCAACATGAGTCGGCAATGTACAATGAAAAAATGTTTGACGATACAGGTAACTTTTTAAAGATGTTAGATAAGCTACACGAAAATGGAATAAAGACTGTAATAACTCTGCATAATGTTCCACAGTTTGACGCTAATTATAAAAATGATTGGTATAAAAAATGTAACTCACATTTCATAGTTACAAACAAACTTATGCAACAAGAACTAAAAAAATGGGAACCAACAGCAGAGTCAACAATCATTCCTCTTGGTACAACTATATTTGAACCAACTGAAACTAAAACTGCCCGAAAGATTTTAAAACTTCCAGAAGATGCTTACATAATAACTCAAACGGGATTTTATGGTTATGACAAAGGGATGTTGCCACTCATTGAAGCTATGCCTGAAATCTTAGAAAAAATACCTAACGCCTTATTAGTTTTGGCAGGTTCATTACACCCATTAGCCCCAAAGATTCATAAAGAACATTTGTTAGCGTGTTTCAAAACTGCTTTTAATTTGAATCTCAAAGATAAAGTATTGTTTACAGGCGAATTTTTGAATGAGGAAGATTTATCTATGTTTCTGTCTGCTTCGGATATTGTTGCAGTTAACCACCAATATGTCTTTGGATTATATTCTTCTAGTGCGTCTGCACATAGAGCACTAAATTGTGGAAAGCCAATCTTAATGAATGTTCACGATGTTCGTCTTTCAGAATTTAAAGATGGTGTACACTGCTTGAAAACAACTAATACAG
>CAYSWL010000135.1:0-6221 GCA_964434745.1 uncultured Candidatus Bathyarchaeia archaeon | reverse complement strand
AGCAGCAAAGCAAACCATTTGCCCAGATTCGTTAAACGATACGCCTTTACCCAAATAATTCTCCCTTCCTTCTCGTTTTTCTCCATGTCTTCATCTAAAACCCCCAGCTTAGTGAGCGTTTTAAGATTCCCTATTATGGTTTTATTTGAGAAATTGAGTTTTTTAACAAGATCCTTTTGGTAGATATTCTTAGCTACCCCTTGCTCAAGGGAAAAATGCAGTATGTCTACAGCCGCTTTGGAACCAAAAATGGCACTGAGTACCTTATTTTTTTCTTCTAATGGAAGGAATACTACATAAGGCTGTAAATGTTCGTTCAATTCGTTAACCCTAACCCACAAATCAATCGCTCACAATTTAAAAATTGTGGCTGTCCTTTCGCATTTAACAATGACAGTTCTAATACACTGATTAATACAAGCCTTAAAACCCTCTATTCTGAGTGATATTACAAAAATAGGTAATTTTTTACTCATGTTTTAAGTGGTTTCAGAATATTGCAGATATTTTCTGTCTCGTCTTCTATGCATTGGCACGCCTTACTGATTTTTACAATTGATAATAGCTCAATATTCTGTTCGATAAGTTCTTTTTACTATGCGTTGATTAAATGGTTATTCATGTCACTTAATTTTTTACTAAAAAATAAAAATAGTTGTTAGATAGTGCACTATTTAAGTTTAACAACTAGAAATCTAAACGGCTCTTGACCGGTATTACGTAGCAGATGGGGTATATCCTTTGGGCTTTCAATCAGGGTATCTTTTTCAACTACTTGAGTTTCTTCACCTATTTCTACCTCACCTTTACCTTCAAGTATGTAGAAGAATACGTCAACTGGCGTTGTATGTTTCTTTAGTGACTGCCCTGGTGAAAGATTCATAACTGTAACTGAGGCCCCGGCCATATCACAGAGTTTTTTCGCTTCTACACAATGAGGATTCTGGAAAGCCGCACTGTCTCCTACTTTAACAATTTTCATAAAGCATCAAAATAAAATTATGCTCTAAACTAATTAGTATTTTTGCTAGCCACTAAGCTTTTTTCTCGACTATTTGGTTGGTTTTTCTTCTTAAAGGATGTGCAATAACTTTTTTAATAATCAATTTGATTTCATATCGCGGTGCTTTAACACGTCTTCCACAATTAATTGGATTCCTTCTGACGGCGACACCTTCGTTACCAAAGAAGGCTTCATATTCAACACGCTCGGTTACGAGCATCCTGAAAAGCGAGTTTTCGCTTTTCTAAAATATATCCCCGCAGAATATCAAGTGCACTTTAATGTCGAAATGCTAGAACGTACGTGGACATATGGTGATAAGAAGCTTTTCCGGGCGGAAAAACTCTATACTGCTGAGAATTACAAAATCTTTATAGAAGCTTTCCGCAAAAACTTTCCTGAATACCTATACTTCTGTCCATACCGTAAAAAAGAACTTATTAGTGCACCAATTGATCGTATTGAAAAAGTGTTCGTTCCCAAAGAACGCCTAGTTGCTTTGCGTAAAATAGAAAATCTTGATCGTGTACAAAAAATGGCTCTTGACCTTGTTGATATGTTAAGTAAAGAATCAGGTGTTAGCTTAGACGATTTTGGAATCCACGGGTCTATAGCTTTGAATATGCACAGTGAATTAAGCGATATTGACTTTGTCGTTTATGGTATATCAAATTTTCGAATTGTTGAAGCTACCATAGATCAACTTGTTAACAAAGGTACTTTGCGCTATATCTTTGGGAATCGCTTGGATAGGGCACGGAAATTTAAAGGTAAGTATTTAGATAAGATATGGATGTATACTGCTGCCCGCAAACCTGAAGAAGTCTCCGCCAAATATGGCGACTACAACTTTGCTTCAATTGCTCCGCTACGTTTTGAATGTACCGTCAGCGGCGACGATGAAGCTATCTTCAGACCAGCGACGTATTATATATCTGACTATAAAGCGCTGGATCAAGATTCAGAACTTGCTAAAGAGAAGCTGCCACGTTGTGTAGTTTCCAACATTGGTTGTTACCGCAATGTAGCCCGAAAAGGTGACCGCGTCAAAGTTTCAGGCACACTTGAACAAGTAACTTCCACTAAAACCGGCGAGGTTTACTATCAGGTCGTTGTAGGCACTGCAACTACAGAGGAAGAACAAATATGGCCAATGTAAAACTACGAGACCGCGATGGAATAGTTACTAAAGAAGGCATTATCCTCAGAGTTCTCGGTAATAATCATCCAAAAGGCGTCTACTTCTGTGACGCTGAATATGGATCAGCAAAAATATTTCACTCCAAAGACCCAAGAGCAATAAGGAATGGCGCCGGCAATGACCGAATATTCTATAAATTCTATGACGATCAGGGATGGAAATTTGTTTCATCGAAATACCCTCAATATCTTGTACCAAATAAAATGCTAAAAACCAACATTGTGGGTATAAATAAAAACGACATTGCAGAAGTTTACATACCACAGAAACGCCTAAAGGTTCTCTTAAAAGAAAAGAATGCTGACAAACTGCGTAACGCTATGAAAAGAGTTCAAGCCAAAGTACAGAAAGAAGCAGGATTAGATGTCAAGGATTTTGGAGTCTTTGGTTCAATGCTTTATGGCTTTGACCATCCTGATTACTCTGATATTGATTTACTTGTCTATGGCAAATCTCAACTTGCTAAAGTACAAGAAACTCTTAGTGCCCTATATTCTGATGGATTATCAGGTTTTCGAAACGAATTTGATACCGATGAACCTATTCGAAACAAAAAATGGCGCTATAAAGAAATCACTCCCAAAGAGTATGTTTGGCACCAAAAACGCAAACTAATCTATGCTGTGTATGATGACCATCATGATAGTGGAAGAGTAATCAAAGCTGAATTTGAACCAGTGAAAAACTGGAATGAAATTACCAACGAATACGACTCAAAAATCAAAGTAACTCGAAAAGATCTTGTAAAAATTAAAGCCCGAATAACAGATGACACCGATGCACCATTCATTCCTTCCGTATATGGCATTGAGCCTCTTGAATTAATTAAAGGCTCTAAGAAAGGCATGGAAGCTACTAGACTAGTTTCTTATATGGAGGAATTTCGTCTTCAAGCAAAGCGTGACGAAACAGTTATCATAAACGCTAACCTAGAAGAATTAAAAACTAAAGATGGCGTCTCTTATCAGCTAGTGCTAACCTACGGGCCAAGATACTACAATCAAGTCCTAAAAGTAGCTGATCTCAACTTATCTGAAATAAGTTTATTGTAGTGCCATAAAATCCGATGGCTTATTGCCGATTATAACCCGGTAATATTGCCTTCCTTGTTTTTTATTTATAACTTTCTCAACTTTTCCTTGTACGACCACTTTTTCACCTGCTTTAGCTTGTTCACAAAATCTGCCGCGGAATGAGACAACCTCTAATATGTGCTGAAGCTTGGTGCCTTCAAGAACTTGAACATTTTCAATCTTGTATTTACAAGGAGTGAACAAGGCTTCCTTATCATCGGTAACTAAAGCGGTCAATTTTGAGTAGCCTGCATTTTCATAGTACACATCACCATAGGTTTCGGTAACTTCATTCCAATCTTTTACAAAACGGATAAAGAAGTCTACCCCTTGGTACATACCTTGAAATGCCTTGCGTGATTCGACATGTGCAAAATCTTCAAAACTCATTATGGTATCTTTCGAACGGAACCCAAAAAGTGTGTTTAGTTCTTGATAAGTATACGGTTTAAAATGTGCTTTCTCATCTTGAAGTAGACTCTTTAAAGCAGCGTATGCCTTTTGGCTATTTTCTATACCATATATTAGCGGGTCAATGTCTGATTGTAACGTGAATAACCCTGCCATAACTGAACCAGAAATTCCCATACAGCTCCATGGAATATTTGCCTCTTCCTTTAGAGTTTCAGCTAGCTGCACTACTTTATACTCTAACTCATGTAGTTCACTAGCCTGACGAAGTTCCTGCAACTTAGCTATGGGGTCATAACGTTTAATTATGGTATTAACTGGAACTTCGCATAATGTATCACCGAAAACTGGGTCTTCAACAATCAACTGAGGTGCTTTATTTTTTAAATATTGGAAACGTTCGGCAAGATTGTAAACTTTACTATATAAGTTACTGCCTTGGCCTCTATTGCCTGCCTTTGAAGGTATATAGCGTGGAAATGCAATAATTTTGTTCGGTGGATGAATTTGACCCTTAACATCAAATATGATGTTTTCAGTTGTTTTTATTAAATCTCCTTCTCGGGCATGCATAAACATGTTTCACAGCCTTCAAACTATAGTATAGTAGGGTTCAAGTGTTTGTACATTTTACATAATGTTAATAAAGCTTCTTTTTGTCTCTCCCTTAAGGTGTGCTTTTAAAGATGCACCATTGTGACAAAGCTAAACATGTTTCCAAATGTCTAGAATTAGCCATAATGCTCGAAGTTAGCACCTATAAACCTGGCAACGTCAACTTTGCAGTTGGCTTTGAAGGCACACGAGTTGAACATTTCTTAGCTTCAGCAGTAGCTGCTTCTCCTTTTTTTGAGGCGGCTGCCTGCAAGGGTATGGCCGTAGCAGATGGTAAGCTTGATATGAATAAGGTTGGAGTAGGCCAACTTATTCGTGATTGTATTGCAAATATTAATGTCTGGCAGAAAGGTGGAAACACGCTTCTAGGCACGATAATGCTGTTTATCCCTTTGGCAGTTGCCGCAGGAATGTCTGGATTTAAAGACAATAATGAATGTGGCGAAATTGACATACAACAATTAAAGAAGAATCTCAAACATGTTGCCGAGGCAACTACAGCTCAAGATGCACTTTACGTCTACGAATCTATAGCAATTGCTAAACCTAGTGGACTTAATGATGCTCCTGACTTAGATGTACACAATGAGAAATCCAGAGAACGTTTGCTAGAAGAAAACGTCTCCCTTTATCAAGTTTTCAAAATTGCCGCCAGCTACGATGATATTTGCTCAGAATTTGTTAACAACTACCAAATAACATTTGATTTAGCTTTTCCTTACCTTAAAGAACAGTTTTTAACAAAGAAAATGACTACTGCTATTGTTAACACCTTTTTAAAAATTTTATCTGAAAAACCAGACACTTTTATAGCTCGCAAAGTCGGTGTAGAAAACGCAAAAAAAATCTCCTTAGACGCAAAAACTATTCTTGAGAAAGGTGGTGTAGACTCCGAAAAAGGTGCAGAGTTGACAATGCTTCTTGATAAGAAATTACGAGAATCAGGCAACGCCTATAATCCAGGCACGACTGCAGACATAACTGCAGCAACTATAGCTTTATGCACCCTTAGTGGATACCGACCATAAATTATATACTCAAAAAATTATTCTATTAATTTTTTAATATTATTTCAAAGCCAAGATTGCTTTGCTCTAACATTATATACCTGGTATAGGTTCTATAATTTTGAGGAGATTGTTTTGCCTGACTTAATTTGGAAAAAACCTGTAGTAACTTTATATCGTGAACGTTATCCAGACATGGAAACTGAGCCATTTGCAGTAATTAAAACCAAAAGAGTAACTATTACCCAAGCCGATGGCACAAACATGTTCGGAAGCCTTGAAGACTTCTTTACCTTAATGGGTGATGCCGATTATCTTTTATCTCCTGAGGGCGAAAACGACAAGTATATACTATGTTGGTTCGATGACACAGAAGAAGACGTTACCAAAGATTTAAGGCGCCTAAGCGGAGTAACTTTTACATCTAAAGTAACCTATGTTGTGGGCGATCATAACAAACGCACCTACAATGCTAGCTTCAAAGCTACTCAAGGTAAACTCAAATAGACTCCTAACTTTTTTATATGGTGGCTTGCTGATTTTATCCAAACTATTAATTCCTATTCTGTTTCTGTCTTAGCAGCAAGTTTACTATAAAAAATAAGAATTTTCTTGAGTACGCTTGATCTGTTGAACTTTGTTCATTTGAACTTAATTTGTGATAATTATATTTTTTATATGTGTTGTTTCTTATAATATGGTTGTAAATGTAATTATTGGTTTTATTTTTTGCATCGCATTTCGGGGCTTTTTAATGTTTGCTTTTTTGGGTTTTATAAACCTAATTTTAAATACAACCCCTTAATCTTAATTGATAAAGGTTGGAAGATCATGGTGACTCAAAAGTTACCCGTAGTGTTGATTACCGGCCGTTCTTTAGAGCAAGGCGTAAACAACCAACGCGGGAAAGG
>CAYSWL010000134.1:0-6256 GCA_964434745.1 uncultured Candidatus Bathyarchaeia archaeon | reverse complement strand
CCAACGTTATTTAACGCAGGTACCAGTATAGGTCAACTTTCAGCATGTTTTGTCTTGCCAGTTGAAGACTCACTAGATAGTATTTTTAACACTTTAAAGAATATGGCTACTATAGAGCAAACTGGAGGAGGCGTTGGTTTTGATTTTTCTAACCTACGACCCCGCGGTGACGTGGTCAAATCAACTAAAGGCGTAGCCTCAGGACCTGTGAGTTTTATGCGGATTTTTGATACAGCAACAGATGTCATCAAAGCAGGTGGAAAACGTAGAGGTGCTATGATGGCCATACTGCGTGTAGATCATCCTGATATTATGGACTTCATTACTGCTAAACAAAATCCCTCTATGCTTTCTAATTTCAACGTGTCAGTTGCCATAACTGACGAGTTTTTAGACGCATTAAACGAAGACAGAACCTACTGGTTGGTTAATCCACGAAATAACCAAAAAGTCAAAGAAGTAAACGCAAGAGCCATATGGAACTTAATTGCACATTCAGCTTGGGCAAGTGGCGACCCCGGTGTTATCTTTATAGATGAAATCAACAGACACAACCCAACTCCCCAAATTGGTAGAATTGAATCTACAAATCCCTGTATTACCTCAGATACTTGGATTATGACAGAAGACGGTGCACGCCAAGCCAGAGATTTATGCGGCAAATCTTTTGTAGCAATTGTAAACGGCAAGAAATGGGCCGGATCAAAAGAAGGTTTCTTTTCGACAGGTATTAAACCAATTTTAAGATTAATAACTAAAGAAGGTTTTGAATTACGACTTACTAAAAATCATCCCATACTAAAAGTAACAAAATTAAACAGACATAGAGTCAGAGCTGAATGGGTCGCAGCAGAGACTCTAAAACCGACAGATAATGTGGCTTTGAATTCTCATATAAATGTTGAAACGTGGGGTGGAAATTATACTGAAAGCGAAGGTTATCTTACTGCTTTACTAATAAGTGAAAGCAACTTCAAAGGAAATACAGAATTTCTTTTAAGACGAAATAAAAATCGTGTCGCCAAAACAATGAGCAATCAAATAAATTCTTATGGAAAAGATAATTCTAATGCAGCAGCTTTTTCTGAATGGCCAAAAGGAATAGAACGTAACGAGCACTGGATACCTAATGGTTGCAAAAATAAGTTTTCAAAGAACATTGATTTAAAGTTAGACACAAACGTTTTTACTGAAAATATTGAAGCTTGTTCTTCAGAATTTTGTATAGGTCTATTAAGAGGCCTATTTGACATTAGTGGATCTATTGTAGTGAAACAATCAAAAAGTGTTTGCGTCAAATTTTCGCATAATAATTTTCACACTTTAAAAGCAATTCAACGTATGCTATTACGTTTTGGAATATTTTCAACCCTTCACGTAAATCAAAAAAATAATTCTTCAATATTATCTACCTCAAAATACAAAGATTCGCTTTCTAAACCCCATATAGTTATCTCTAAAGAAAACATTATGCGTTTCAGCAGGAAAATCGGGTTTAGTAACTCTGATAAAAAAGCCAAATTTGATACAGCAATAAAAGCATACAAAAGAAAACCTTGTAAAGAGCATTTTATTGCTACCATTGCTGAATTAATTCCTGAACCAGAAGAGGAAGTATACGATGCGGTAATTCCAGGCGTGAACATGTTTGATGCTAATGGTTTTTGTGTACATAACTGCGGAGAGCAACCATTGCTCCCTTATGAAAGCTGTAATTTGGGTTCAATTAATCTTTCAAAAATGGTGCAGAACCAAGTTTTCAGCTGGGATAAACTAAGAGAGACTATTCGTAATGCCGTTCACTTTCTAGATAATGTTGTTGATGCAAACGTTTACCCGTTGAAAGAAACCTCCGATATTACTTTAGCCAATCGGAAAATAGGTTTAGGCGTAATGGGTTTTGCTGATACGCTCATTACTTTAGGGGTTCCTTATGATTCTGAAAAAGCACTTAAGTTTGGAGAACAAATAATGGCGTTTATTCGCCAAGAAGCTCATAAGAAATCCTGCGAAATTGCAGCTAAACGGGGGTCCTTTACTAATTTCAAAGGAAGCATTTGGGAAAAAAAATATCCTGCTTTTAGAAATGCAACAGTAACAACTATAGCTCCTACTGGGACAATAAGCATAATCGCCGGTTGCTCCTCAGGAATAGAGCCTTTATTTGCAGTCTCTTTCATGCGTAACGTTTTAGGCGGAGCTAGACTTTTTGAGACTAATCCATTATTTGAAGAAGCAGCAAAAAAACACGGATTCTATAGTGCTAAACTTCTAGAAGAAATCGCGCGCACAGGGTCTGTTCAAAAAATTGCAAACATTCCCGATGAAGTCAAACGCATATTTGTTACCGCCTTAGACATTGATCCTATATGGCATATCAAGATGCAAGCAGTTTTCCAAAAGTATACTGATAATGCAGTATCAAAAACTGTAAATTTGCCCAATGACGCAAAAGTTGAAGATGTAGAGAAGATTTACAATTTAGCTTGGCAATTAAAATGTAAAGGTGTTACCGTATTTCGTTATGGCAGCAAACCTGAACAGGTTCTTTATATCGGACAAATTAAAACTAAAGATGGGCATTTTGTTTCCGCGCAATCTGAATATGCAGGAGGTTGCCCAACACAAAATTGCCCATTTCCAGCTTAGTTATAAATAAAAATGGTGATTGATACGGGTTATATCTATTTATATTTTGGAAGAGGCGGAGGTAAAACTACTAACGCCTTAGGCTTAGCCTTACGTACCGTGGGTCATAACAAAAAAGCGATAATTATACAATTTTGCAAATGGCGTGAAGATATCGGTGAGGTCCTTGTAAAAGACAAGCTTGGCGGCTACTATGAAATATACCAATTTGGGCGAAAAGCTTGGATAGGTACTGAGGAAAAAACAGAAGAATTCGGAGACAAAAAATTCAAGGTCGAATGCATAACTGATCAAGATAAATCGCTTGCACAAGAAGGCTTACGGTTTGCCAAGCAGATTATGCATCAAAGAAAACCCCACTTATTGGTGCTTGATGAAATAGCTCTAGCAGCGTACTGGAAACTTGTTAAAACGGAAGAAGTTCTTAATCTACTTGATCATGTACCTAATGAAACCACTGTGGTCATGACAGGCAGATACACTCCTCAAGAGCTTGCTGACCGCGCAGATTTTGTCAATTTGGTGCAAGACGTAAAAATGCCTAGCAAGTTTGAACTAATAGAAGGCATACAATTCTAAGATTTAAAAAAAATAAAAAAGAAAAGAATTATGCTTTGACTTTTTGAGCTATTTGTTTACCTAGTTCAAAGCATTTTTGCAATTCTTCTTTTTCAGGTATATATTTTACCTGTAGTCCTGGTTCTTGAACTTCAAAACCTGCTTTTTGCGCCATTTCAGTCATAGCTCTGATTGCTCCTCCTCCCCAGCCAAATGATCCAAAGAAGCTCCAAATCTTATTTTTTGGTTTTAAGCCTGCCATGTAGGTTAAAAATGCACCTATTGTTGGAAACATTCCATTGTTAAGAGTCGGGGAGCCTACTATAACTGCTTTGGAGTCAAGGATTTCGGTTGCTGCTTCAGTATTATCTGACGCACGCAGTTTGAGCATTTTAACTTCTACGCCTTCACTTATTACGCCTTCAGCTATGGCACGTGCCATCTTATCTGTGCTACCCCACATGGTGTCAAAAACTATGGCGACCTTCTTTTTAGTAACTCCTGCTGCCCAATCTGAATATGCTTGAATGATTTTTCCCGGACTTTTACGCCATATTATGCCGTGGCTAGGCGCTATCATGTCAATTGGTATTCCCATTTGTACGACTTCTTGGATTTTACGTGTAATTTGCGGTCCTAAGAGCATGAGTATGTTAGCATAGTAAGTTTGTGCTTCTTCCATGAGGATATGTTCATCTACTTCATCATCAAACCTTTGACCAGTTGCTAGGTGTTGACCAAAGGCATCATTGGGCATTAAAATTTTATCCTCAACAATATACGTGAACATACTATCGGGCCAATGAAGCATTGGGGCTTCAACGAAGGTTAATGTTCGAGAACCAAGTTTGAGCGTATCGCCAGTTTTTACAGTCTTGATATTAAAGTTTGATCCATAATGCTCTATTATGGCATCTTTACCCCTTTCAGAGGCTATGATAGTGGCGTTTTTACAAATTTTAGCTATCATAGGTAAACTGCTTGAATGGTCCATTTCAACGTGATTTATTATTATATAGTCGATTTTTTCTGGGTCAACAAGTCCGCAAACATTTCGTAACAGTTCTTCACCAAACATATACTTTACAGTATCAACTAGCGCAGTTTTTTCGTCACGAATCAAATAGGCATTGTAAGTGCTTCCTCGTTTTGTTATGTATCCGTGAAAATCACGTATGTTATAGTCGACTACGCCGACCCAGTAGATGTTATCTGCTAAGGTAACTTTTGGTCTTTCCATGTTTATCTTACTCCATTTCTTTTCTTTCTGTTTTGTTCTTGTTTCCTTTTAGTTCCAGGTTATAGATGATTTTTATGCCTGCTTTTTCAAATATTATGCCAACAGGACAATTTTTAATAACAACTTCGTGAAGTCTTTGAATCCTATCCATAGGTGCTTCAATATCTAAAATTATGTCCAATGTTTCTTCACTTAAAGTGCCTGTTTCATCAGATTTAGTTGCTTGAGTTATAATCTCACAGCTTTTTAGGTCCAAACGCATTTTTTGTGCTGCTGCAACGCATACATTGGCATAGCATCCAGCGTGACTCATAAGACATAATTCCAACGGGGTAGGACCTAGACCAGGGCTAGCTTCACTTGCTTGGTGTGCTACTATGGCGTGTGCTCTTTTATTATCAAGGGCAATTTCATTTCCTTGTATTATTTTAGCGTGGGCATGTAGAGTTTTTGGCATAGCTTATATCTCCAATGTAGCAATGTTTAGCAGTGTTCGGTGCTGGTTCATTTTCTTACTCATAACCTGACAACTCATTCTATAAAATTGTGTGAAAAATTCTGTAGCGGCAGTTTATATCAGTTTCGTACTAAGATTGTCTGGTGTTTTTTCAAGCAATATTAATTATTTTTCCAGTATTCACAAAGATAATATGTGTGCACGAGAAATGTTATTTTAAGCAGCAGTCTAAAAATTGCTGTGTTTTATTTGGAGGTAACTCTGAAATGAGTTTGTTGCCTGATGATAAAAAGGAAGCCATACGAACTGAATTTATTGAAAAACTTGCTAACCCCGTGAAAATTGTTATGTTCACACAGGAGCTTGAATGTCGTTTTTGCTCTGACACCCGACAGTTGGTGCAGGACTTGGCAACTTTAACAGACAAAATTACCGTTGAAATATACGACTTTCTTTCAGATGTAGACAAAGCAAAAGCAATGGGTATAGACAAAATTCCAGCGTTGGCAATAATTGGCAAAAAAGATCATGGGGTTAGAATATATGGGATTCCTTATGGTTACGAATTACAAACTCTATTAGAATCCATAGTAGCAGTATCTACTGAAAAAACTGATATTTCAGATAAAACTAGAGCAATTCTTGCCGACATCAGATCTCCTGTTCATATCCAAGTATTTGTAAGCCTTACCTGTCCTCATTGCTCGGCTGCGGCAATTATTGCACACAAGCTAGCTGTTGAAAGTGACTACATCCGAGCTGACGTTATAGACACTACAGAGTTTCCTGCTATGGCCCAAAGATATGCTGTGATGGGCGTACCAAAAATTGTAATTAACGAAAAAGTTGAATTTACAGGTGCTTTCAGCGAAGACTTATTTGCTGAACATGCAGTGCTGGGTGCTTACCAGGTTTAAAAAAGACATAATTATTTAAAACAAAAATGGTTGGCTGGTTTTAACCAGCATATTGCCTTTATTTGGGCTTAATGGCAGCCACAACCGCAGCCGCAGGAGCTTCCGCTACCACCAGTTGAATTTTTAGCGTATTTTTCTGGGTTTTTGTCAAATGTGCTTTTGCATGAAGGTGCGCAGAAGTAGTAAGTTTTGCCGTTATATTCAGATTTTAGTTTCGCGGTTTTTTCGTCTACATTCATATTACATACTGGATCTTTTGCCATTCAATTTCACCTCCTGTTACTTCATTTTTTTAAGCGTTAAACTTTTCGAATTTTAATCTGGTGAACTTGAGTAATGCTGAGTTGCTGACGACAGTTATGCTGCTTATAGCCATAGCCCCTGCTGCCCACATAGGATCTAGTAATCCTAATGCTGCAATTGGGATCATAACTG
>CAYSWL010000133.1:0-6315 GCA_964434745.1 uncultured Candidatus Bathyarchaeia archaeon | reverse complement strand
TGATTTAGAGTAGTGCGTAGTCTGTTGCTTTTACCTTGCCCTTTTTATCCACATGCACAGTGAATCTTTCTGCCCACGTGTGCCCTTCCAAGTCAATCGGCGTGATTCCCCGAATGATGAAGCCGTCGTTTTTCTCTTCAATCATGGCTACATCAACTTTGTCAGTGTTCTTCTCTTTTTTTAGGTAGTTTACTACGACTTTGCTGGCTGATTCTTTTGAAACTTGAGGCAAATTTTGTGTCTCCTGAAGCTCTATTTTGGCTGGTTTTGTTTTAAGCACTTATGAAAACAAAATACATACCACTACTGCACGTAAAAAATACTAAATGAGTCTGGGATAAAGAATTCAATCGCTTATTGGGTTAAAACATCTAATAAAAAATAGTATAGAGGCTTTACTAAGCTTTTTATGGCTTGGTATGTTGGTTGAGGGTCATGTCCATGGTTAAGTGCATTGTGTAGTTCATTGCTGATGGTTGATAAGTTACTGTTTCCTGCATTGTTGACTTGATTTGTCGCATTGTTCCATATTCTATGAAAACTGTAACTCATGTCTGTAGTCCCTGACAAGTTAACGTTGGGAATTTCCATACGTATATTATCAGTAGTGATGCTTACTCTGACCACTTTGTAAGTGCCGGCAGGTACTGTTATGTCTTCAATACCTTCAAAAGTAACCGTTAAGTCGCCTTTTATGCCCACGCTAGAGACTGCACTTGGATAAGGTACTGTAATAGAATCGCCCACTTTAACTTCAGACTTATTCAATAATTGAGTAAGATATGAATCGCCTGAAATACCTGTGCTAGTAAAGGCCTGTGATGAGTCCCCAAGGTTTAGCATAAAGGTTGAGTAGCCAGTTTTATTCATTTTTTCAAGCAAGTTAAATGGTTTGCCCAATATCTCCATTGCAGTAGTATGATTTAATTTATAGAACTCTCCATCAAAATCAACCACATCGACAGTCTGTGTTGAATCTATAGTCATGTTGCTAAGCGAGCCAATACTAGTGCCAGTTATTACTGTATTGTATACCATTCTCTCACCAACTTGATAGTCGGCGGTGAGTGGTATCGCAGCTACCCCTTGAGGAAACAAAAAAGCTACAGCAACTATTACAATGACTATTACGGCAAGTATAGCGTAGATTTTTCTGCCAAATCGTCTAAAACCTGCAGAATTTGGTGCTTGATTATCTGTTGAAGGATTTCCCGAAGCAACAGCGTAGATTTTGTTTAGCATACTTGTTCCTTCAAGCTATAGCTTATATAAGCATTATTAATTTCTATACTTTAGGACACCCCTGGTCTTCTTTAAGTGAAAGGAAAAGAGGCATTAATTTAAAAGCGCTTGGTTTGCTATCTTAAATTCTCATTTATTGAAACCCTTCTTGTCGTTGTCTACTGTATTGACGCTAGATTTTCTGTATTAAGGGACGCCATCATTCTTGGGATTTCTTTGTTAAACTGCCTTCTTGTAACTATTACGCTAATAAAAAAACTAGCAAGAATTACTCCTGAAAGCGGACCAACAACATCAAGTATGTTAAAATCCAAGTTTCCAATCAAGCCAAACAAAACTGCAAAAACCGAAACTGCAATAGCCATTGTTGAAACTACAAACAGTAACAGAACTGATTGCGTTATAATTCTATACTTGTTTAGGACTTTAAGAAATTCGCTTAGTTGGTGCCTTGTCAAAGGGTCTATATTCGCATTTTTTTCCAGTTCCTCCATGAACCTTCTCGCATAACCCACTTGCCACCACAATACATTTACATCTTTAGAAACAATATCTCTAACGAAATAGTAGAACCTATCACTATTCCCTTTAAGAGGCTCTTTCCAATATTCCAAACCAAAAACCAAAGCGTGAACTTTCACTTTATACTCTTTTTCAAACTGGTAATAGATCCAGCCGCTGACACCTAGATAAACTGGAGTAGCGGATAAAACCATGTAAGTAACAAGAGGAACCCATTCCGAGATGCCAAAAAAAGCCAGTACCAACAAGAATGGAGCCCCAAATAGTGCGGCACTTACAACTAAAATCCTCCATGTTACAACCTCTGTCACTTTGCTAAGCTTGTACGTTATAGTTTGAGCCTCAAATAACCCAAAAAGGAAACCAACAATAATTCCATAAATTAAATAAATTTGGCGAATCGCAGTAAATAGAAGGGTATTTACAGAAAAGTAGAAAAGTAAAAAGCCAAAAGTAAATGCAACAATAATAGTCAAGCCAAGTCGAAATTTTCCTAGTGGATATCCGATTCGTTGCACCATTTATTTTTTCCCCAGTATTGTTATGCATGTAAGGCTCATTATAATTTTCTCAATAATTATAAAAAAAGGGTGGTTGATGTTTTTGCTATGGTGTTACACGAACTGCATCGATATATAAGCAAACGCTATTGGCTGAGTCGTATCCGGCGACGCCTATATATTGAAAACTTCCTTGTGGTGTTCCAATGTCAATCCAGTAGTTTGATGTTTAGGTGATTGTTTTAACACTGCCGACTTGGTTCCAATTCACTCCGTCACTAGAAACAAAGACATAAAGATCGCTATAGTATCCGCCTGGACCATCTCTGCCATATAGTTCTATATGACCTGATGCTTGCTCGTTCATTATTCCCACAATTTTCGCAGAGTCCCCATAGTCACTACAGTGCAAATGTGCAAAATATTGGTCTTCTTCGCTACCGATTATGAATTCAGGGGTTCCAAGATATCCACCGCCGTCACAGCCGGTTCCATCCCAATCTATATCAGCAACGTAATATGTTTCCTCTGGAACAAATAATCCAAGAATGGCTTCACAAATCACGCCGCATGGATAAGAGCAAACTAAGCACATCGGTTGAGCTGCCACTGGGCACAGACCGCAAAGTCCACCACAAGCAATATTGCATCCAAGTTCTATTGGGTCAAACTCATCGCCACAGAGTCCATTACATAAGAATGTACAGAATGTCCCACTTACCGTACCGCAACCAACGGAGCATGCACCAAAGCAAACTGGAAAACCTAAGGTACATCCAGATGCAAAGGCTGCACAGCCAGCAAGACAAACACCAGCACTGATAGTTCCGCAAGCAAGGCTACAAACGTCGTCACATTCAGCGTCCAATAATATACTAGAGCAGTTGAGAATCGGTTTGTCAAAAGCGGATAGATGTTCATCTATAATGTCTGAAAGATGCTTTGCTTCATTCTTCATTACTAAATAGCCTGTTGACAATTGCGATAAATCTTCGTTATCACTTCTTTCATATAACAGTGCAAATTTTTGAGAGACACTGCTTAAAGCAAAGTAGTGTTTTGATAAGGAAATTGGCGTGTTGAATTCTATTACTTCTTTTGATAAGAGTGTAGGCGCATTTGATTTTGGTGCATACCCCATACCAGTATATGCTATATCATAGTTCTCTGTGTTATTGCTTGTCAATTCAGTGTGCAGAAGTACTTTAAAGTCCTCATGCATTACTCTATAGTCAAGACTGTATGTTTGAGTGACGATTTCGGGTACTCCAATGTTTGATATGGTTTTTACCTCTGATACTAAAGTTGCAGTTCTGTTATATCCATCATCAAACTCGCTATAATTCCACAATGCTGTACGGTTGACTATTAGTTCAATCGGAATGCCATCAACATCAAAGGTAGCATACAAGACCGCGTTTTCTTCATCATGTTCCAACATTGTGCCGTTGAAGTTCTCTCCGTAAACAACCTCGTTTGAACACGTTTGATTTTCTGTACCAAGTTGTGCACTGGTTTTCAAGTTCATGTTGGAGTAATGGCATAATTTCAGCTTTGACATTATGATTTCCCTTTAATTCAACTTCTGCATAGTGATTGCTTGTAAAAATCGAATAACCTGCTTGCATCCACGCCTTTATGCCACCTATCATGTTATAGAGATTGGTAAAACCATGATCCGTAAGGGTTTGGCAAGCGATAGGACTTCTAGATCCTGCGCTACAGTAGACGATTATTGGGTCGTTTATGTTTTCCAGAATGTTATATTTTCCAATTACTGCTTCAATGACTGCACTGGAAAGTCCTGATGATGTACCATTATTTATTGGAATCTGGGGATTTGTTGAATTCTCTAGGGCATAGATTGTTATCAGAACAGCACCGGATAAGTGCCCTAAATCGTATTCGCTTTGATTTCTAACATCGAGTATCAAAATGTTGTCTGTATGCTTAATCATATGTTTCGCTTGTCGGACGGTGATATTTTCGTATCCCGGTTCCTCCGCAACGACAGGTGTTATCAGTAGAAAGGAAGATAGCATCAAACCTGGCAAGAATTAGACAAAACAAATTGTTTCTAATTTCTTTTTCTTTCAATTCATTTCACTCCATTTGCAAGTTAGCCTTGCAAGTTATCACTTACAAATCAATCGATTGTTATTTCTATGCTTTAGGACAAGCGTCCTAAATATTAGGACAGCTTTCGCTATTTACTGCTAAAAAAGAAAAATATACGGTGATATAGTCATAAAAACAATCGTCCATTTAGAAGCGTTATTTTTTCTTTGGAAATAGACCCTTTTTAGTATTAGCCGTTTCCTGTTCTGCAATGCCTGTTCTTTTTGCAGAACACCTTGTTCTTTTGGGAGAATTATAAGACGCATCTCTGTTTAGAAATAATAATACCATACAAGAGTGACCTGACTTGGAAAAAAGCGCAATCCTGCTGATTCTCATATTGTTTTCTTTAGTCTTTGGAACACAACTGACTACTTTCGCATCTGCAATTTACCTGCCAATCATCAGAATTGAAAATGATGGAAGCATACAGCCAGAAACATCATTTATCCACCGAAACGGTAACGTGTATACTCTTACAAGTAACCTTACAGAAAAGTACGCCATTGTGGTTCGATGCAGTAATATAGTGTTTGATGGCGCAGGTCACACATTGTATGACGAGTTTTCTGAAAGTATTATGGGCTACCAAAATGTTGGTTTAAAACTTGAAAATGTGAATAACGTTACCATTAGAGACCTTGCCTTATCAGGTTTTGGCTACACGCAAATTGAGATGGATAATTGTTCTGGATGCTCTTTTCTCAGAGTCAATGCTTCAATTAATTTAATTCAGGCAAAATTAACTGATTTTTCTCAATGCAATCTTGCAGTTGGCATGATCGATTCTGAGAGTAATTTAATCAATAAATGCAATCTTAGCAGTTTATACATGCGGAATTCGAGCGCTAAAATTTTTGAGAATAATATTCTTAGAACACCAAAGAATTTTTACTCGAATGTTTCTTGGGATAATGGGTCAGTCGGAAACTACTGGATTGACTACTTCGTTACGTATCCAAATGCTTCAGAAACAGGCAACACTGGTATGGGAAACACGCCCTATCTAATGGACCCATACAATATTGACCATCACCCTCTCACCGTACCTTTTGATATATTGCGCGAATCTCAACCAAAACAAGAACAATCGCCAATAATTATCATCGCCTGCCTTTCTGCTGTACTAATAGTTTCCTTAGGGATAGTTCTATTCATCCATTTTAAAAGAAAAATAAAGCAATAAGTAAGATACGACAAGTTTTATGCATAGTAGACGCCTAATTTATCTAGCAGGAGAAAAAAGGCAGAGTTGCGCGAGGTGAGCTTGGCATGAGGGTTATCTTCCATTTAGACATGGACCACTTCTACACCGCAGTCGAAGAACGCGAACGCCCCGAAATCAAAGGCAAACCCGTCGTCGTCGGCTCCGACCCAAAAGAAGGCAAAGGCAGAGGCGTCGTCAGCACCAGCAACTACGAAGCCAGAAAACTCGGCATACGCTCAGGCATGCCCATTTCCCACGCTTGGAAGCTTTGCCCAACAGCCGTTTACCTGCCGCCGAACTTTCCCCTCTACATTAAGGTTTCAAACGAGATAATGGCTATCGCCAAAAGGTACGCGGATAAGTTTGAGCAGTGGGGCATTGACGAGGCGTTTTTGGATGTCAGCAGTAGAGCCCAAACCAGCGGTGAAGCTGAAGCGTTAGCTAAGCGAATTAAACAGGAAATTAAGGACACGACAGGGTTGAGTTGCAGTATCGGGGTGGGACCAAACAAGCTTATCGCCAAAGTCGCCAGCGATTATCAGAAACCCGACGGCTTAACCATCGTGGGCGAAGAAGAGGCGGAGGCGTTTTTGGCGCCTCTGGCAGCGCGGAAGCTTTTGTGGGTTGGACGCAAAACCGAGGCGAAGCTGAAAGAGTTGGGGGTAAACACCATTGGCGAATTAGCCCAATTCGACCCATCCATATTAACCGCGCAGTTTGGCGTCA
>CAYSWL010000132.1:0-6333 GCA_964434745.1 uncultured Candidatus Bathyarchaeia archaeon | reverse complement strand
ATGGGTTCAATTCCCATCCCCAGCTCCAAATCATAAATTCATATACTCTGGACAAATCCGCATACCCATTTGCGATTTCTGAATAGCTTGATTTTATCCATCTTAGTAACGTATTTGTAGTCTGCTTTTATAAGGTCGGTTAAGATTCCATCCGTATGGCGGTGCATTAAAATTCTAAGAAATTGAAATCTCTCGATAGCACTAAACTTACATCAAAATATGCCGTTCTAGTGTTAGTACGTGTTTTGTTTAATGTCCAACGTTGTCAAATTCAATGTATTCAGGGTTTTATTTTTTGGTTTATTCGATTTTGATTTCTGGATACCAATGATGCGCTTTTTCCCAATAGTGCATAAAGAGATCTATGCACCATTTACGGAATTTCTCATCTACTCCAAAGAAACCGGAATAGTCGATTAATCCATTTACCCCCCGTAGTCCTACATAAGCTTCCTTTTCATTTACCAAAATTGCACCGCCGATATGTTCAAGATATCTGCGTTCTTTGAATTTCTCAAATTCAAGGTTTGTCTTAATTGTCTTAGCAAGCTCTTTTTCCATGATGAACTTGAATTTTAGCCCCTTTGCTACCTTATCATTTGTTGCTTGAACATGGCTTGAATCAACCTGATCCGCCATTACTAGAATGTACTCCTCAGCTTCAAAAACCATTTTTCTTATTTGATTAAAACTAGCTAAAACTCCTCCAGAAAAGGTCCCTGACGATAACTCGCCGAGTCGATTCACAAACTCGTATGGTAGGCAAGCTGTCTTATGTTGTAAAAAATAATTCTTATTTTTCAAGATAAAGTTAAAGCCCGAGAGAAAACCTATCGCTAAACTGCCAAACTCTGTAACTGTGTAATTTCCATCACCTTTTTTATCTAAAAGGTTTGCTTCAGTAAGTCTTTGCAGATGCCTAAATGTTTCAGTTGCTGTCATATCCAGCAAATTGGCAATCTGTTGCATCTTGAGACTTTTTTTCTCTAACTCAAAAAGTATACTCGCTCGCCGGGTACTGGCTAATTCAAAGAGCACTCTAGATATGTCTTCGTTTTCCTCATTTTCTCTCATACGGAATCTTTCGCATCCTTGCAAAATTCTGCGCATTCTCGTCAAATAAACATTATCGCTTATCAGGAGAAAAATGGGGGCGAGGATATAAAATGAATTCAACAGGAAATAATGAACACGATTTCTCAATTGAACTTAAATCTAACAAGAAATTAAGCAGATTATCCACATCAAACGAACCTGACCAAGGAGTCTTAATTGAAGGTACCTTAGGCAAACATGTCAGGGCAGCATTTTTGGAAACAACTATACTTGAAGTTCAAGGCGACTGCGGTGTCCTTAGATTAAGCATAAACAAAAACGAAATAATTGGACTAAAAGAAGCTACTCAACAAAGCTCAAAGGAAGCCTAAACATATGAAACTTTTTGGAAATAACCCTCACAAAACTCTAACTCGACTAATAGCCCTAAATATTACATTTGAAATAATTGCAATAGCTATCTGGAATCTCTTACCCGGTTCAGAAGGAAACTTGCACTACATCAACAAGTCAGTAGCAAGCATAGAAGCAGCTATCGCGGCGATGCTTTTTACAGTAACCTTATTCGGCTTAGTAAAAAAACAAAGATGGGCTCCAAAAACAGCAATAGTTATCACCCTAATTCAGCGTATCTTTGCCACGACTGTATTTTTCCCAAGCCCTGGAATCGTAGCGACACTTATCTGGTCAATAATAATTGTCTATTTCGCATACAAACCAATCAAAGCAAACTATGAGCAAAGCTACCTATAATCTCATTTTCTGGTGAAAAAATGGCAAGCAAAAAAATAATCATAATCGGTGCAGGCATAGCTGGTTTATCTGCTGGCTGCTATCTTCAGATGAACGGATATGAAACACAAATTATTGAAGCTCATAATACTCCTGGCGGATTATGTACCTCTTGGAAAAGAAAAGGTTACACAATCGAAGGTGCAATTCACGGTCTTTTGGGCTCTTCATCAGCCAATCCGTTCTACAACCTGTGGAATGAACTAATTGAAATGGATAAAATAGAATTCGTCAACTATAATGTTCAAGCAGTATTTGAATTTGAAGACAAAAGACGCTTCTATCTCTATTCTGACTTAGGCAAACTTGAAAAGTACATGAAAGGAATCTCGCCCGAAGATAGTGACGTGATTACTGAATTTATTAACGGGATACGTCGAGTACAAAAGTTACAGATGCCTGTCGGTAAGCCAAGAGAATTTATGAATATCACTGATTATTTGGGTATGGTCAAGTATTTGCCAATGCTTTCTTTTATGAAAAAATGGCTCCAAATATCTGCAGAAGACTATTCAAAAAAGTTCAAAAATCCCTTCTTACAAGATTCAGTCAAGTACTTTTCATCGCCTATTTTGTTTGAAATGTTTGTACTCTATGCTATGGACTTGAAAGCTTCAGGTTATCCAACAAAGGGCTCACTTGAATTTGTAAAACTTTTTGAAAAGAAGTACCTGGCAATAGGCGGAAAAATCAGATACAACTCACAAGTTACCAAAATCATAGTAGAACATAACAAGGCCGTAGGAGTACAACTTCAAAATAAAGAGACTTATAATGCAGACATAGTTATTTCGGCAGCAGACGGACAAACCACAATCTTCAATTTACTCGAAGGTAAATACTTAGATGAGACTATCACAACCGCATATAAAACCATGAAACTCAATACTTCACGAATACAGGTCGCATTAGGTATAGCTAGAACGTTTGAAGAAGAACATCACCAAATCAAGTATATATTAAATAAGCCTTTCACTATGAGCGATGGTACTCAGTACGAGAACATTGACATCCAGATTTTTAAAGCTAAATTAGCTGCTCCTTTAGGAAAAACTTTGTTAGAAATCCAATTTGAGACAAGCAAAGGTGAATACTGGATAAATCTAAGAGCACAAGACATAGAGAAGTATAATGCAGCAAAGTTAAAACTCGCTCAAGATGTAATCGAATTTTTGGAAAAACGAATTGGCAACATCAAGGAAAATGTGGAAATGATTGATGTAGTCACACCAGCAACCTACAATAGATACACTAGTAATTGGAAGGGCTCTATACAAGGATGGGCTAACGAGAAAATCTTTGAAAAGAATCCATTCAAAAAGGAACTACCGGGGCTATCAAATTTTTACATGATAGGTCAATGGGTAGAACCAGGCGGTGGGATTCCAACAGTATTTAAAAGCGGTAGAGATCTTGCTCAAATAATCTGCAGAAAAGACAAGAAACGCTTTGAGGTTCATTAAAAGAAGGAAGAAACTATGGGTAAGTTTGAACCTAAATTTTCATCTAATTATTCTCAACATAGAAGAACCCTTCACTATCTTCCTTCCGTAGTTACAGTTCTGCGATTATTTGCTTTGCCCCTTCTAATTTTTTCTATTGGCTCTGGACAGATTTTTTGTGCCTACACTTTATTTCTTATTGCTGCACTATCAGATGTCTTAGACGGGGGTATAGCTAGAAAACTTGGGGTTTCCTCAAAGATTGGTGCCCGACTTGATGTCATAGTAGATTTCGTTTTTATAAGTGGTATGTTCTTTTGGTTTACCTACTTAGAAGTTTATCCAACCTGGATTTTGCTGCTAATTATAGGAATGTTTGCGCAGTTCATAGTGACAAGTTGTTTGCTGAAAATGATGTATGATCCCTTTGGTAAGTATTATGGTAGTTTGCTTTACGGAGCTATCGGTTTGACACTTCTCTTTTCAGGGTACATCTTCTATACCATAGTAATGTTCTCTTTAGTTGGAATAACTGTGGCTTCACTAGTGAGCAGAATAATATACACACTAAAGATGATAAAAAGACGCGGCTAATGCCGATTCAGTCTTATTTTTTAAATTAGACGCCATTATATACTTCAATATTGTATAATTGAAGTTTTTTGCATCTGCTAAGATTCAAATAAGTTAAGATCAATTCTTTTTTTGGATAATTGAAGCTACTTGTATATATTGTTACTAAATGTAGTCGAAAGTTCTTTTTCGATAATTGTTAACCAAATAAGTGATGTTTTTGGTAAAAGAAAAATTTGTCTACAAGCAAACAATTAAAAATTATCACTTAATTTAGAAATAAAGTAGTAAGTTATAGTTCATTTAACGAGGCCTTTCTAGTAGATTTGATTAACTTAAATTTTCCATCTCCAAGGTAGTGAAAATATGGGTGGTTTTTACGTATAGATGGCCAATGGCCGCTAAATGGATGATTTGGGGCCATGGCAGTAATATAGCTCTTTATGCTGATTTCCGGCACATTGGGATTGGCTTTATGCACTTCCTTGATTATATCTGAAAAAGTAAATTCTTCACCCTTTATTTGATCAGCTGCCTCGGCAACAAATTGCCAAATCGGTTTCCCGTACTTCAAATTTACCGCCAATAGCTAGATGATACTGACGGCATATAATAATTGCTGTAAGGTAAAAGCAAGCAGATTTTATTTGATAAATTTTTATGTTTGCAGTAGATATGAAGTTTTTGTGTTTAGCGTGTGTGAGCGGTTTGTAGTTTTTGAGGTTGTAGGTGCTAAATATTTTGTTTATTTTTTGAAAGCGTGTTTTTGTGGTGTGTAGTTTCTTGTGAATTTAAATTTGTATGCATTAAGTATTTATTACACTTGTAGTGTTACTATATTTAAAAATCGTAATACGCACAGTTATCTGTTAATGGAAGTGTATGCCAAATGGAAAAAAACAAAGTGTTTGCCCTCTCCGCTATAGCAATAGTTTTAATCGCCGCAATAGGTGTTGCTTACATTCTTACCTCAAATAATGATGGCCAAGGCCAAACAGAAACAACCGTTACTGATTCTTTAGGGCGAAAAGTGGTTATCCCAGAACAATTAAACTCCATTTACTGTGTTGGTGCATGTTCTTTGAGGTTGGTATCATATTTTGATGCAGTTGAAAAGGTTCAGGCTATTGAAACTGCTGGTCCTTTCAACATACGTGATGACCAGACTTACTATCTTATCAATAAAGCAAAATTCTCTACCTTGCCACAAGTAGCCCCGACCGCAGAGGCAATCTTAAACTTAAACCCGAGTGTAATTATCACTTCCACAGCGGAGGATGCAGCAACTGCAGATAACCTGCAAACACAAACCAATATTCCAGTATATGTTATTAACGCTAACTATGAATTTGGTGAGGCCTTCTATAACCAGATATCCTCCATAGGCACTTTGCTAGGTGAAGAAGATAGGGCTACTGAACTCAATAATGGTATAGCTGAAATGATTAATGACATTACTTCAAAGACTACTGTTGTTAACACCAAGAGTGCATATGCTTGTGGAATGTTTTACTACGGTGGGGCATCATTCCTAAAAGGATCTGGCAATTATCTCCCCTTCGATTATTCGAATATACCTAACGCTATAGAACCTGCAGCTAACAGTCAACCTTACATCATTACTTTAGAGACTCTCATAAATGCCGATCCAAACTACATATTTATTGATAGTATAGGTTTAAGCGACTGCATTGCTTCGATTAATGGCTTCATAGAATCTAATACTGGATTAGACAACGTTTTAGCTGTAAAAGATGGCAATATCTATTCCACAATGGTATACAAATGCTATGGCACCAACTGGGAAAACCAGTTAATTAATGTATACTACATTGCATCCATAATAAACGCCGATTTGCACTCTTGGAACTTTGAGGATAAGGCAAACGAAATTTTGGAACTATTCTACCCTAAAACCCTATTAACATACTCTGATATCGTCGCTGACCAGTCAGGTACTGGATGTAGCAAGGTCACGCTTGATTAACTCTTAAATCTTTTTCCAATCTTTTTTAGTACCGGTGGCGAGAATGGCTAATAATCAAGCATCCAAAGACCATGACGGGCATGAGGCATTTAGCATCTATGAGGACGATGAAAAAGACGGCAACCAGATTTCAAGGACATATAAGAGCTTTGTAAAACGAAAACGACTCTTCCTTCTCATCGGAGTACTTTTGCTGTTTATCTGCGTAATTATTGCTGCTCAAAGCGGACCTATCAGTATACCTTTTGTAGATGTAATTCGCCACATCATAACATTCGACATGAATGGAGCTGGTGGTGTAATTTGGAATATCCGTATGGTCAGAATTGTTGGAGCTTTATTAGCTGGTGCTGGATTGGCTTTAGCTGGCGTTGTAATGCAATGTATACTGCGCAACCCTCTAGCATCACCTTTCACTTTAGGAATATCTAGCGCCTCTGCCTTTGGAGCTTCATTTGCTATAATATTTCTCGGTGCTGGCAG
>CAYSWL010000131.1:0-6726 GCA_964434745.1 uncultured Candidatus Bathyarchaeia archaeon | reverse complement strand
CAAGTAACTCAAGTAAAAGCTAGACAAGTTTTAGATTCACGTGGAAATCCAACCATAGAAGCTGACGTCACCATACACAATGGGTTAATGGGACGTGCAATTGTTGCTTCAGGCGCATCAACAGGTACACATGAAGCACTTGAGTTAAGAGATAAAGACCTTAAATTTTTCAATGGACGCGGTGTACTTAAAGCCGTTACAAATGTTAACAATAAAATAGCACCCAAAATTATCGGCTTAGACTGCACAAAACAAAAAGAAATCGACCAATTACTAATAGACCTAGATGGAACAGCCAACAAGTGCATGTTAGGCGGTAACGCAATTTTAGCAGTCTCCATGGCAATAGCAAAAGTTGCAGCAGCTTTCGAAAAAAAATCACTATACGCATACCTTTCACAAAAACAACGCTATAAACTACCCATACCAATGATGAACATCATTAACGGTGGCCAACATGCCGGAAACAATCTAGCAATACAAGAATTCCTAATTGAACCAGTAGGCGCAAAAAGCTATAGCCAAGCCTTACAATTCGGAACCGAAGTATACCACACCCTAAAAACAATATTGAAAGAAAAATACGGCGCCTCAGCAATAAATGTCGGTGACGAAGGCGGATACGCACCTTCAATGGACAACACCTATGAGGCACTTAACGCGATATCTGAAGCAATTTCCAAATCAGGCTACACCACAGCACAAATCAAAATCGGCATTGACGCAGCAGCTAGCTCATTTTACAACAAACAAAAAGACAACTACCAAATAGACAACAAACAATACACAGCACAAGAACTAGAAGACTACTATACTAATCTTGTCAACACCTTCCCAATATTAACAATAGAAGACCCATTCTATGAAGAAGCATACTCCGATTTCACCAGCATAACAAAAAAATTAGGAAACCAAACTCTAATAATAGGCGATGACCTCTACGTCACAAATCCAAAACGAATCAAAAAAGGAATCACCCAACAATCAACCAACGCAGTACTCATAAAACCTAACCAAATAGGCACATTAACTGAAACACTACAAGCAACAAACATCGCACAAAAAGCAAAACTCGCCCAAATAGTATCACACAGAAGCGGAGAAACAGACGACACCTTCATAGCCCACCTAGCAACAGCAACCCAAAGCATATTCATCAAAACAGGAGCACCCGCAAGAGGCGAAAGAATAGCCAAATACAACGAACTACTACGAATAGAAGAAGAACTAGGAACAAACGCACAACTAAACCAAACACTAAAACAATAACAAACAATATCTAACAAAATTAAAAATACACCAGCAATACACTATATTTTTAGATCATATACTACGAAAATTAACTATTCTTTAGTCGATTAAAAGTTACTAAGTTAAAATCGGAAAAAGTAAATTAGAGGTTTGTTAGAAACCTCGTTTTTGTTTTTTCTATTTGTGGATTGATTGTTGTTGGAAGATTGATTGGTGTGTTTATTCTGTTGGTGTTGGTTGATATCTTGATAGGTAGCCTTTGGTAACTTTTTTAGGTCTAGGTGTCCAAGTTGCTTGTCGATTTTTTAGTTCTTGCTCTGAAAGCTCAACACTTATGGTGCGATTTGGAATATCAATAGTAATTATATCGCCATCCTTAAGTAACGCTATAGGGCCTCCTTCAGCTGCTTCTGGAGCAACATGTCCTATGCAGGGTCCGCGTGTGGCACCGGAAAAGCGTCCATCAGTTATTAAGGCAACAGATTCGCTTAAGCCCATACCAGATATTGAAGCGGTTGGAAGAAGCATTTCAGGCATACCTGGACCGCCCAATGGACCTTCATATCGTATGACTACAACATCGCCTGCTTGGACTTGGAGATTTCGCATAGCTTCTACAGCTTGCTTTTCAGAATCATATACTTTGGCTGGACCTGAATGTTTAAGCATTTTTGGTGAAACTGCAACAGCTTTAACTACTGAACCTTTAGGTGCAAGATTACCTTTCAATATGGCTATGCCGCCTTCTTTATGCACTGGGTTAGTTAACGGACGAATAACATCAGCATCAACAACTTGAACGTCTTTAACGTTTTCACCTACTGTTTTTGCCGTTACTGTAAGTGCAGTCATATTCAAAAATTGACTTAGCTCATTCATTAGCGCTGGTAAACCGCCTGCATTACCTAACTCTTCCATATCATGAGGACCACTTGGAACCATACTAGCTAAGTGAGGAACTTTTCTACTAATCTCATCAAACTTCATTATCGGCAAAGTCACACCTGCTTCTTTAGCAATTGCAGACAAATGCAGCACTGTATTAGTTGAACCGCCTAACGCATTATCTATAATAACAGCATTTTCGAATGCGTCATTAGTTAGAATTTTTGATGGAGTAATATTTTTTTGAACTAATTCAATAATTTTTTCACCAGACTCTTTAGCTAGCCTGATTTTTTTAGAGCTAGTCGCTAAAGTTGTAGCACAGTTAGGCAGTGACATACCTAAAGCTTCAGTCATACACGCCATAGTATTAGCAGTAAACATACCATTACAAGACCCACAACTTGGGCAAGCTGCACTTTCAAGCTCTGCAAGTTCTTGTTGACTTATCTTATTAGCAAAAGCTTGACCTACAGCTTCAAAAACTGAGCTAACGCCAACTTTTTTAGCACCCATTCGCCCAGAAGCCATAGGACCTCCAGTAACAGATATTGCTGGCACATCTAAGCGTGCAGCAGCCATAAGCATACCAGGAGTAATCTTATCACAATTAGAAACTAAAACCACACCATCTAACCGGTGGGCTTGCATCATGATTTCAACTGAATCTGCAATTAACTCACGTGAAGGCAAAGAATACCTCATACCTTCATGACCCATTGCAATACCATCACAAACCGCAATAGTATTAAACTCAAAAGGAACTCCGCCAGCTGCAAGAATACCTTCCTTTACAGCATTACCAATATTTTGCAGATGAATATGACCTGGAACAATATTTGTATAACTATTTGCTATGCCAATAAACGGCTTAGCCATATCATTATCAGTTATTCCTAAAGATTTAAGCAAGGATCTGTGCGCTGCCCGCTCAATACCAGACTTAACATCATTACTTCTCAATATTCAAAGCCTCAATACAACATGAGCCACAAAAAATCTATTTAAGCCTACTGCTAACATCTAGACCTTGAGTACACCCGTCTCATCTAGAAAAGAGATGAACACACAGTAACTTATTCCAAGGCTTGCTGCTGCTTGTCTAAACGGCACTTTTCCTGATTTCGCCTTAGCTGTAGTGTTGTTAAATTTATCTCTGCCTTATGCGCCAAACCTTACAGTATAGACTTTTAAAAATTTGACTTAACCTTTAAAAACTTCTATTATTTATTGTGACAAGACTTCAAATATAAAATCTACTAAAAAATAGCCTAATATTACCTTTAACTTCGCTTTCAACAGGGCTTATAGCTTAAAGTTGCGAACAACAGTTTCTGGGCAACCAGAAACTCTGAATCGAAGTTCTTTAGTTCCTTACTCTTAATGAAATTCTTTGCACTCTTTCTGTTATAAACCAAAACAGGCGTTGCATTCACAACATAGTTAAACTATATTATTATCCTTAAACAATAAAAAATGCTTAATGCCAGTTACAGAGATTAAGGACACAGCTACGTCTAAGGTTCGAAGCCTTGGTTGGTTTTTTAGCCACTTGTTATCTTTCACCGCTTGTTGCTTTATAAGTTCATTTCTTTGACTTCTTTTATCAAGTCTTCTAATTGTGATTTTAAAGCAGGCAAACGGTTTATCGATGTCTTCCAGAGAATATCTATATCCACACCGAAGTATTCATGTGCTAACTTATCCCGCATTCCCGCCATATCTCGCCATCTGATCAAAGGATTCTCCTGCTTTAGCTCATCAGGTATGTGCTTTGTCGCTTCCCCGATAATTTCAAAGTTTCGCACCACAGCATCCATAACCAGAGTGCTGTTTGAAAACTGTTCAAAGGTGCATCCGCCTATATATCGCTCAATTCTTTCGATTGCCTCAAGAATATCTCTTAAATAAAGCACAATAGTTCGGTTCAAGCATAAATCGTCTCTTTGAGTATTTGATCTTTAATCAATGGTTTGAGAGCTTTCTTTGTTGCCAAATCCACTTTGATGCCAAGCTGTTCTGTTAAGAAATTTTCCAACTCAATAAAATCAAACAAATCAATTGAGTTGCCCTCTACAAATTCAACTAAAATATCAATATCACTCTTTGGGTTTTGCTCGCCTCTAGCATATGAACCAAAGAAACCTATAGTTTTCACTTGGTAACGCTCTTTAAGGATTGGTTTAAGACTTTCAAGCTTGCTTTTTACATCTGGATTTTTCATTATTAATCTTATATTTACGGTTCTCGCCTTAAGTCTTTTGGCAAACACCCCACCAAAGAATCAAGGTCAAAAATATACAATTCTGTCTTTGCCTTCTTTGGCTATCCTTTTTGGAGTTACCCATCATCTTTTTACCCTTCAAGCAGCCATTACACATAAAAACGACTACACGTTCGCCACCAAATTCTGAATCAAGCAAAACTATCCAAAGTTCCAATCCAAAAAGAAGCGGATCCTATAGAATTTGAACGAAAATGAGTCAAGTCCACACTTTAATTAAACCAAACTTGGTTTAATTATCTATAGAGATGTGCACAATTCGTTTTTGTGTATTTTTTGGTGATTGTTCTTTTCGAAGCAAAAATTGGGCTTGACAAAAGAAATCAAAAAATTGCTAAAAACCAGAATAATGCACACCCCTCAATATGCAATTAAAACTATCTTGTGCCAGATTCAATAAAGAAATCTATTGCATGGTAATTTATAGTAGTTAATAAACAGTCAATATGTTTATCAAGTGTATGGGGTTCAAATAAGATTATTTTGAGTTTTCCAAAAAGAGTCAAAGAGAACTGAGGTAGTGTTGTTCATCTATCTTTTGTCTTTTCAATTTTGAGTCCATTTTTAAATTATGAGCTATAAAATTTGTTCACCGATAGAATGGTTAGCTGGAACTTTGGTCGGGCGAAATTAGGAGAGAGAAACGAAAAAACCCTATAGCTACCTGCTTTAAGAGTTTTATCCGCCAAAGTCCATTCAGCCCATTGTTGATTTTCATGTTCTTAATTGGATTCCAAAAAAATGGAAAGGATGGATTTGAGTGCATTTTGTTGTTTATGCGCGTTTTTTCAGAACTATTGCAACTAATGCAATTGCAATAACGATGATAGCTGCAGCGCCTGCGATTAGCAAAGTTTCAGTGCCAATACCTGTTCCGGGGTTTTCAACGACTGTAGAGGGAGAAGCTGTAGGGGCCATAGTGGTTGGTGCTTCAGTTGGTTCAGTGCTTGTAGTTGGAGTTGCGGTCGGTTCTACGGTTGGAGCTACTGATTCTGAACCTACAACTATGTAGGTGGTTGAGAATGAGCTTCCGTAGGATTCAGTGCCTTCAAAGGTGGCTTTTATTTGGTATGTGCCTTGTTCTGTTGGAGTCCAAGAGAATCCAAAGTTGCCAGCTATATCGCTTATAGCAGTTCCTAGATCTGTGCTTTCACCTGTATTGCAGTTAATTGCTGTTAGTTTAACTGGTACGCCTTCTACGTCAGTTGGTATTGCTCTTTGCATATAGAGATACTCCATCCATTTTGATTGGTCTTTGTCAGAGATTGCAGCTGTGCCTTTTGCGCCTGGTGATTGGTCAGTTACAGTACCTTCAATCATTACAGCGCTACCTGCAGAAGTAGATTTGGGTGATACGTTTACTGTAGTTTTGCTTTCACCGATACCAAAGCAGTAAATTTGGTTATCAAAGTAGTTTAGTGTTAGAGCATAACCGTCAGCTATGAATGGATTAAGACCTATGAAGGATATGTTCCATAGTGCTGAGCCTGTTTCTGCGTTAATTACGTGCATTCTCCAGCCGTGGAAGTATGGTGTGTTTGGTGAATGCTCGTTTGTAACTGCGTATACTTTTCCGTCGGCAAAAGTTACTGCAGAGTCTTTCATTGGCCATGTACCGTAAGGTGTTTCAAAGCCACTGCTTCCAACATAATAATTCCAAAGGTTAGATCCATTACTGAGGTCAAAGCAGTGTACTGTACCGTCGTAGCCATATGCTAAAAGTTTACCATCACCTGCAAGTGCACCAGCGTATGGTTGATACATACCCCATGCATTTTCGTATGGAGTTGTGGGTCCCCAAAGTTGAGCGCCTGTATTAACATCATATCCGTACCAGACCATGAGTTCTTTGACAAATGTAGTAAAGACACCATCAGATAGTGGACCATTCATAATGGATCCGTCATAAGTTCGGTTCTGAACAAATAGTTGAACTGGTTCTTTACCGTCTTTAATATCGTATGCTACATCGGTTGTTATTGCGGTTGGTGTGCTTTGGTGTGTAGCGCGGCAGTACATTACTTCATTAGTCATCTTTGTTATACTCTGAGTTCCAGGAACATCAGCTAAAGTTACGTTCCATTGATAGCCGGCAGTAACATTAACACTTGCTTGGTTTACTCTCCAGCTCCATGTTGTGTCAATAGTTGGGTTAAGTGCTTTAGTTGAGTTCCATAATGTCATGTAGTTGTTTGCGGCATTTAATGTGTAGATTAGAAATTCACCGTTTTTACCCATAACCAACGTTCCAGAAGGTACACCTGTTAAGTCTAAGATCCAATCGCCAGTGAAAGCATCATACATCT
>CAYSWL010000130.1:6250-6921 GCA_964434745.1 uncultured Candidatus Bathyarchaeia archaeon | reverse complement strand
CTACACTCTTTCCCTACACGACGCTCTTCCGATCTTAAGGACGAACGGGCAAAGATATTCAGGGTTCCATGTTTAACGCCAAGTGGATTAATATCAAATAGAAAATATACTATTTTTGGTAAAATGATGTTTGGATTAAGCACTTTACTTCTACAGGTGGCATATTTTATACATTTGACGATGCTAATGCTGTTTATTGTTTTTAGTGAAAAAATTGATCTTATTCATTCTCATAACCCTCCAGATATTACGGGTCTTTCAGCTTTTATTGTTTCAAAGCTTACGGGTGTACCATATGTATTTGAAGTTAATGATCGGACTCCTGAATTATACTGTGATATTCTAGGGTATAAACAAAAATCCTTATGCTTCAAATTGTTGCGATCAATGGAACGAGTCTCTATTTCAAATGCAGAAGCTGTGATTTTTGTTAATGAAACAACATCGTATCATTATTCCTATTGTAAGGGCAAGAAAATTGTTATTTATGGAGGATTCAAACTTTCTAACCTTGATTCAACTAAAAAGTTGGCCGAACAGTTAAAATCTAAATATTCCTTATCAAATAAAAAAGTGATTCTTTATTCTGGACAACTAAACATCGGGGGTCAAGGCATGGGTGGTTATGATTGCAAAATAGCTATTGATGCTTTGCCATCAATTTTAGAGCG
>CAYSWL010000130.1:5798-6240 GCA_964434745.1 uncultured Candidatus Bathyarchaeia archaeon | reverse complement strand
ATTCGAAATCTATGGGGCTTAATGATAAAGTTTTATTTGTAGGTTTTGTGCCTAGGGAAGAAGTCTTTGCCTGGATTACACTTGCTAATGTTACTATTGCTCCATATGGGTGGGGATTTAGCAATTTATTGACAACACCAGGAAAAATTTTCGAATATATGGCTTTTGGCAAGCCAATAATCGCAACAAATTTTCCTGGAGTCTCTGAAGTCATTAAACATGAATCTAATGGTTTGCTTTATAGCGTTGGCTCTCTTGAGGATTTTAAGGGGTGTCTTCTTCGTATGTTAGAGAATGTTTCTTGGGCTGAAAAATTGGGTATTCAGGCGCAAAAGGATTTTGAAGGTAAATATTCTTTTGATTTAAATCAAAGAAAGCTTATTTCATTATATGATGAATTACTTGATTTTGTTTCTGTTGGTGTTTAAAAGTCTTCTACGTT
>CAYSWL010000130.1:0-5788 GCA_964434745.1 uncultured Candidatus Bathyarchaeia archaeon | reverse complement strand
CTAGTCACATATAAAAAAATAAAGTTGCAATCAAGTATTTATTTAAATGAGCAATAAAAAAAGAATATGTGAGATGTCCATGATTGGTAGTCGTGGGTACTGGTTATGTTGATTTGCCCAAGGTAGCATTGCACAAAATGCTGTTTCAAGTCATAGATATCGAGCCTAAAATCATAAACGAATTAAATAAAGTATGGTTAAATAATGGGCTGGGGCTTAAAGGATTAATTTTGTAAATATTTCGGCTGAGCAATTACGAGTTGTATTACAGTGTGACTATTTGTGATCTGATGTTATTTTCATTGTTGTGCGTGCTAGAAGTTGAAAGGGTGGACTTTAGATATTATTGGATAAATTTTCGGGAAGAAGCAATGATCTTATTGATATGCATATTTCAGTAAATCCTAGACCGGTAGATAGTTATTCATTATTATTGTTTCTGTTCCTTCATTATAAATAATTCCGCTTATTAGGTTATTTTCTATTCTATTATACATTGAATTCGAATTAAGTATGCATATGGCATAGTTTTCGTTTCGCATTAATGTATTGTTTGCAATAAAATTAAATGATGATTTATCTGTGAGGACTATTCCCCCATAATCGCCATTATCTGTTACTTTATTGCCAATAATTGTTAAGTATTCGCTATTAAGAAGACTAATTCCTCGTCCTTTATTATTTTGAGAGGTATTATTTTCAATTTTTGAGTAGAATGTTGAAGTAATCAGAATACCTGCATATCCTTTAGAGCCATTTACAATATTATTTTTTACAATAATGTTTTCAACTTTCCCCATTGCAGTGCCAATATGAATACCGTGACCTTCTGTAATTGACCCTCCATTCCCGACCAAGCAGTTTTCGCTAACTGTTACATTCATGACTACTCCGCTTGTACCAGTTACCCAAATCCCATTGACATAATTTGATATGGCTAAATTTTTTGATATTACTGTATTGTTGCTTCCGTCGCAATCAATTCCTGACCCGCTGGCTGAGTCCATATCTCCATTATTTTCCACAATGTTGTAAAGAATTTCATTATTGCTACCGCCAAACAAGTTAATTCCTGTATGCTTAAAATTTTTAATCC
This sequence comes from uncultured Candidatus Bathyarchaeia archaeon, assembly GCA_964434745.1. Classification (GTDB taxonomy): domain Archaea; phylum Thermoproteota; class Bathyarchaeia; order Bathyarchaeales; family Bathycorpusculaceae; genus JADGNF01. The sequence continues at coordinate 4,692 of CAYSWL010000130.1, read as the reverse complement.
ATGTTTTAATAATTCTTGAATTATTGCATTCAATAAAATTTATTCCGTGCTGGACTCCAATATTGCATGAATTGTCGCTATCATATTTATTTCCATTTAAAGTAATGTTATCAATAATTAAGCCATTTTTATTATATGCATAAAATAAAGCTGACATTGTGGAATTGGCAAGTAAAAGCTCAGTTTCCCACGATTGCCCAACTATGATTATGTTGTTATTGATGATCTCTATTTGCGTACTAATTATATAAATTCCATCCTTAATTGAAACTATTCCGCCCTTTGTTAGGTTTCCTATTGCTGCCTCTATTATCGCAGATGCGCTAAAATATGTCCATTCAATTTTTTGTGTGGCTTGGTTAAACATTGTATAATTAAATCCATTTGATTCTATAGTATAGATGTTTTGATCGGGTATGTGCCAATTTTCTATGTATCCTTCTGAAGCAATTGACCTAGTGATCGAAGTTGGGCTTGCCAGTTCCATGATTAGCTCATGATTTGGAGTTATGTAAAGAAATGATGCAGTTAGCATAATTATTATGATACCTACAAATCTACAAAACAAATTCATTTTTCCTCTTTTTATTGCATTAATTTAGCGTTCTTCTTTGCTTCATTATGATTCTCCTGAGTGTGGTCGTAGGATATCTGCGTCATACATTATGCTATGTGTATAGTGTATTAAGTGACAATAAACAATCAATACTGTCGTGTGCTAATTAAGGTTTTGGGGCTTCTTATAGTGTATATATCAATTTAATTACGTGTTCTGATGAAGAATCTAGCAAGGATTTAGAAATAAAATGATGAATTTAGGAACAAACATGCACGCCCCATTGCTGGTAATTAGATACTATACCTAAAATTTTATTTGTATCTCTTTTTTTTAAATAACTTTTATCTTTTAGATTGAGGTCCTTTCAATAAACTGGAGGAGTGGCAATAGAAAGATTGTATCTCTATAAAACTGTGGTAGCGATAATAATTATAATGGGGGCAACGTTAATCGTGCTCTCTGCCATTTTTGTTTCGTCTTTTCTAACAATACTAGGAGTAACCCTAAGTTTCTGGGGGGTCGTAATTCTGTACATTACGCCGGAAAGACATTTTCCCCTTGATGTAGTTAAAGCTGCGAATGAATCTAATATGGAAAATTTGGAGCGTATATTAATCGAATATAACCTTGCCGAAAAAGGTATTTATCTACCACCTAAAAACCTTCAAAATGTTGAATCTAGTCTTATATTTATTCCAAACCGCCCAATACGCGCTCTTCCTAAACCTGAAAAGAGTCTAAAACTTTTTGCAGATGCTGGAGATGGCATATTCATCACTCCACCTGGATCAATGCTATCACGTTTATTCGAGAGAAAATTGGGTATTTTATTTGCTGCCACCGATTCACAACAATTACCTAATCTCCTTTCCAAATTGTTGGTTGAAACGATGGGGATAGCTGAATCAATAGATGTCCATAATACAAAAAACATAGTAACTATAAAATTGAAAAATAACACACTAATTTCGATGTGTGAGGAAGCGTCTAATCAACCTCATGTACATAATCAAATCGGTTGCCTGTTGGGTAGTGCTTTAGCATGCGTTATCGCAAAAAATCTGGGTAAACCTGTGTTTATTGAGGCGGATTGCTCTGATGCTAGGACTAGGACTACAGAACTCGTGTATAGAACGATAGGTGAATAATATATGCTTATACCCCCAATAGACCTTGTTGATATTAGCTTTCTTTTTGCTGTAGGTACAATAGTCTTATTGATAACAGCAGAACTCAGTTCACCACATTATGGGCCAATAAATTTGATAATTGATAGGAAACGGCTCAAGAATTTAGCAATAACTATAGGCATATTTTTTATGGCAACAGTTTTGTTATGCAGGTTATTAGCCCAATAGTAAATATTTGAATATGTGTCAATCTATCTTAGTTCTGGTTTGCCTAGACTTTCAATAACCGACAACACAACAGTTCATTGCTAAGCATGCTGTTTAGTCTCAAATTGGTTCGCTTTTGGGCTTTTGATGTACCTTAAAAGTCTTAAGCAAAAATGATGAAAATTTAATTACTCACAATTATTAAATTATGCTGACACACAATTTAGGGGCAGGGTAGCGTGCTTTTTCATGCTAATTCATATTCATTCTAATGGCGAAGATGAAGATCTAATCAAATCGCGTTTACCCAGCATAGCAGCACACGTACATTGTATGCATAGGTAATAATTGGGTATAGATTATTACCTATGCATGATCCTCAGTATGATAACGATCTTTTGGTGAGCTATCTCGATACATTACTGGTGCACTAGCAGCCTTAGGAGCATGCTTTGTAGGATTCGCCGTATTTAAGAAACGCAGCAACCTCCCACAGCTCAGACACCAATAATAAAGGATAAAAAACACAACCACTCCTCCTTTCTTTTCTTTTAATCCTCATTTCTCCTTCATCATCATACCCACTCGCCCATGCTTGCCAGTTTTAGAAAAAAGGTGGGGTAAGGGGCACTTTCAAAGTAGGGTTAGCCAAGGGTTTTTTGCAACTTGCCAGAGGCACATGTATACGATAGAAAAGGTGCTCTACTTTTTCAAATAAATTTATAAGCTTGCTCGGTTGATAGTTATCTGGAGAAAGGGAGGAAATGAAAAATAGCTTTTTTTCAATTATCGTACGCGCGCGAAAACGCAGCATATCTTTTGCCATTATAATGATTGCTTTAATGGCATTGTCTGCAACAGTAGCAGCAGCGAATGCAGCTCCAACTGAAAACAACTGGAAAGGGAAAGGCGCCATGGCACGCTGGTCAACTCCGGTCCCCGTTGAAGCTATTTTTGCAGAACAGATGATCGACGGCACGGGCGCAATCCAATCAAACATACTATATATAAAAAGCGTATACAACGGCATTGTCGACGAATCTTTTTATGCCTTAAGCGATGACGAATTTTATTGGGATACGGATCGTTTACATATATACATATCCGATGTGGATCTTTCATGGTGCACGTACTTAGAAATCGATTGGGACACATATTGGACCCCGCAGGAAACAGTCAACTATTTCATGGATGGCGCGGTACGGGTAGACATAACAGGCAAATTTAAGGCTGCAAATGCCTTTTTATCCATTGACCGCACCTACGATTCAAACTGGGCTATAACAGGCGTTCAGCCCACAATAAACAGTTGCGATAGTTTGGGCAATATACAGACAATATTTAATGCGGGCGCTAACGTGCATGTTAAAGGCTCTTACTATGACCAAACAAAATGCACACTTTATGTAGTAAATGACGTTGTGACTTGGATAGATGATACAGTTATTGCTACATTATCGCCAATCAATACAGTGCCAAACGTAGATATTACTTCAGGCAATATACCCATAACATCAGTTTATCCAGATGCAGCGCCAGGACTATATGACATCATAGTAGACTTAAACAACAACGGTAAATACGAAGTAGACAAAGACGTACTATGCAATAATGTTGTGATGACAACGGCAGGATTCTTTGTAGTTCCAGAATACTGCTTAGGCGGACTACTCGCAATGGCAGCATGCTTCGCAGCATTCATAATCATCAAAAAGCCACATCTCAATCTAAAACTCAAAAAGTAACCCCAACTCCTCTTTCCTTTTTCCACTGACACACTCAAAAAAGGTTCTCATCATAACACTACTTCTACTACAACATGCGCTAACAACAATTTCGCCAATATCAGACTCTCTTAGCTCTTCTTCTAAGCACCTCAACTATAGATAGTGATAACTACGCATTTATGCAGAATGAAATTAACACACCTAAAATTGCTTTTTTTAAGCAATTCTGCCATATATTAGCAACTTTATATAATAGCAGCCATAATACTCAGGTAATCAAGCTCAAATGCTGTGGGAGGTATAATTCTTGAAGGATCTTTTAGAGTATAGGGTAAGTAAAGAGGAGGAGTCAAATAAGAAAAACTATATTGCATGTGATTGCGGCGCATTATTTCTGCTTGTCCAAAATTGTGATGAAATGACTCGGATCATAAAGATGCACGCGCAGGTTCACGCAAGCCAAGAAAAGGACGCGAAAAAAGCCCAGACGATAGCCAATCAAATTGAAGACCTTCTAACATCACAAGTTATAGAACAGGTAAGCAAGAATGGCGATAACAGGGCTGAATTTAGGAGCTTGCACAAAACATGACTATACAGCCATTATCTATCGAAAACGGGAATATCTTTTTAATAAGCCAACTCCCTGCCCCTCTTAATTTTATAACGTGCCATTCTTTCACACACTGAACGTAAAAAGTTTTCCAAATCCAACTCCATATTAGGTAATTGATTTAAGAAAAGGCTCGCTATATTGTAGGGATTTATGGGAAATATTCTTGTTACTGGCGCAACAGGCAGAGTAGGCAGGCATCTAGTGGAGGCGTTGGTAAATAGAGGTGAAGAGGTAAGGATTCTGGCAAGAAACCCCGCTGAAATCCAGAGGGCTGAAGTTTTCCGCGCAGACCTTTTCGATATAACCCTGCTTAGAGAGGCGGTGGTGGGTGTTGATGTAATATATCATTTGGCTGCTAATGTTGACTATCTGGCTTCTAAGGATGAGTTGTTTAGGGTTAATGTGGTAGGTACAAAAAACCTTCTAGACGTGAGCCAGAATCGTAGGTTTATC
>CAYSWL010000129.1:0-6959 GCA_964434745.1 uncultured Candidatus Bathyarchaeia archaeon | reverse complement strand
TTCGAAAACCTATTCAACCTAACAAACCAACTACACTCAATAAAAGGCATAGAAACCTTCGAAATCTACCCATTCAAACCATTCAAAAACTGGCCACTAAACATATTCACCCCACTACTAAACAACCAAACCCCCCACAAAGACCTAACCAACAAAACATAACCCACAACAAACCAAACAAAAACAACAAAACAACAAACAAACCAATAAAATTAAGTCTACAGAAAATATTTATATCATTTAGCCGTGAAAGTTACAAATTTTTGCTTTCTTGATAGATATTACGCAAATTCTATATCTTAGTTCATTTGAAGAACACAAGCATGCACGAAAAAGCAACGCAAGAGCGTAAAAATATTAGACTTTTTGTCGCATGCATTTCTACTCTTGCTCTTGCCGTTGCCATAACAAACATTATTGTAAATATGCTTCTAATTGAAATTGCCCAAACATTTCAAGTAAATGAAGGCATAGCAGCCCAAATAAGAACAACAAACGCATTTGCAGAATTAGCCACAGCACTAATAGTAGGCTTTTTTGCATTACGATTCAAACACAAATCCCTACTCACAATTGGCGCATTATTAGTAGCATTCTCTGCAATCGGAAGCTTTCTTGCCCCAACACTAAGTGCCATGATGCTCTTTTCCCTTCTAGAAGGAACAGGCACAGTCATAGTACTAATAATGGCATACACACTAATTGGCGATTTAATACCTGCAAACCAAAAAAGTAAAGCAATCAGCTGGGTAGTAGCAGGCGGATTTATCGCAACAATAATAATCACACCCTTAATCGATATAATCACCAACATAGCCGGCTGGCGATACACATTCCTACTACCCATACTACCAATAGCCATCGCTACATTAGCACTATCAACATCAAACATACAATCAACAAACCCAAGCCAAAAAACAACAAAAAACAAACCAAACTACTTTGAAAAAATAAAACACATCTTCCACAACACATCAGCACTATCTTGCCTTATTGGCACACTATTTTTCACAGGAGCAGGAAGCGCAGTATTCATCTTCGCATTCCTACGCCAAGAATTCTCCATACCAAGAGAATACACAGTATACATAATACAAGCAGCAGCCATAATCTTCATAATCGGCAGCATCATAACCGGAAAAGCCACAACCAAAATCGGCAGCAAACCACTAGCAACAATCGGATCACTAGGAAGCGGAATCTTCCTAATACTCCTATTCACCACACACAATCCATGGCTAGCCCTAACATTCAACTTCATACAAGTAACATTCACAGCAATCTGCCTATCCGCATACCCAACACTAACAGTTGACCAAATCGAACACTCACGCAGCACCATGATGTCACTAACACGAGTCTTCTCCAACATCGGAAACACACTAGCACCAGCAATAGCAGGAACCCTATTTGCCATACTAACAACCCAATCCACACAAACAGCCTACCAAATAGTAGGAATAACCTTCGGCACCATGAACATCATATCAGCCACAACCCTACTCACACTAACCAAAGACCCACACAAACAAAAAACAAACCAAAACAAAAAACAAAAAAATAGATAACACCATAAAATGAAACTTAACTGATCTTTTATCGAACACCCGATAAGTTAAGCATTAAACTGTTTTTAGATAAAAAAATCTAGGTTTGTGAAGAAATCTTGATTTTCTCACGGTTTGGTGTGAATCCTAAATTATTAATTGAGTGTTCTTCTGAATTTTTGGGCGGCAGATTTACAGGCAATACTGATTCTATAGTAATTAGAACCAAATTACCAATTGTAGACAAGCTAACATCTGAGTTTTCCAACTGATAAAACATTTCTATCTTATCAGGTAACCGAATATTTATCGAATCTTTATTCTTTGTAAAGTTTACACATTCTTTGAAAAGTGCCTTCTCATCCCACTCACTAATTTCCGTTGGAGAAAGACCAATAGTAGAACGCGATAAAGCATATACGAAAACTGATTTTTCCCACACAGCAGCATCAATAGTTTTCAAAGATACTTCAATTACGTTTTTAGGTTTTTCTACATGATTTATTGGATAGACTTTTTTTACCAACATTCCTCTTTTAAGATAGTGTTTTATGGTTATTTTCTTTTTTGAAAGTAATCGATTTATGCTCCCATCTGTTTTTCCATTAGACCAATTAAGTAATTCAGCGATTTCTGAAACCGTCACACCTGGTTTTTCATTAACTACTTTAATGATAAATGAATCTGTTATTTGTCCTCGCTTATGCATAGTTATAGGTGCGCCAGACAGTCGACGGTTTTCTTTTTTCACAATGGTCACAACAATTAATTAAGTATAAGTCGCTAATAAGCGTTTAGAACCTTCCAAACGACTAATAAATTAATAAATTAATCTAATATTTTCAATTAATATGCATAAGACAGTTGAGCTCAGCGCAACAGTATTCAGATGGCTTCAGTCCCATACCTTCATTTCTGAAGAGCTCATCATAGGCATAGTCTTACATACCCCAAGAGAAGAAAGGCATTATACAAACGATGACCATTTTGAAATAGAATTTTCCACAAATAACAAAAGACATACCTTAAAAATTACACTCTGGACTCACGACCGAGAAACCAAATATTTAGTATACAAAGCACATTCAGAGAAATACAAATAACAGATAATACATAAAAAAATAGTAGAACCTGATAGCCACATTACATCTACAAACAGTTCAGAATAAAATGGCAAAATTTTTTGCATGAAGCTTAATTGAGTTATCTTACAAAGCTTAACTTGCAAGTGCAGAAGTAGATTCGGCTAACAAAATCACATCAGTTCGCTTTACTTTTCAGCACTGATGAAATTCTTCAACCTACTTAACAATACCCCACGAGTCCACCTTAACCGAAGAACAACATTTCACCATAGCAACATGAGTTCTTTCAAGGCTTGACTCTAACGTATTATTCATCTGCAAATCCAGACCATAAACATTCTTATTCATTTTTAACTTAATGTAAAAAGACCGCTTGTTTGAAAACACTACTACATTTACCACTCCATACTCAGTAGCCATAATGGCACTTCCTTTTTGATTTTAAGATTGATAGATTATCACTAAAAAAATTTTTACACACTACCCAATTATCTAAAAATAGCATTATTCGTCTAATAATTTTACTTCATATGTGTCTGTATTTTTTTGATCATACTCTTTAGTATTAAAAATTGCCATCATAAACGGTTGGAAATAATTGTTTTCGGTCCAATGGGCCACTAATGGAGGGATTTTGTATACATATGGCTCTTTTAGGTTAGCTTCCATTATGAGAGTTTTTAATTGGCTTTTTTTCGGAGTAAGATTAGTGCTCCAAAGTAGTGTTGCCTTTCCAGACAGAGGCAAAAACCACTCAGTTTTTTGTTCATGATAATGGCCTCCACGTTTTTGACCGACATTAATAGACTGAATAATTATATCATCAATAGAGTTGCCTTCAAAAATTTTCGACTTTTGCAAACCCTGAATTACAAACCCACAATCCTTAGTCGAATCAACCATTAGACAGATTTTTTCAATATGCATAATGGAACATAATAGAGACGATAGTAGTACTATTATTTTTTGATGCAACCTGCTAATTAGTGATTTTAGTTAAGACTAACTAAGACCACAAATATTATCGCAAAACTTCTATACACATCTAACCCAATGATAAACGCTTACAACCATAAGAGCACTGTTAAACACGGAAAACATAATTTTTATAACCCAACTAATTACGACCAAAGGTCAAATAATATTTCAAGATTTGCCATAAGGCATTAATTATTTTTTGCAGAATTATTTTGATTAATAGTACCATATAATCAAACGTTTAGGCATGTATGTATACCCTTAAGTAAGCTATCTTGGTATTCTTCTTTAGTATAAACTCTAGATGACAAGAAATTACTTTTATAAAGACTGGAAATTATTGATGAAGAGTCTTCTACTATTGGAATTGAATTATCTTCTTTCATTATTCTGATAGCAGTTTCATCATCTGCTTTAGATAATACCGATAATGGTTTTGGTGCTGAATAGAAAATCCACTCAGATGGAACATTTGATTGCTTACTAACCCCTTGCAACTGGTAATCAGATTCAAGAAGACTCAGTTTAGTATAAGCATTTTCGTTCTTTCCAGCAATTGAAATACCGGTTACTTCTTTAATTTTCTTAAGTCTTTTCCTTTCTCTGAGCCTTGTAATAATTTCACCGATAAAACCGCCATCTTTCTTATGCTCAGCGAACAATGACCAAACATAATGATCGTTAAAATCGCACAAATCATCTTCATTCATTTCTACTATATCAGCGTAACTATAAGCTTGGCCATTAGTCATAAGTTTTTCATATGCCCTTTGAACTATTAAATCAAAACCAACAACAGTTTTATGGTAGTAAACTACCTGATACATATGATAACGAGCTAAAAGAAAGTTCTCTAAAGCCTGTCTACCTTTATGCTCAATTGCTAAATGATCTTGACTATCAATAGTAAGAGTTCGAATTAAACGCTCAACATCAATTAAACCATACGAAACGCCTGTTTGATGTGCATCTCTAATTAAATAATCTATGCGATCGACATCTAAATCAGATGACAGAATATGGCTATAGATTGGTTTATCGATTTCTTTCTTACTTATAATTGATGAGATTTCTTCCGGGTTAAACGTATCTAGATTTTCCTTAATTGAAGTATTATGTATAAAATGCACTGACATTGCTTCATGACTACCCTCACCATTAGGAGATGATTTTTGGATTGGCTTTTCAAGACAATGGGAAAAAGGGTAATGACCTAAATCATGAAGAAGAGCTGCTAGACGTAATCGACGGATCTCATCTAAATTATCAATATAGCCAATTTGATATAACCGATGAGCAACTTTATTCATAATGTACATAGTACCTAGTGAGTGAGCAAATCTCGAATGAGTAGCTCCAGGGTAAACAAGAAAAGATGTGCCTAATTGTTTAATATGCCGTAGTCTTTGAAAAATTGGAGTATCAATTATCTTTTGTTCTTGCTCAGTTATTCCTATATACCCATGAATTGGATCATACAATAACTTGCTATACTCTAAATAGTGTTTAACAGATTTGCTCATTAGCTACTACACCGTAACTTATACTAAACCATGGTTTTCAAGCAAATTCATTGCAAGTTTTGAATCTTTCCTAAAATCTGGTTTTTTTGAAGTAAATTGAGCTATTGCCTGCTCTTTATTTTTAGGCTTCGGATAACCATGTGTTACAATGAAATGCAAAGAGGCAAGCAGCTCCAAGCAGTATGCCTCATCTTTATCTAGTTTATTTACAGCATCATAAAGGAGGTCTTTGAATTTTCGCACACATTCTTGTTCGATACCTGATAGAGGCTCAAGTTGATTAATTTGATCTTGTACAGTTTCAAGAAAGAAACCATCATTCGCTACATCACGCGAATAAGGTCCATGAATATACCAACCATAAGAATTTCCTAATCTCAACCCATATTCTTGTAAAAGGTAAACTTTTTTTTGTAGAATTAATCGATCAGCAAATGAAGTCATAGTAATTCTTTGATTCATTAGTTTAAAAGCACTCAGTAACTTGAACTTCGTTGAGTCTGTCATGTTGATCAACTTGTTTATTATTAACAATCAATATAAAATTAATTAACTCATACATGTAAAAGAGAAACACATTAACAATAAAAATAATTACATACCGTAGCAAAACTTTTGAAGACGTTATATCTAAAAATCCATAACGTCTAAAGGTAATTAGACACAAAAAACCGCCAAGTAGAACACTGATTTTATAGAATAATAGCAGAATTAGCAACGCTGCATCTATTTGCAAGAAGAATTTTGTTGATAAAATGTTTGGTTACAGCAAAAGTGTCCATAACAAACCGTAAAAAGGTACTCTAAATTTATTAATTTTTAGCATTGTCGCAATGTAGCTTTATTCAAAGTCGTCTATTTTTTCTGATAGTTTACGTGCGGTGTTAATTACTGTTTTCATTATACCTGTGAAGCTTACTTTTTGTGCGCGTTCTCGTTCTTGTTCTTTAAGCTCATATTCTCGTTTTTTGGTTAAGATCGCAATGTTGGCGGCTAATTTGTAGACGTTTTTATCCACCCAGGCGTTAGGTATTCGTTTTGTGGTATAACCGTTTTTTAGCGAATGTTTATCTCTTTCATCGTCAGCAATCATTTGTTTGGGACTAAAAGCGTGTTGCATACCATCTAATTCTAGGTAAAGTTTTGCTGAAGGAATTGCAATGTCAACATGTTTATGACCATCAGAATATTCTAAGGTATGTTCCACATCGTAGCTCTTTAATGCTCTAGATAATTTTAGTGCTTGAGGAGTTACAGTTTTTTGATGCCGCATACAAAGCCCAGCACCAAAACGTTTAGCTGAAAAATCATACACTTGCTCAGAAATATTTTCTTTACAAATACTACAAAAATGCCTCTTAAATACCTGAGGCTGATGAGTAGTTGCATAAGGTGGCGGAGGAAGAAGGTTCGTATTTTGATGAGTTATGCAAAGAGCTTTGCCATAACGTGACATAGAGTAATGGTAAACTTTTTCCGTTATGGATTTTTTACAAACATTACAATAATATGTCATACACTAAAATAAGCAATCATAATATATAATACCATGCTAGCAACCTCAAATTAACTAAAAAACAGTAAACAACTTTTAAAATTATACATTCTCAATAAGTTACTAAAAGTTAAACAAAAAAGAAAAAGTTGAGAGGAAAAAATGTGCCTTGTCGGCACCCTATTTATCCTAAGCTATAGAAGCTAGCTTGTCCGTTTCCGTTATCATAGCCGGTTAGGCTAGCTGTGGCAGTTATTGTGTAGGTTCCCATTTGTGCATTAAAGACTAGTTTGTAGGTAAAGTTTGCAACTCCGTTTGCATCTGTTGTTCC
>CAYSWL010000128.1:0-7084 GCA_964434745.1 uncultured Candidatus Bathyarchaeia archaeon | reverse complement strand
GATAATTGCCCTGCGAAAATTAAAGCTTTGCCATACATTGCGCGCGTAAGGCCTTCCACGGATTAGGGGGCATATAGTAAGGAAGGCTTTCCGTCAAAAAGCTATTCTTCACAACATATAAAAACAAAAATAAAAAATTCATACGGGCTTACTCTATGCCCCTTCGTCCGCGGAAGACCTTTAGGGCCGTTCAGTTCGCGCAGTGTCTTTGGCTCTCGGCGGTATGCGGAAGGGCGTTTTTGGTGCCTGTAGGTGTCTACTGTTTGGCATATTGTCCGCAGAGCTTTCCTGTACTCTTTGGTCTTGAATACGGTGTACTGTTCCATGCCGTCTTTGCCTATGTACAGGATCGAGATGAACAGGCCGATTTTGCTCCACTGCCAGCCAAACGGAATCCAATCTATAATGCCGAGCACAGTGTTGAACTGACTGTACGATACTCTTCAATGGCATGCATTTGCAAGTACGGAATCACGAGAAAATGTGGTTCCAGTCTGTAGGTCTCTTAGCGCGCGCTAAAAACTAATAACACCAGCCTAATATGACCGGCCGTTCAAATAGCAGGCATGCAAGCAAATATTAAATGGTGCTATATAACAGCAGTACTAAAACAGTACAGATCACATAAAACTATAACATGACGAAGTAAAAATAGCGCTTTCTTGCATTAAGAAATGGAAGTGCAAATATTTAATCAGCCAAGTTATTGTGTATAGTTTAAACAGGCAAATCGATTTTATCATTTAGATGCATTATTTGATCTATCATGGTATAACAAGTGTATTTGGCTGTTGTAGTTCTTTACATATAGAACTTTAGATGTTAATAGTATTGCTGGAAAGTTTTTTAACCTTTAATGTAAATCAAAGTTCTATGGGAAGATGTACTAGAACAATAGGTGAACGTAGACTTCGTAGAACTATCTATAAACTTGGAAACAGTGTAGAGTTAAGCAGTAAAGAAGGCAAAGCAAAACTCGAAGAACAGAAATATAAACAGAAAGCCCAGACTACACAGGACGCTAATGACAATTCACCAGTGCAAAATTTGAGGGATGCCTCTAAATGGAAAAAGGCACAATCAGAATAATGACTACCTTTTTTCGATAACACGCTAAATATCAATAATTAATGAAAATGTTAGTTCTCAAAAATAGGAAATTATTGTCATCTCCGTTCTGGTGGGGATTCAAACGCCTCAGCCCATCAGCCAATAGGACTCAATTACACATTTTAGAGGCTCTTTAGAAAATCACTTTTAGGAATTGCAGGAAACAAGATTAATAAAAAATTTTAGTTTTAGTTTTAATATGACGAGTTAAGAAATATTATAGCATGTTTTGTTGCTTTAGGTTGGTAGCCACATAACATTATATTGATTGTAAGGTAAGCGTATTTTTGGGGTTAATTATTGAAGTTAAAGATGGAGCTTATTTGCCCACTATGTGAACAGGTTTTCGCTACACCTGAGCAATTAAGAGTACATCGGTTGACAGCACATAGAAGAGTGCTTGATGAAATTAAATTCAAACAAGTTAAAGAGTTAAGACATAGAGTTAGTTAAAAATAATCGAATTAGTACAAATTCGACCTTGAAAAATAAGGTTTAGTTTAGCTCATAAAATTCGTCTGCAAAAAAAGCAAGATCAACTGACAATAATACTTATAATAAAATGCCAAATTGGCTCGTTTATATAAACAAATAAGGTATCTACTCACACTGTTATTGTCTAATCTATCTTTTTGCCTGCATATTGATTGTTTTTTGTTTTTCTAATTAACTGTTAGTTAATTACAATAAGTGTGGTTACATAGTTTGATAAACAAGTTTGTTTAGAAGAACAAATTTTTTGGGGAATAATCAATTTGCTTTTTTTTATAGAAATGACAGGCACATATTATTTATTGAAATGACATATTTAAGACATTAGAATTTTGTTTGCAACATTCTTTACTACAAATTTCAGCTTGGACTAGTATTGTCAGTAAAGGCTTTGTTAATAAAATTCTAATAACAAATTGGTTAATACAACAAGAGTGATTGCTGGGGCTTTGGCAGATTTAGCATGTATGGAGAGACATGAAAAACCTTAGTAAATTTTAAGGTTATTACCAAAGCCCTATCAGCCTAAGCATACCTAAGTAACTTCGTGCGGTAGCACACTTTAGGTGGTTGCTTTCTCTCCTAATGAAAATCATAATATAAAACAGTGTTATATAAGTTCGGTGATCATAAAATAAGTGATTAAAGGTCCAACTATATAGAAACCGTGTTAAATTACTATATGACATACATTACTTAATATGTAAAATAGCAGGTGTTATCTTCATAGTTGAAGCATCATTTATTAGTTCATAATAATTTTTCGTTAAAGACTTTAAGCATTTAATTAGGCAGTTAAACCAAACAAATAAGAACAAGGTTTCCAGTTAACAACTATATCAACATACCAGTCAATAGAGAAATAAATATCAGCTCTATGGTAGGTCTAAGTAAATATTTTTTAGTTTTTTAATTCAGGAGTGGATTTTACAAGTTTTGCGAAAAAAGGCAAAATGATCACCATTGAACCTATAACTGCTATAGCAGTTAGAGTAAGAAAATCAGTACCAACAACACCAAGTGCAACACCTTCGTAGGCAATAATAAAGGACATTTCTGCACGTACAGCTAGCCCAACTGTCATGGTCCATAGGGTTTTACCGCGGAACCCCGCTAAGGCACCACCAATTAAACCGCCTGAAATCCGTGCTAAGATGGCAACTCCAAGTATAATTAAGCCAATGGGAAGAAAATTGAGCATACCTAGAGGACTAATTACTAAACCGATACTGGTAAAGAATATTGCAGCAAAAATTTCTTTCATCATAGAAATCTTTTCAGTCATCTTTTCACCTACTTTGCGATAGGGGATAATTGCACCCATTATGAATGCACCTGTTACAGCAGCTAATCCGAATTGTGTAGCAGCAAAAGCTAAAATTAGCCCTAATCCTATTAGAACTATAAAAAGTACTTCATCAGAGATAAATCGTGAGAGGCGCTTAATCAGTATTGGAATTATTTTACTGCCGATATATATTGATATAAGAATAAACACGGTCGAAATTATTCCAACATTAACCATGTTTGATGCTGAAAAAGTACCTTCGGTAATTATACCTAACGCCACGGTTAGGATAAGGACACCCTCAATATCATCAAGCACTATAGCGGTAAGTATAGTAGAGCCTACTTTGTTTTCAACCATTCCTTCATAGCTAAGCATTGCCGCTATTACACTAGTGCCGCTGGGAGCTAAAATTGCGCCCAATAGGAAAGCAGCCTGCCAAGAAAATCCTAATGCAAGCCCAACGCCATAACCAAGCAGTACTGATAAAAATACTCCAACGGTGGTTATTAGAAATGCAGTTTTACCTGTTTTCCAAAAAGCAGAAGCATCAAATTCTAGCCCAGTTGTAAAAAGAATTAGAATCGATCCTAACACTGCAAGTATATTTATTACTGTCAAGTCGGTGACTAGCCCCAGTCCCCCGGGTCCACCAATGAAAAGGCCCACTAAGATGGCGCCAATAACGCCTGGAAGTCGAAGTTTCTTAAATAACTCAGACCCAAGTGATGAAACAACTATTAAAAGCCCAATTTGGAAAAGAATAAATATAGTTGGATCTTCGGGCATAAGTAGGAGTAATGCACAAACATATTTGTTGCTTTCCTATATTTTTCTTTGAATTAATCGTTTTTTGAATATGTTTAGACTTCTGTAGTAAAAAACCAAGTGTTTAACAAATGAAACTTGTTGCATATTAAAAATGCATTCATTTCTCATATTCAACTCAACAAATATCAAATCGTTATAGAAATGTTAAGCTCAAAAACTTTTTTTATTATTAATAATTTATAGGGTCACCTGTAAAAACAGTATATTGAAGCTAACATAAGTGTTCTATACTAACATTGGATGTTCTTCAGTTTTTGAGTATGTAGGTTCAACAATCAGCATTGTGTGGGCACCTTGTACACTTCGCATTCCTTTTATGGATACGGTTATAATATCCAAGAGTTTCTCAGTTGTCTCAGCGCGAACCTTTGCTATGACATCATATACACCATAGACTCGGAAGGCTTCCTCAACACCATCACATGTTTTTAGTTCTGCCAAAACGTCGTCAGCCGCAAAGAAATCTGTGTTTATACAAACAATAGCTCTAGGCATAGTTTCGCCCTCAAGAATTATTCTGTGAAACTAGTATTTCACATTTTTGCATATGCGTAAATTAGGATTTAATAAAGCATCAATCTACCAATAAGTTGCTTGGTTTCCACACATTTAACTCGTTTTGTTAAGTATATATAGATATGGCGAGAAAGTAATTTGGGAGAGCTAGTGGTAATTATGGGTACGGTTTTTAGATGGGTTAACATTTTGGCGTTTGCTTTAACAATTATTGTTAATGGCTTGGCAGGCAGCACTACACTTATCGGTGGAAAAGTTACGCGTGAGATCTCTGATGCGAATCCAACTCTAATTACGCCGGCAGGTTATGTATTCTCAATTT
This sequence comes from uncultured Candidatus Bathyarchaeia archaeon, assembly GCA_964434745.1. Taxonomy (GTDB): domain Archaea; phylum Thermoproteota; class Bathyarchaeia; order Bathyarchaeales; family Bathycorpusculaceae; genus JADGNF01. The sequence goes on along the minus strand of CAYSWL010000128.1, from coordinate 2,525 downwards.
GGGGCATTATTTACCTTTTACTTGGAATATTTGTAGTATATCAAGCACTTCCTAGTAGTCAAGGGGAAAAGTTTCAGAAAAAAGTCGGCTGGTTCTTTGCCTTAAGCAGTATATTTAATGTTGTATGGCTTTTCCTTTGGCAATATGGGTTCCTTATTGAATCGCTTATACTTATGTTTCTACTACTAGCAACACTAATTACAATTTATTTACGGTTAGATATTGGAAGAAATAAGACAACATTTTGGGAAAGATTAACTGTTCATTTACCGTTTAGTGTCTATCTCGGTTGGATCACAATAGCTACGATAGCTAATGTTGCAGTTGCATTAGTATCAGTTAATTGGGATGGTTTTGGTCTGGCTCCGGAAATTTGGGCCGCCATAGTTATCGCGTTAGCATTAATTATAACACTACTGGTCTTATCTACAAGAAAAGACATAGCTTTTGCATTAGTAATTATCTGGGCACTAGTGGGCATTGGAGTTAATCAAAGTGGAAATTCAATTGTAGTTATGTTAACGCAGATTAGTGCAGCTATTGTTGCCATTGCAGTAATTGTAGTTATCGTCTTTACTGTATTAAAGCGGAGATGAGAAATGAATCCATTAAGCCTATTAAATTATGCCAAAGGAAAAGTACTTGCCATTGAGATTATAGGAACAGTATTTATAATTTTATTAGGCAGTGCATTTCATTTTACTTTTGAACTATCAAATAATAATCCGATAGTTGGATCTTTCTCGGCAGTTAACGAATCTGTTTGGGAACACCTCAAATTAGTGTTTTGGCCGTCGCTTATTTGGATGTTAATTGCTCTTTACCCAGTAAGAGGTTTAGTAAATAACTATTTTTTCTCTAAGGCTATCGGAGTTTACATTATGGTAATTTTTATTCCTATAGTTTTCTATACATATACAGCCTTTATAGAAGAGAGTCTTTTTGTAGATATAGGCAGCTTTGTAGCTGCGATAATTATAGGCCAATTTGTAAGCTACCGACTCTATAGATATAAAATATCAAAAGCAGTTGAGATAATATCCATAGCCACCATGGTACTGCTTGCCATTATTTTTGTAATTTTCACTTTTTATCCACCACATTTACATATCTTCCAAGACTTGTCAACGGGCCAGTATGGCATAACATAACATAAAATAAAAATGGAAAAAGCAGGCCATCAATTAACATGCCGTGTTCTAATTTTTAATCTTTTGCAGTCCACATTTTACTTCATAGTTGATTATATATAATCCGACTAATGTTAGAGCTATTCCCGCCACCAATAATATGTCTAGATAGGACTTTCCAAGGTAGTCATCAAGTAAGATCCAAGCACTTCTAAAAACAAGTACTGAAGCCACAAGAAGAACTAATTCACCGATTATTATAGTAATGAACCGCATGGCTTACAATAACAAACAAGGTCTAAAAAAATTAGATGCTACAGGTAACCTTGTTTATTGTGCTAAAATTATACCTGACTTGTATGTTAGAAATTATTGAGGCAAAAGTTTCAGTTGTTTTTTGTATGTTAAATAAACGGATACTAAGTTTTTTACCTAGTAATATAGTAAACTTTTTTTGGGTAAGTGAAAATAAAACAGTCAAAAATCATAAAAACACAATTACATAATGCTTAACAAAAAATTAGGCAAACTGGTCGAGGAAAAGACCTTGAAATATGATAATACAGTTTGCTGGGGTTTGGCGGAGGAATACTAGGAGAGAAAGAACGAACCCCTTTGTCACTACCGCTCAGGAGTTTAACCGTCAAACCCTCTCAGCCAATCTTTTTAATTTACACAAAAGAAAAAGAGAAAATGTTGGTTTTATGCGCGTCTTCGTAGAAGAATTGCGGCTGCTGCTACAGCAACAATGATAACTACTGCTGCAACTGCAATGTAGATTATGGTATTGGTGTCTGCACCTGGACCTACTGGAGAAGGAGTGGGTGACATAGTTGTGGGAGATGTTGTCGGTCCAGCAGTACCTGTAGGTGTTGGAGTTGGGCTAGCTTGCCCACCTTCAGCAGAACCTACGGAGATGTATGTTGTTGCAAAAGAATCGCCATAAGATTCAGTTCCTTCAAATGTAGCTATGATTTGATAAGTGCCAACGTCTTGGGGTACCCATTCTATTCCGAAGTTGCCGGCTACATCACTAGTTGCGGTGCCTATTTCTGTTGGGTTACCGTCTAAATCAAGGGCTGTTAATGACACTTGGACGCCTATAGCATCCATTGGAATTGGTTTTTGTTGATACAAGTAGCCCATCCATTCACTCATGTATTCGTCGGCAATAGCAGGTGTTCCAGCAGCAGGTATGCCAAGTGCTGTTTGTCCAGGAGATTGGTCAGTTACTGTTCCACGAATTGTTACAACTGATCCAACACCAACACCACTCATTGGAGCTTCAACAGTAGTTTTACTTGGACCTTTACCAATAGAATAAATCTGATTATCATACGCATTAACCGCAGTCAAAGCACCATCAGCAATAGCAGGAATACGCAACCAACCAGA
>CAYSWL010000127.1:0-7164 GCA_964434745.1 uncultured Candidatus Bathyarchaeia archaeon | reverse complement strand
AAAAAATTGCTTTGTCCTAAATGTGGAACTATTAACCCAGAAGAATCCAACTACTGTATACGATGTGGCACCATTCTTACTGCAGAAAATATTCAGACAAATATTCAACCAGAGTCCATACCCAACACTACAGAGTCTACACCATCATTTCTCATAGTTACAACACCAACAATAGCAGGCTACAAAATAACTAAAGTAATAGGCTTAGTCACAGGCTTAACTCCTAGAACAAGAGGCGTATTAGGCAGATTCGTAGCAAGCTTTGAATCACTAGTAGGAGGAGAAGTTACAGCTTTCACTTCAGAAATGGAAAAAGCCCGCTGGGAAGCCATAAACCGAGCTGTTTACAAAGCTAAAGAATTGGGAGCCAACGCAATAATTGGTATGGATGTGGAAACCTCAGATATAGGTCTACAAACAGGAGTAGTACTATTTTCAGCTACAGGTACTGCAGTTATTATTGAACCCGAACTTTCACAGTCATAAAATCTAACTCTAGCTGCAACTGTTTCGCATAGGCAGTCACATATTTTTATAAAAACTTGTAGCGGTAGTTCTCTTAGCGCTTTATTATATTAGGAGGTGAATTTTAACTATGCAGATGACTATGAACCGATCTGAAATTATGAAGCAATGCATTGATGACTGTATTAACTGCTATAGGATTTGTACAGAAACCATGGCACGTTGTCTTAACATAGGAGGAGAACATGCCAATGCCAAGCACATAACTATCTTAGATGATTGTGCAAAAGCCTGCAACATTTCTGCAGATTACATGTTACGCAATTCAGACCTTGACAGCCACCAGTGCAGCTTATGCGCTCAAGCATGCGAAAACTGCGCAGAGTCATGTAATAAATTCGAAGAAGATTTCATGAAACAATGCGCACAAATCTGTAAAAAATGTGCCGATTCATGCAATAAAATGGCAGCAGAACAAAAACAGTAGGTGATAAGCAATTTTTTCATCGGCACACAATTTATAAACTATAAGTTAGTTGCATCTGAATATATTTCCTGTCTGACGGGTACAGCTGTTGTTTTCGTCGTTCCAGGTTAAGCCCAGTGTTGAAAACCATGAATATTGCTTCACTTAAAAATTTGGTTAACAATAACCAAAGCCTTTGGATAACCGGGATCCTATTAGGTGCCTACGTTAACATTTTGCATACAATACCTTTTATGTTACCATCAGAATTTTTCCTTATTTTTTTACTAATTGCTCTTTGCGCAATAACTATACCTGCTGTTGCTGTAGCCTGGAATCAAAAAGAAGTCAATACGTTCGATAAACTTCGACACATTATTAAGGGAATGAGTGTTAGCTCAACTGTATTCATTTTCATCTATCTAGCTGAAACCATAATTACTAATAATGCACTAAGAAACCTAAATAGCCCCGCCCAATTTTCCATAAGCCGAGCCCCAATTACATCACTTTTAGTTGCCTTAATCTTAACAGCAGTACTATTTTTAAGCTTAATACTTTATAGATTCAAAACGTCAACTACAGGTTCTTATTAGTGGTATGAATTGCAAGTGGCATAAAGCGTTTATTTAATGATGTCTTCTGATTTGGAGACGAGTATGGGTAAATATTCATTTGTTGCACGTATGCCTGATCGCCCAGGCAGCATGATAAAAGTTGCAAATATTGTTAAGCGATATAATGGTAATATTGAGAGAGTTCATTATGACCGCCGTATAGATTCAACTACTGTATTTTTCGAGGTTACATGTAAAGAAGAGCAATATTACAACATAAATAGAGAACTTAGAGAAATTAATTACCTTCCAGCTTCTCTTGATAATCTATCATTCATTAAATTTAATGTTCATTTAGAGAATAAAACTGGCGCACTTCATGATTTGCTTAGTTACACTACTGCAGCTAAGGCCAACATCGCATATATTGACTTTGATGATCAACGTGGTAATCCAAATAAGCTTACAATGAGCCTCATAGTTGCCGAAAGCTCTGCAGTGGAAAAACTTCTTGACCAACTCGTCTCGAGATACCGTATTGAAATAGTAGAGTATGATACTACTGGGCATCAATTAGACGAAACAGTATTTTATATTAGGTTCGCTCAACAATTACGTGAACTCATCGGGACTCAAGACGATAAATTTCTCATGCAACTCCTTGCAGACATTAATCATATAGTTCAAGAACTTACTAATTTGGGGATAGAACCAAAAGGCGCATTTGACTCAATTTTGGAAACTGGCAGAACCTTGAATCAGACAACTGGAAACAATTTTTATGCTGATTTGCAATGGGTTAAACTTACTGAAGGAGAACTTTTATGTCTGCAAATGCCTTGTGGAGGTAATATATACATTCTGAGTTCAGGAAAAGAGAAAGCCATAATAGATGCAGGTTATGGCATCTACCATGAAGACCTTCAAAGATCATTACATACACTAGGAATAAGAAGAAAAGATATTTCGAAAATTCTACTTACTCATGCAGACGCAGACCACTCAGGTGCAGGTGGCTATCTTCAAATTAAAGCATACATGCATCCTGAAACTGAAAAGCTTCTCCAGCAAGCTACCCGTGCGTACGGGTCTAAAAGAGAACGCTCAATTCTAGAAGCTGTTTACACTCAACTTATCAACATTTTTTCTTCATATAATCCGCCAAAACAAATAGAAGTCTTTCAAACCAAAGCAAAAGCTAAACATGGCACATTTGATGTAATAGACGAAGTCAACGTTGGCAATATTAAGCTACAAATTCTTAATGGATTAGGTGGACACATTACAGGTCAAGTATATTTCATTTGTGAAGAAGAAGGGCTATTGTTTACTGCTGATAGTTTAATTAACTTTAGTTCACTTACACCTGAAAGAGAACGCTATAATACGCTAGCAAAACTGCTTATGACTTCTGTTAATGTTGATCCACAGACCGCCAAAAAAGAACGTGTAGAATTAATAGAAATAGCAAAAGCAACAGATGCTAAACTAAGAAAACAAGGTAAGCGATGTTTAATTTGTAGCGGACATGGTGCAGTTTCAACATTAAATGAAAAATATGGATTAGACATTTTCGGTGAAATAACTCACATTACAAATCAATAAACCATTTATTTTATACACTATCTATTTTTGAGGACGATAGCTTTAGCAGGACACTTGGACATGCAGTCGCCACATCCGTGACATAAACCCGAGTCAATGATTGCAGGCTCATTAAAATCAATTTTAAAAATAACTTTTAAAGGGCATACTCGCGCAGCTTGGCATTTTGGACAACGAACACATTTTTCTGGGTTAACATAGGCAACCTTCAACTATAAACAACCTTAACAAGTAAACCAAAATTAATTACAAAATAAAATATATTTGAACTTTGTCACTAAATATTAAAATCAATCACATATAATGATCATAAATAATAAATTTTGAAACTATTAGACATAAATAAAAAGGAGACAATTTTTTGGAATACACGAAAGACTACAATTAGAAATTAATGATTACAAAATAAGAGTAGAAAAGATAAGGAAAGTGGATTCAACGATAAGGTTACTTTTACAGACTCTTTGAATTAAAAAAATGATTTTAAGGGGTGATTTGTGGACGCAAACCTAGTATTACCTCTACGTCAGTTATAGAACTGTTTCTGTAAACAGATATTATTACTAAATCGTTAGGCAATGTATACTCTTCAAGATAAGCACTTAAATCATCACTGTTCTTAATTGTGGTACCGTTCATGGCGATTATTATATCGCCTTCGTGTAGTCTACCATCTGAAGGCCCGCCCTCTGTGACATCACCCACATAGCGTCCAAAGGTTATATCAACGCCTAGTTTTTTTGCTAAGCTATAGCTCATATCACTTTCATTCAATGCAGATGAGATTCCAAGATAAGAGTGGCCGTTATAAGTTCCTGTTTCAATTAAATATGGAATTTCCCTTAGAAGGGTATTTGAAGGCACTGCAAATCCTAACCCTTGTGAATCTGCGACTATTGAATTGGTTATTCCTACAACTGAACCAGCTATATTAAGCAAAGGTCCACCAGAGTTTCCAGGGTTAATTGGTGCGCTAGTTTGAATCATGTTTGCAATCGAGAAACGTTCAGTGAAATCGGCCTGTTCAGAGCGTCCTAAAGCACTAACTATACCTGTCGTTAAAGAACCTACTAAACCGTAAGGATTTCCTATTGCAATAACTTCATCGCCTACTCTTAGACCTGAGGAGCTTATTATTGGCAAAGGTTTGAGATCTTCGTCAGGAGCATCTATTGAGATAACTGCTAGATCTGCATATGGATCAGTTCCTAAAATTTCAGCATTATATGCATGACCATTTGACAGAGTGACACTCAAATCAATTGTTCTAGACACTACGTGGTAGTTTGTTATTATTACAATTCTTCCAGAGTAGTTATATATAAAACCGGAGCCTTGGACTGAGCCTGTATTTGTTATTCCTTGAATAAGTACTACAGATGGGCCGACAGTCTCATATAGGTCGGGGAGATAACTTGCATTTTGGTATAATGTGATAGTTTGGTTAGTAAGGTGTATTGTCTGGTTTCCGCCAGTAATTGAAGAATTTGTCAGCTGTGAAATCTGAGTCCTTAATTCGTCAATTTGATTAGTAAGGCTACTCGTGGTGTAGGTATTTATATAATATATACCTATGCTGCCTACAAGTAAACCCATTATGAATAGTAAAGATAGAAGGCTCGCAGATGCTTTTCGAGAGTTCTCTGTGAAATGAAGCATACTATTGACCTCTAAAATAGTCGTTAAAAAGAAATAGATAAAAGTATTCCCAAATGTTGGAAAATACTTATTTTCTGCGATCTATGATGTCTAAAGCGTCAGGCCCAGTACCTATTATGGTTACTGGAACACCAGTACGGGTTTCAACTTCTTTAACAAATTGTTTTGCTTCAACTGGTAACTCGTCAAAAACCCTTTTACCTGCACAGGAAGGGAATATGCAGTCAAGTTTGGTCAATGCTGCTTGAGTTGCACCGTTAATTTTTGCATTTTTCTTCGCTAAATCAAAATCGAATGGAGCGCTACGTCGATCTCGTCCGGTACCTGCCGCAGTTTCAAACCAACCCCGCTTTTGAGCTTCCTCTTTAGATATTTCACCTGGCAAAGGTCCAGCACCAACACGGGTTATAAAACTCTTATAGACAATCATAACATCATCAACACGAGTTGGACCAACACCTGCTTCTGAAGCTATGGCTGATGCACCGGTGTCTCTACTAGTTACATAAGGATAGCCACCACTTAAGAATAAAGAGAGCATAAAACCTTGTGTACCTTCAAGTAAAACTTGTTTTCCTTGATCTATACCATCGTTTACTTCTGTTATTGAATCTGCAAGATAGGGGTTTAATTCAGGAATGTCCTTGGCAAGTTTAGCTGTGCGCCTTACACGCTCTTCAAGTGCGGGTCCAACGCCCCATCCAGTAGTACCTATACCTCTATTATGAGCACTTGCCTTATCTTGTTCACTGTGTTTTTCCTCTATTATTGAAGCTTGCATATCAATGCCTACTCGAGTGCCAACTTTGGTTAATTCAACTTCTTTAAAGAATTGGGTGATGTGAACATTTGAACCTGGAGCAATTAACAAGCGACATTTTGGGTTAATAAATCCTGCAGGAACCATGTGCAACGCATATTTTTGTCCGTCTTTCCAAACAGTATGCGCGGCATTAACTGAACCTGTCCGTACGCAAAAATCTAAATCATCTTTCAATGCAAGATAACTAATTATTTTTCCTTTTCCTTCGTCGCCCCAGAAGGCGCCGACAATAACTGTGCAGGGCATGCTAGTTCACACCTGAAGTGTTCATTTAAGAGTTATTTAAATATGTATGCCAATCTTGAAAGAGAAAAAAAGTTAAGAGCGCCTATTTAGGCTTAACTGATTTCTTATTATCACTTGCGAGCTGAGCTAGATTATATGTGACATAAGCTGAAAAGCTTCTAATTCCTTTAGTTATAGCATATTCATTTTTTACTTTTAGCCAATCTTTGTAGAAGTAATCGTAAACTTCAGCCTTTACAGTGATGCTTTTATAACCTTTTTTCGGCGTCGCAGTCCCCTCATTTAGCCATATAAGTCATCAAGATATTTTTTATGCACATATAAGGTTTGATGTTACCGTACTGTACCAGCATAAAATTTATCTTTAGTACGGTACATTACAGCATAAAAGGGAGAAATACCAGCATGAACCAAATAAGCGCAGCAGCGTAAGGACTGTTCAAAGCTTCCGCTAAGACTAAATTAATGCAAATAGGAAAAACTAAGATGCCGATTGAAATTACCCAATCTAATGATCGCATAGCCGAAGTAACTTTAATTTGCGATTGCTGCGGCAAACACATAGGGACCAGATTAATGCCAAAAGCAGAAGTTGAAGTTCTTATGGAAAAAGAACTATTTTGTGGTCAATGTATAAAAGAAAAGCAGTAAAACATGTAGAATGCTTTGATTAGCAATGCTGTTAATCAGTATGCTGATTATTTAGATTGGGCATGTTGTGCTTCACGGTCAATTTTTTTCAACAGACTAATAACAATTTTTCCTTTTCTTACTTTTTCTGATTCTGTAATTGTTTGTTGAGCGCAACAAATATCATCAATAATTATGCCAGTGTCCTCATCTAGAATAACAGGGTATACACGACAACCCACCGGTCTATGTGCATATACATTGCATTGATGCTCTTTGACGTTATAAAAGACGCAGTAGCCTTGCTGGTTTTTAAGAATTGCATATCCATCTTCATATCGTGTAAAAAACTCCTTAGAATATCCTCTTTTTTTTAGACGTTCGATATCATCTGTTGAAAGTAACATTTCTGTTTCTGTGCAGCACACACCGCAACGTGAGCATCTCATAGGAGTAGTTTATTTTTTGCAATATATCTATTTATTTGAATTTCAGAGCAAGTTGATATATTATCAATCATGCACATTCATTAAAGTTGGTAGACTACCCAAACATATCCTTTTGGAAATGCCTGTTTTTTCACCAGGTTAAATTTCAATGGGTGCTGATGTTACTAAACATATTATATGCTTTTTTCCCACTATTGTTGGATGTATTAATAGACTAATTTGGGAGACTATATTTTGTTCAAGAATAAGATTACTAAGTATTCG
>CAYSWL010000126.1:0-7180 GCA_964434745.1 uncultured Candidatus Bathyarchaeia archaeon | reverse complement strand
GCTACATTGTGTTATTTAATGTCGGCAAAGATTTTTTTAATAGCGCTAATACGAGCTTTCTGGGCTAATGCATCACTGGTTACCAATGCGAGAGCTTTTTGTGGGCACATTTTAACGCATTGTGGACCGTCTGATTTGTCTTTGCATAAATCACAAGTGAAGACTATTTTATTCTCTGGATGGAGCATCATAGCACCATAGTCGCATGCTTCAATACACCACCCGCACCCGTTACATTTGTCTTTGTCTATTGTTATTATACCCGTATCTTCTGATTGTTTGAGTGCATCTCTGGGGCAGGCGGCAACGCAGGCAGGGTCTTCGCATAGTCGGCACGTAACAGGCATATTAATTATTTGCTTCTGGCGTACGACACGGATTCGGGATTTTGTAGGGTTGAACGTCTTTTCTTTACTGAAAGAGCATATGTATTCGCATACTTGACAGCCAACGCATTTATCAGGGTCAACTGCTACAAAACGTCTTTCGTTAACTTTCACCATATTATCTTGTCTCCTGTCTGTCTTCAACAATATTCAGGTACTCTTTAAGACCTATTTCTTGGAGTTTTTCAGTGGTAGGAACACCATTTTGAGTCCAACCTCGAAGCGCATAGTATTCATCTAGAAGGATATTGAGCTCTTGTTGTGTTATCACTTTACCTTTTGCCGGACCTTCGTCAGGAATTGGAATATTCATAATTTTCCAAGGCAAGACATCATCTTTTCTACTCATACCCTCGCGGAAATTAATTAATCTTATAAGCACATTAATTCGTTCAGCGGTTTGCTTGAGATCTTCTGGCGTGAGTTCATCACCAGTTACCAAAGAATAAAGGCTTGCCATTTCGGCATAGCTGTTTTGGAAAACAGGCTTAGAATATTCACAGACTATTAATGAGTTGACTATTGCATCAATATTGGTCATTTCGGCAACATACTTAGAGCTATCTTTGTAAGAATCGGTTTTGCTATTAACATCAAAAGAGTAATTGCCATTATCAGCGCCGCTATATGATGTAGCAAAGGTTAATGCAGCAGTCTTGGAACAGCGTAAATCATAACCTGTAATTTCTAGACCTTTGATGTGAGCAGCAAATTTATGAGAATCTTTACCAACTTTTTCTGCGGCTACTTTGACTCCATCAGCAAATTTATCACCGATACCTTCACGTTTACCGATTTTCTCAATAAGAGTTAGTAGGGCCTCAGCGTTACCAAAATGCATATCTAAACCGCCTAGATCGTCGTGAGTAAGTACACCTTTTTCGTGACAATCCATAAGAAAACCTACAGTTACCCCAACGCTTTGTGCATCTAAACCGTAATAGTAGCATAGCTCAGTAGCCTTAACTATTGCGTCAAGTTGATTTACCCCACAATAGGGCCCCAAAGCCCAAAGAGACTCATATTCCATGCGTGTCATAACACCTTTGAAGGGACCTTCAGGGATTATTACTTCATGTTCACAAGGCATTGGACATGTAGCGCAGGCGATAATTTTTGCGACATATCGATCGGTTAAGGCTTCTCCACTGACTTTCTCAGCATTTTCGAAGCGAGCATTGCTGTAATTTTTAGTTGGTAAACAGTTTAGCTGGTTGTGCACAAGCAGGTCTGCTACGGTGCCAATCTTGATGTACTTATCAGTAGCAGCACCTTTCATACGTTCAGTAAAATCTTGGACCATGTTCATGAATTCGTTAGGAGCTGCTACTGCAACATCATGTGTACCGCGTACAGCAATAGCCTTAAGGTTCTTGCTGCCCATTACAGCGCCAAGTCCGATTCGGCCTGCAGTACGGGTTTTTTCGTTAGTTATCGTAGCAATTTTAGATAGTTTTTCACCTGCTATTCCAATGGAAGCTACACGAATATAATAGTCGCCAAGTTCTTCTTTAATGGCATCTTCTGTTTCAGAGGCAGATTTACCCATGAAAGTATTTGCATTAAGTAATTGTATGGAGGCATCATCTATCCATAGGTATACTGGTTTGGGGGATTTGCCAGTTATAATAACGGCATCATAACCTGCACGTTTGAGTTCTGCTCCAAAGCTGCCATGTGAAATTGAGCCAGCTACTGCTCCTGAAGCTGGAGATTTTGATACGAAAACATGGCCATTCCCACCTGTAGGAAATACTGTACCTGAAAGTGGACCAATAGAGAGAACAAGTGGGTTATCAGCGCTTAGAGGCTCTACGCATGTGTGTGCATTATCTAACCATAGCTTCAAGCCTAAACCTAATCCGCCGACAAAATTTTTGGCTACAGTTACATCAAGTTTTTCAATTCTGGTCTTACTCGTATTTAAGTCAACATAAAGGATTTGACCTGCATAACCAACCAACCTATGCATCTCCAAGAGGTTATGAAGAAAATAGTCCATGAAAACTATATTAACTTAGTCAAATCAAAAACTTCATTCAAACATTAAATTTGCTCATGAAGAAGTTGTATTAATATGTCTACGATTTTTTCTGAAGCGGATAATAACTCTGGTGATAAGTTTTCACCAAAATCGGTACATTTAGGTTCTATAAGAAGTAAAGCGAGTTTTCCTTTGGTCATAGTTGTAATATAGTCACAGAATACACGTAGAGGTAACATGTGGGTGGATATTGCAGGAAAAGTATTTACCTTCTCAGCATCATAAAGGCGAGCCTGGGCAGGCTTGAGTCCCAGTAATGCTGCATCAATAAGAAGTATGTGGGATGGTTGTAATGCAGCAATTTCATCCATGAAACTTTCAGGCACAGTTTCACACTCGATAAGGTGCACTTTTGAGGGTACTTTCTCTTGCAGATCTTGCACAATTTTTAGTCCTACTTTGTCATCGCATCGAATCGGGTTGCCTATACCGGCGATTACTATGTTAGTTGATTGATTTAGCCAGCTTTTCAATTCTTGTTTAAGATTATTAGGTTTTAAAGCCAATTGAGATGCCACAAAGAGAGAATATGAAAATATCGAAAAGAAAAGGGTTAGGGTATATTTAAAAGTGTTTAACTTGTATTTAGCGTTGTATAATTTGGGTGCGTTGGTTTTTACTGTTATAGATTTCGACTGTTAGAGGCATTTGGCCGACTGCGTAGTGGGTTGCGCATCCAAAGCATGGATCATATGCGCGGAATGCCATTTCAATTTTGTTAAGTATTGCTTGATCGCATTGTCCGTTATGAATTAGTCCTTTGGCTGCGTCGCGTATGCTCATGCATATAGCAGGATAATTGTTGGTTGTAGCAACTACCATGTTCACATCAGTCACGAGCGCATCTTTATCTAGAGTATAGTGGTGAAACAGTGTGCCTCTTGCTGCTTCTACTGCGCCGATACCTTCTGTTGGAGTGCCAGGCTTGTTGCGTATGTTAGTGTTGGTTATTTCAGGGTCTTTTACGAGTTCAAGTGCATGTTCAGCTGCATAGAGCAGTTCTATAAGACGAGCCCAGTGGAAAGCTAGGGTACTGTGTACTGGTTTTCCGCCTAAGGTCTTGTACATGACTTCATATTCAGCTTGAGCTAGCGGGGTTGCCATTCCTTCAGAAGAGTTTAACCTGCCCAGTGGTCCAACACGGTAGACGCCGCTATCGATTCCTGCAACTTGGCCTTTCCAACCGATTTTCTTAAGATATGGAAACTTGCTGTATGTCCATTCTTCAACATGTTCGCCAATGTAGGTTAGATAGTCTTTAGCGTCAAATTTGGCAAATTCACTACCATTAGGATCAACTACGCGGATTTTACCGTCGTAAAAGTTGACTTTGTTGTTTTCGTCAACCATGCCCATGTAGTAAGTGTTTAATGTATATGTGTCACTTTTGATCATGTCTACATATTTGCTGTTGCCTAGAATAAGGTCGTGAAAGAGTTTGAGAGAAAACTTGGCGAATTCGACGCTAGAAATAACCATTTTTTCGATTTCTTTGCGGTTTTCTTCGCTTAAAGCTTTACTTATTCCGCCAGGTAGTCCACAGACTGGATGAGTAGCTTTACCACCGATAATTTCAGTAATTTTCTGGCCATATGCTCGGTGCTTTATTACTTCTTTAGCTACGTCCATGCCAGCTTTTTCTATTACGCCTAGAATATTGCGTTTTTCTGCTGGTGCATCGGGACCTACGATAAAATCTGGTCCACCAAGGTAATAGAAATGTAAAATATGGTCGTACATTATGTAACCCATATACATGAGTTCACGAAGTTTCTTAGCTGCCGTTGTAGGTTCAACATTAAATGCTTGGTCGAGTGCTTTAACAGCTGCGAAGTGGTGTGCAACAGGACATACACCGCATATGCGAGTGGTGAGTTGAGGCATCATTTCAGCGTTTCGACCAATACAAAATGTTTCAAATCCTCTTAGTTCAGGGATTTTTAGGTATGCATTTTCAACTTCGCCTTGTTCATTTAAGAATATTGAGACGTTACCGTGACCTTCGAGTCGTGTAATTGGATCTATGACTATTTCTTTTTTACCATTCATTGTTTTTTCATCACCTTTCTTTTAAGAATTGAAGCAGGTAGACTATACATATAGAAGGTGCCAACTGGATCTTTAATTTGCGCCATTAACTTTTCGATATCTTCGTCGGTGTATTGTCCAGGTTCTTTGTCTATACCAAGTATAGAAGCTATAGCGCTTATCATACCAGCACCTACTTCTGGCTGATTTGGAGCTGCACCCCCACATCCTGTACATGGCATGTCCACTTTGAGACACTGTGCACCACATCCACTGCGAGTAGCCATACCCATACAGATTATGCCTTGTTCCATAAGGCAACGTTCTGGGTCAGGGGCTTTCTCGTGAATTCTGTATAGTTTAGCTATCTTCTTGTTTTCACGTTTACGTGGGCATTCATCGCATACAGCTTTAAGGGGTGCAAGGACAGCACCTTTTGAAGGCAAATTACCAGATCCAATAAGAGTAATTGCATCACAAATCAGATTAACTGGAGGAGGACAACCAGGCAAGTAGTAGTCTACGTCAACTATTTGACCTAAAGTGTTTACAGTATCGTAGAATTCTGGAATTTTTAGGACGCCTTCTTTGACTTGGGTTGTAGTTTTTGGCGTAGTTGAGTTCGGATTCACATTTGTTTTATCTTTTATATAGACTTGTTCGAATATTTCGTTCCTGTCGTTGAGATTTGCTAATCCTGGTATGGAACCCTCGTGTGCACATGAGCCAAAAGCTACAAGTGTTTTGGATTTTTGGCGCAGAACCTTTGCCATGTGTTCTTGTTCGGAGTTACGAATCGACCCGTTAAAGAATGTAATGTCAATGTACTTATCAGGCATGGCTTCTACGTCTGCATATTTGATGTCCATGGCAACAGGCCAAAAGACTATGTCAGCCATCTTTACTACTTCAAGGATTTTTTCATTTATATCTAGTACTGCGACTTCGCAGCCACCGCAGCTTGCAGCCCAGTAAAATGCTATTTTTAGTTTTTGGCTCATTTTATTTTTGCACCTTCATTGACTTGTTTTATTAGTTCTGAAGTGTTAACCCTGAGCTCGTTAAAGGCAAGTTCTTCAGGGGTTAAACCCATTGCCAATCCGAGCAGTTGGGGGTAATGCAGAACTGGAATGCCATATGCTTCATTAAATATTTTCTCTATGCGCAACTCATTTGTATCATACATAATATGGCAAAATGGACAAATTGTTATCAGCGCTTGTGCATGCACCATTTTTACATGATTAAGTTTGTCTCGAGCTAGCTGTAGCGCCATCTTATCGTTCACGCCTACGCTTGGTGCCCCACAGCATTCTGTCTCATCAATATAATCTAAACATGTGGCACCTGTTGCTTCTACGAGGGCCTTGAGCATCTGTGGATTTTCAGGATCATCAAATCCGATATAATCTTTAGGTCGCAGTATGTGGCAGCCATTGTGTTCAGCTACTTTTAACATTGTTAAGGGTCGTGTGATACTGGCTTTAATTTTTTCTATACCAATATCTTCCATGAGCACTTGCATGAAGTGTTTGGTGGTAACACTACTTTTGAATTCTAGCCCAGCTTCTTTTAGATGTAAATTAATTTTTTCGCGTAGAACTGGATCTCTGTTAAGCATTGTATTAACTTTCTTAAGCGTACCTGCACATCCTGGGCAAAGGGTAATTATATCTAAGCCAGTTTGTTCAGCTATTGCCAAGTTTCGCGCTGCTAGAACCATCATCATTTCGTGGTCAACAGGATCTAAGGGCAATCCACAACAGTTGAATTCTGGCATCTCCACTAACTCTATTCCAAGCTTAGCTAGAACTTTGCGTGAAGAAAGCTCAAAACCTAATACACGGTAAGGGATTGAGCAACCAAGAAATATCAAATATTTATTGTTGAGCATTTTTTCCACCTTTTACTTCAATGTGCTTTGTAAAGCTGAGTCCTGTGAGACTTTTGCATATATTTTCAGGATTACTTTTAGGCAAAGGCGGCAGACCCATTGCTTCACGTTTCTTTAGTCTCAATTCAGGTATATCGAAAGCATAGCCTGATTTGAGTACGCTCGCAGCTTGATCTTTGAAGATTTGTGGTACACAGCCGGTTTGAGCAGCCATATTTCGTAATACTCGAATTACACTAGCAACCTCAACGCCCTGTGGACAACGGTCAGTGCAGGTAAAACAGGCAGTACATAGCCATATTGTATCGTTATTTAACGAACGCTCTCTTAGACCTAATTGGGCCATACGGATAATTGTACGCGGTCGATAAGTATCGCTAAATCGTGCAATCGGGCAGTCAGATGTGCAAGTGCCACATTGAAAACATTTTAAAAGTTTCTCACCGCCGGGCATACGGGTAAGTTGGTATTTGAATTGTGGGTCAAATTCGGAAGCCTTTATAGGTTCTTTAATTATGGCTTTTTCTGTCATTGACAGGAACCTCCCCTTATGGCACATGTCACGTGGATTTTATGCAACTGACCGCTATGGATCTAATTTGAGCATAAGGCCCGTGAATGTATAGAGATTTAAAAAGTCCATGTCGGCTACATAAAGTTTCAGCAGCATTTTGCCGTTTTAGTCCATTAATATAGACCTTGTTAGAACTAATTTTGACTAAAAACAAAAAATAGATTATCCTATGAATATATGAAAATACTTTAAAAAATTATAAAAATAAATCTCATAAAGCAAGCTTTCATAGAAGTGCTATGAAAACCCTTTTT
>CAYSWL010000125.1:0-7226 GCA_964434745.1 uncultured Candidatus Bathyarchaeia archaeon | reverse complement strand
GATAATGAGCGGTGACTGGAGTTCAGACGTGTGCTCTTCCGATCTAAGATATTTTGATGGGCTAATTTTTTTGTTGTTTTATTAGGCATAAGTTAGTTTCGAAATTGGTGTTTTTTGTATGTATATTCTTAGCTAAATGCTGGTGAAAGGTCTTTATACTCGGAAAATAGGTATTGCTCTCTCTGGTGAATGAGCAGTGAGTTTATCTATTATATCTTTGGTTGCTCCTTTGCTTATGCTTACTAGTGGTATGCTAGCAGGCATAGCATTTAGTAAAGTGCCCATCAAGATACAGCGAAATAAAATCCTGATGGTAAGCGGGGTTGCCATAGCAATAGCGATCGTGTTAATTTTCTCAGCATTAGTTTACCAAACAAATTTATCATCAATTTACACTTTTGACAGTTTCATTGCCATAATTGCGCAGTTACCAGTCGCAAACATAGTTGGTGATAGTATCGCACTTACTGCAGCAGTTATATTGGTTGGAATTTTTGAAGCAGGATTAACGATAGGTTTTGTAGCAGCAGTTAGACTAACTAATACAAAGAGCACCAATAATGATCCTTCACAACCAATTGGCAAAATGTCCAACCAGAAAATTGGCTCAGCAAAAACAAACAGCCCTGCTAATTCTGAAGTGTCAAAAACTGCATCTAACACTGTAACAGAGTCATTATCAACATCTATTAGATCAAAAGATGCAACAGGCATCGCAGAAGAACAAGGTCTAAAGAAAGATGAACAAAGTATAATGGAACTATTCATATATGGAAAAATAAGTGAAATCACTCCTGTTATCGATTTAACAAAGCCAGGTGGATACTACCTTAAAGGGTTACCTAAAATAGGCTGGGATACAAAAAGAGCCAGACAAATACTTGATTCTCTTGTCCGCAAAGGTTTCCTAAAAGCAGAGTTAACTGACAAAATGATAACCTGTAAATCTTGTGGATCAGCTAACGTTAGACTTAAACGTGCATGCCCTGACTGCAGGTCATTGAAGCTAAGTAAAGAAGGCCTTATTGAGCACTTCTCCTGCGGTGCAGTAGAAAAACAAGATGCATTTGAGACTAAAAGTGGAGATTTAGTTTGCCCAAAATGTAAAGCAAAACTACAACTTATTGGATCAGACTATCGAAAACTTCCCCCAGCATACCAATGCTTGGAATGCAACACTTTAAGCAGCGAACCATTACTTATTGCAAAATGTCGAGATTGTGAAACAACAGCAGATATGCATGAAGAAACAGAAACCTACCTTTACACATACACAATAAATCCGGGACTACCGATAAAAGAAATGCAACAAATCAAACCTATCGAAGCTTGCGTTAACTTCTTCAAAACGTTAGGCTACACAATTATTGCTCCAGCACTTGTAAGCGGAAAATCAGGCACTCAACACCTATTTGACATACTCATCTTAGGCAGAGTAGGCTGGTTAGGAGAGGAAAATACAGCAAATTCAACATCTACACATAAAGACAACGGCAACACGGTAGTAGAACTATTAATTTCTAGCAAACCAATTGACACTGAAGAAATTACCCGAATGTATGGAATGATAAACGATGTAGATTGTGATGCAATAACCTTTATCATTCCGTCACTAACTGAAAGCGCCAGAAACTACGCCACAGCATACCACATGAAAATCAGCGAAGGACAAACTATTGAAGAAGCATTATCGAAATCAAAAATACCCAAAGCAGCCAACAACAGGACGGGAAACTAAAGTTTCTTTGTCCTCAAACAAATCTATCCTCACCAATTTCTTAAATCGAATAAAACCAGCTGCATAATGCAGACATCTATGAATAGGGATGTATAAAATGCGTATACGAATTGCCTGCCTTGGAGCATTAATCATTATTGCCTTACTATTGACGGCGTACATGATTGGCACTTTAGACATTTACGTTGCAGTAGCCACTGCAATTATTGCTGATTTATATGTACTTTTTCTCTACAGACAAAAAGTAAAAAAAGCTGTATCAAAAAGACGAAGAGGCGCTGCACCACTTATGCTTATTACAGTAATGCCAGCATTTGCATCCATTCTATTATTCTTCGCAGGATACATAACTCAACCACTTGAAGCAGCATCTAGAGCGGTTCTTACAACAAGCTTTAGCATTGCATTTTTCATAAGTTCATACCCAATTATGCTAGCTATGAAATTTAAAAAAATTGAAGAGAACTGGCCTGTTGGAAATTACCCAAAACCATTAGTTTCAATACTCGTACCAGCTTATAATGAGCAAGGTGTAATATCTCGAACCATCAACAGTCTACTTAACATAAAATATACCAATAAAGAAATCCTTATAATTGATGATGGTTCAACCGACCTTACAAAATTTGTAGCCTCAGGATACAAAAAAAATGGCGTTAGAGTTATCTCCAAACCCAATGGAGGTAAAGCATCTGCACTAAATTATGGACTACTATTTGCAAAAGGCGAAATAGTAATCACCATAGATGCCGACAGTATGGTAGCTAGAGATGCTATTGATGAAATAGTTATGGTTATGTCAACAGATCCTGAAATGGCAGCTGTAGCTGGAAACATAAAAGTTTTAAACAGTAAATCTTTGCTTACAAAAATACAAGAATTAGAGTATATAATGGCAATTAACATGATAAGAAGAGCATATGCACTTTTCGGTTCAGTAATGGTAATTCCCGGAGCTTTTGGAGCATTTAAGAAAAAGATGGTACAAGGAGTAGGCGGTTACGATATAGATACTGTCACAGAAGATTTTGATATAACAATCAAATTATTAAAATCAAAAGGATCAGTAAGTTCAAGTGCAGCAGGCAAAGCATATACTGAAGTTCCATCAAGCTGGAAAGCACTATATAAGCAAAGGCTTAGATGGGGAACAGGAACATTCCAAACCATATTAAAACACAAAGATGTATTCTCAAACCCAAGATACGGCACTCTACACGACTTAGTTTTTCCATTAATGCTATTTTCTCTTTTTAACCCAATTGTCAACCTTATCTCTCTTGCCGCTGGAGCAATACTAGTATCTATAGGTAGCATGCTTGTTTTCGCCGAAATGTTTATCATATTTTTACTACTCCAAGTATTCGTTTCACTACTAGCTTTAGAAATGGACAATGAACCAAGAGAATTGGCAATATATGCTCCGTTCTTTGTTGTTCTTTACAAACAATTTATGGACATAATTACAATATTGTCTCTCGTCAGAGCGCTTTCAAAGAAAGAGAAAAAGTGGCATAAACTCCAAAGAGATAGCGGTACAGAAGCAATCAAAGTACGCAGCAAATAAACAACACTCAACCAACCCTTCTTTCTTTTTTATCAAAATAATTTAGAAAATAAGATTAGATGTTACTTAAAATAAAATTTCTAACACGATTATGCCTTTGAAGTATTCGGATAATTTTTTGTGCCAACTTTACAATTGCTTTCTCAAATAATCTAGTTACTAGTAAGGAGAAAACAAATACAAATATGCCTAGCAATACTGTCTGAACCACATTTATAGATCCTAAAAATAAAACAACCAGAAAAAAAGGCAATGCACCTAAGATAGATATTGATGCGGATCTAATAATAAAATATAACCGATACGTTTGGATAGTTGACTGAAAAGCATCACGAATGATTTTTCGAAGCCTATCACATCGTTCATCATCTTGACTATCAGACTCAACTGGGAAGCTACAGTCAAATTCTTCAACAAGCTTCTCTAAATCTTCACGTAAACCCTTAATCAATTCGTCTTTATCAAAATCAGGCATAAAAACACCAAAAAACAGGAAGCATAAACATCTTCCAAAATAATTAGAGCCCATAATAATACATAAGCCTATCGTGCTCAAAACAATAACAAAAATCTTTACACAAAGTGTAAAAACACAGCTAAATAACATAAAAGCTAAAACGCTAAAAAATTAGTAACAACATATTTTCAATAAAAATTGAAGGAACATAGCTAGATTGACGATTTTGTTGTTGTCTAGGTACAGTCACATTATTTTTAATATTAAATGCTAAAAAAGAGATTAAGCGACGAGCAAGGGCAGCCATCGCAGAAAGGAGCAAGTGCTTGGCGGATCAACATGTGTGTGGATGTAGATAAGAAATTCACCTATTCTTGTAGGCCCTCTTCACTTTTCACGTCCCATGACACGTTGGGTCCGCTAAGCTAAACTTTTTCATTACTTAATCATTCTTGTTTAGATTCAGCTTTTTTGAGTTTAGCTCTATTGATAATGCTTGTAAAAGTAAATCTATACGTTCTTGACTTTTTCCAAAATCTAAAACAGAAGTAATTGTCGTAACAGGAGTTTCAGCAGTTACTGCTAAGCGAGTAATATTTTCGGCTGTTGATTTTGCATCAATGGAAAGTGTTGAAGCATATGATAGAAATGCTTTTTTTGTTTTTACTTGCATTTTGTAAGCTGATTCATCAACTTTATCGATAGTCCAGCCTAAGCGATTAACTGTCTTTTTAATAGTAGTCCATACTGTATCTATAGGAAAATCAATTTCAACAGTCTCTTTTTCGTCACGCACATAAGCCATATTAGCCACGTAAACCCCAACGAGATGGGTATTTAAAAACGTTAACGTCACTTCAATGTTGTTTAACTATTTTCTGTTTAAGACTTAAAGAACAAAAAGAAAAGTAGATTCGATTTAAAATTTTCAAGTCTGATTATTCATATTTTAGTGGTATCTAAATTTATGTTTTTTACTTTTCACAATGCGTTTAGCTAAAAAAGTAAAACTCACTAACACTACTGCTATACCTATTATTGCTAAAAACCACCAGTGAGTCCAAATTGGCGATGAGAAAACTTGGGTTTGAGTAATTGCAATTGTACTAATTGAGACTTCATCAATTACGCAGACTAAATCATGCCCTATGTAGAATTCATTGCCCCTAGCTACATTACCATTTGGATATGCAGAGCCCGAAGTTACATACACTGATTGTTCAACACCATTAACATATATGTGCATACCATAGCTAGGCTACGGACAAACACTACATAGATCCATTCGTTTAAAGGAACAACTGCTTTCGTAGTAATAACTTCATGAAATTGACCATCTTCAGTTGTTATAAATCCTCGAAGGGAGCCTTGAAGAGGTGAACTACTATTCTGAGGGGTTTCACCACAATACGCAAAACCTAAAATTCTATCAGGGTACTTATCAGGTGTTCGCTCACATTCAACTACTACATTACTGTAAGATACTTCTTTGAACTCTTCAACATAAACCCAAGCTTCAATTGTGATTTCATCTATAACATCTAAGTTAGGAGATGCTATAACATAAGCTTAATCTGTTCCGTTAAACTTTAGGGCATTACCAATTTTACCATCAACAAGAACGGGCGTATAGGAATCTCCGCTAGGTTCAAGCATCACAGGATTAACACCTAAAGCATCAGGTGAAATTCCATTAGGTTTTACTTCTTCAAAACGGCACATACCTGCTAGCCCGTTCACAGTTGAAGGAGCATTGGGTAATTGCAGTAATAAAGGTGAATTCAAGTTGACTGGATTGATCAGTGGCTGATTATCAATATTGTTAGCATACATTGTGTAAGGCAAATCACTTATACCGTAAGCGTTATAATCATCACCGGCATAGGTGCTCCAGTAGTTTCCTACCTCTAAAGATGCATTGCTCCATATTTGAGTATTATAAGGTGAATCAGGACCGACCTGTTTAATGTTGGCTATAAAGTTGTTGAAGAAGAACGTGTTATTGTTGGGGGCTGCAAAAAATGATGTGAAGTATACCCCCAGCCGTTGCCTGAGATTAGGTTATGGGTGATTGTGCTATTTGATGTAGCTATGTATAGACCACTTTCAGCATTATCTGTTAATATGTTACCAGCAACTACCGAGTATGATGAGCCTAATCCGATGCCGCGGTTATTTTTTGTAATTGTATTTTGAACTATTGTATTAGAGTAGCCGTTTATTGCTATTCCTGATTGGTCATTACCCGTTAGTGTGTTATTACTAATAGTGTTTTTAGATCCCCCGATTATTCGCATACCATCTTTTTTAGTGTTGGTTATAGTATTGGCCGTTATGTTGCAGCCAGATTGTATATAGCAAAATATTCCATAGTAAATTTCAGTGATAGTATTTTCAGTTATATTTGAACAGTCACCGTTTAAGGTTATGCCGGTAGCATAAATTGATTTTTGTGAATAATCCTGACTTTTTATAGTGAAGCCTGAAAGTGTTACATTGTTAGCGTTAATGGTAAAGACTGCTTTGGCGCCTCGCTCAACTCCGCCTTCACCTATAACAGTTACATTACCTTGAGCTATAAGACTTAAAGATTTGTTTACGGTTGGGTTTTCTTCATAAATGCCTTCTTTGACAATAATTGTACTATACTCGGCAGCGTTAGCTACTGCTTGAGTTATGGTATAGTAATCATCTTGAACACTAATTGTATTTGAAGATGCAGTAACGCTAGGAGCATTTACTGAAAGACCTGCAATTATTTGAAATATAATAAAGACTAATACTAGTGTGGTTGACACTTTCTTTGGCGTACTTTTTTCATCATGCTACTCTATGTCACCATCACATGTCATATTTGTAGTTCTTTTAGCTCTACCTCAAGAACAATTTGTTCTCTTAGCGGAACACTTTCAGATTTGTAGGTATCATTTTAACTATACTCTCCCTGCTAAGTGAACAAGTCTTTTGAACCGTTGCTTTTTAGGCAATTAACACAATATGTGGTGAACCGGAGAAAAATTAACTGTCAAAAAACATGTTGCCGATAGCAACTAACCCTGAAGAGTTTCTAGTAGAATTAACCTTTCATAATGTACCAGCTAGTTTGTTAAAAGAATTTATAATCCAAGTTGTTAAGCCGTATTATGCAGGCAGTTTGACTGAAGCACTTAAAGGGTTAATGGAAAAAGCCGTCGCAGACAACGAGTTTTTACAAAATCACATACAAACAAACGAATAATATTAACAAGAAAAGAAAGAAAATAAAAGAGATATGCCGTTTTAGGTGCGGCGTCTTTTAAGTAAGAGAACTACTACAGCTATTAATATAGCAATTACAGCTACAATTGCTGCAATCTCGAACATTGATAACGATAAAGGAGCATTTGCATCTTTCCAAGCATTAGTTGCAGTTAGTACCCATGTGATAGAACCATTTTCGTCAGGGAATTCTGTATATGCTGTCT
>CAYSWL010000124.1:0-7376 GCA_964434745.1 uncultured Candidatus Bathyarchaeia archaeon | reverse complement strand
AATGCAACCGAGAAAAAGTTAAGGCTGTTGTTCTTTCTGAGAAAGCCAAACAAAACCTGTCAGATGCAGGTAAAAAAGGAATGGATAAGCGTTGGCATAACCTTGTATCATGTGAGACAACCTTATCGCCTGTTGATTGTTTGGGTGCTGTTGCGAAGGATGCTAAAGTTGGAAGGGCAACAGTCGCAAAAGTAAACAAAATTCTTGAAAAAGCCCCAGACAAAATTAAGCAAGAATGCCCTTGTGAGACGTTGAAGGAGTTAGCTGAAAAACTACAAATAAACTACAACACTGTAAAAGCGCTCTGGATACCTAAAGCTAAGAAGTTATCAGATAAACTAAAAGAAAGTATTAGCGCTAATACTTTGTCCGATTTTCATGCAATGTTTTTGTTGAAGTATCCGCATGGCACACAAGACAAACTAGCCCAAACAGCAATCGACAAAAGTTTGGTTAGTTAGCACCAAAAAAAAAGAAAAAAGGGTAGTGCGTTTTAGAAGTGGTTTGCGATAAATTCTTTAAGTTTTGCCTCGTCTATTGCGCCTTTTTCTGCCATGTCCAACATTACTTTTGCGACAATGATGTCGCCTGCTATGTCTAGTTTGATTTGGCTTAAATCGTCATTGGAGTTTAATATTTTGCTGTAGACTTTTTCAAGCGTTGCGAATGCTGCTTTTTTCTCTATTACGTCTACTTCTTTTATTCGTTGCATTTCTTCTTCAGATAATATTTTTCCCATATTCCTTCACCATTTAATTATGTGTTTATCATAGTAACCAATATATATAATTTATCATAATATATTCACTTATGGAATATCCTATAAATAGCGATAACTCCTAAAAAGAGGTGATAAGAAATATGATTGAGGTAAAAACGATGGCTCCCAGAGTTCCCATAAGTGTAACATTGCCTAAAGACGCTGTTGAATGGTTAGATGAAAAAGTTAAAAATAGAACTTACGCTAACCGTTCTCATGCTGTCGAAGTCTTGATATTAGACGCTATAAAAAAAGAGAAGGAAAAAAAATGAACATACAAAAAACAATTAAGCGATTAGTAAAAAAGCGTGAATGGCAGCCTAAGCAAGACTTAGTTTATAAAAGCTGGTTTAGGGGCAGTTCACATATTGGAAAAAACGCTGTTGTAAAAATCATTTATAAAGACACAGAATACAAAGACGGTACTTTCAAGGTCACTAATGATAAATGCGAACTTAGAATTGGAGAGCCTAAATGGAACTTTGGCTTAGAACGTGGTAGCGTCAAATTATTAAATAGTCGAAGGTTGATTACTTCAGTAAAAAACGTAGAGTTCACCAAGAAAATAAACGAAATTGACACAATCATTAGTTACGGTCAAAACGGTTATCGAGGAAAAGAAATAGTTTATACTGTTAAATTTTTGAATCCTCAAGACGTAGAAGAAACTCTTATTTTCTAATTTTTCTTTATCATGCTTAACATAGTTTAAAAGCGCTTTTCCCCTAGCTTAATCTTGATAAAAATGGCACGTATACTTAATCCTTATCCGTATGCGGTTAGTTATAGGCGTTCACCTAGCCAGGCGCAGCCTGTTCAAGCTGAACCTGTGCAAGAGACTGAAAGTGTAGAGTTGCAGGAACGCAGACAGTTTTATGCTCGTTATGGCAAGCCTGAATTGGCTGAGAGGTATGCTGTTTTTGAGGTTCCAGAAGGCTTAAGCGTTAAAAGTATTAGTGAAACTGAAAAGGGCTTACAGGTCACATTTTATGACCCTGTGGCTACCTCAATGTATCTTGAGAAGGGTAGAGAAAGCCGAGAGTTTTTTACAAGCATAGGCTACGCGAAGTATGGCGGTAAATATGCGCCTTTTGATCTACAGGTTAAGATGTCACTCAATGATGATGGATGCTTGCTACAATCTAGACAGAAGAAGAAATCCACAGGAGTATATGAGGTAATGAAGAAACAAGCAAAAAGCCAGTCAACCGCTATTTTAATAATAGATGGCAAACGGTTTAACCGAGACAGCATAAAAGGCTTAAACGGGTCAACCCCAATTATTTCAAGACGCAACCCAGACGACACACCTTTAAAATGGGTTGGTTATTTCGGAGGCTCTTTTTATTGACTAACCCCTCTAACTTATGGGCTAAAAAACGTAAGCCGTTCTTAATCGCTAAGGTAGCGCCAATAAAGAAAGGCTGTCAACACCCTGGATGCGGAGAAAAAAGACACAGCTATCTACAGTTTGCACACATTGAACAAACACCAATCAGCCGAACAGGACCCAGAGGCAGAAAAGAAAAATGGGCTGACATCAACGCTCACCCAGAATCCTACAAAGTTATGTGCAACAGACACGCCTCAACAAATCCGCAAACACGAAGGCATGATTCAAGAATGCGAAGGCTAGGGAGGCGCTAAAAAATTTTGTTTAGGGAAACATTGAGAGGCTACAAACCTGAAACAAATAGGCTAGGGGTAGGAGCGCAAAAAACATGAGACCTAGAATAAGCCCAAATGAAGCAAAATATTTATGCGAACTACTACAGGCAAGCCAAGCAATCTTAGAAAAACATGGCCAATATTTCAACGCTTTAGAACAAGAAGTAAGCTCACTTGAAGAACTAAAAAAGATTGACACTTACAAAGCAGTCGTTAAAGAAGGCTTAACCGGTAAAAAGTTAGAACTGGAACAGTACAAGCAGCGACTAGCTTTTAATGTTCACTATAACAAGCGAATCCACAATTTGCTTTTACAAAAATATGGCAACATGGCAAAAGGAAACAAACATAAAGGCACTTACAAAACAACAAACAACAGGTTAGACCTAGCTTTTATCACATGCAGAACAGGCAGCCTAAACGAAGTTCTAATCAATCAGCCACTAGCCGAGGTTAACCAACAATGAGTAAAACAGCTTTTGGCTCACCAATGAAAGATGTTAGAGGCTACTTAAAAGAAGGAGAAATTAAACGTTTAATTAAATACGCCAAGAGTGATAGGGATAAACTTTTCATAAGGCTACTATGGGTTACTGGTTGCAGGATAAGCGAGCTTGTCGGAGATAAAAGCTGGTATATTGGTAAAGGTGAGAGTGTAAAAAGAGTTTATGAACCAGCAAAAGTTAAAGACATTGATTTTAAAGAAGGCGTTATTTATCTTAACTTGCTGAAAAGAAAGCAGTATCCACCGCCAAAACACCGAGTTAACTTAGACGATATTACTTTAAAAAACATAGAAGCCTATATTCTTACTGAGAAACTCAAGCCTAACGAACCACTGTTTAAATTCTCAAGGCAAAGGGCTTTTCAAATAGTACGGGAAGTGGGGGAGGAAGCCAACATTTCAAAAGTTGGCGCTAAGTTAATTCACAACCACCATTTCAGACATAGCAACTGTGTGGCGTACGTTAGAAGAAACAACACGCTTGAAGGTTTAAGGAAACTGCAAAAAAGAATAGGACATGCCAGTATAGAAACAACAGCAGAATATCTACAGTTTGGACCAGAAAGCAAACAAGAAACAGAAGAAATATTTGGCAAGTGGTAACACTTTTTCTTATCTTAAGCTTTTTTTGCTTGCTTTATCAGGGTTAAAGCTGTCTTTTTTATCTATATAGACCGAAACTAAATTTTTCTCTATACAAGCAAGCTAATTTAACAAAATATTGTTTTGTTAAGTAACCGTTCGAACAAACAAATCAAAGCTTGATTTAGCCTTTTTTATTGTAGTAATATATATCTATATAAGAGGAAAGCGCAGTTTCAAAACCTAATTGGAACCATTGTTACGGCTACTTAAGGCAACAATAGCAACCACAGCCACGACAACCAGCGCAAAGATTACCAGAACAATCAAAGCAAACATTGGAAAGAAAGGCGCTAAAGCAAGATACAAACCAGCAGCTATTAACAGTCCAAAAAAGACTATAGCGAATATTCCAACAAGCGCAAGTATCGCAATCAATTAGTTAGCCCCTGTTTCTTTCGTCTGTCTTGAGGAATCCCTAGCAGGTTCTTAGCTTTGCTTAATAGTTCCTTCCTTACTAAATAGAGTTCATGTTGTCTCTTTTTTTGTATTGCTTTGTTTTTATATGGCATATATCTTTTAAGTTTGAACAACCTTAAATATTTTGTCCTATTTAGAACACAAGTGTTTTATTTATTAAAATATAGCTAGCCGTTTGTTCCAAAAGAGCCTAAAGTTTTATATGAACAAATGCGCTTTATGGTTAGTCAAACCTAAACAAACGTTGAATTGTTTAGGTCAAGCCTAGACGAAAGAACCTCGTTAACCTTGCTGTGGAAGTAAACGGGAAAAATAAGCTATGCTTGAGAGTGCCTAACAGAGCCTCAAAGAAAAATCTGGAACAATCAGCCACACGAAAGCAAAGATTATTCCCGTGATTGCTCAGACGGTAAATGACAAACCGCCTCTTATGCTGGTGACGGTATAGGGCAAAAAGAAACATTAGGAGCAAAACACGGAAACAAAAATAAATAAAATAGATATTCCCGTTTCGGGACCTGACGGCGAAAGCCCGACCCAAGAAAAAATAGAAATTGTAACAATAAAAGTAGTAGCTAAACAAATAGACACAACCGCCAAGCTACTAGCAGACTTAAGGGTAAAATACGGAAAACCACTTACTAGCTCTCGCATACTGGTAAACGCAAACACAAAAGAGTTTTTTGGATTCCTAAACTACGCTAATTCTACAATAGCTGAGAAACTTCAAGAAATCTCGCCATTTCCAGAGGGAGCCTAGCCAATGACAACGCAGCAACCGACAGCGCAAACCAAGAAATGCAAAGACCTACAAGGCTATTTCTGTTGGTTAACCGTTGGAGCAACCCCAGACCTTTTAGACCCAAACTTAGCAGACAAATTGATTGCGCACGCCAAACGGTGCGAACAATGCGCTTTATGGATAAAAAATAACTTGCATTTTAACACTGTAAAGGAATTTCAGAAATTCGTTTACTTCTGCCAAAACAGGAAGCGCAAACAATGACAGAGCGCTGTTCTTGCTGTAGCAAAATAATCTTAACACCTACAGACGAACCAACAAAAGCCGAGCATGAACAATTCAAAAAAGACGGTTTATGTACAGCATGCAGAGGTAACCCCGAAAGACAAGAATTCTTTAAAGCAATATCACCAGAAGCCCAACAAACAAGAGAGGCAGCCGAACGATGCCACACAACACCTGAAAACTTGGATGAATTTATAGAGTTTACCAAAAATCCCGAATTAAGAAATTTAATCCTTGAAGATTTAAGCAGAACAATAAAACATGATGACACAGTAAAAATGGCTCTATTCCACACTTACTTATCCTCATGTTTGGACCCTATTAATTTAAGCATAAAAGCAGAATCAGGCGCAGGCAAAACCTATAACGCTACAAAAGTCGCTGAGTATTTCCCAAAAGAAAAAATCTGGATGCTTGGAGGCGTAAGCGCAAAAGCCCTAATTCACCAAAAAGGCGTATTAAAAGACAAAGACGGCGTGGAAATACCATTAGACGATATACAACTTACTAAACCAAAACTAAGAGACTATACTGATGAAAACGCATACAATTTAGCATCAGATGATTACAACAAAAAAAGACTGTTACTAAAAACAATAATGGAGAACTCATACACAGAAATTGACTTAACTGGCATAGTTTTGCTATTTCTTGAAGCCCCAAGCATTGAAGCCTTCGAGATGCTTAAGCCCATACTCAGCCATGACGAAAAAATGATAGAATACAGGTTTGTTGACAAAAATAGCAAAGGACAAATGCTAACTAAAAAAGTAAGAATCAAAGGTTGGCCTAGTGCGGTTTTTTGCTCTGTTGACAAACTTTTTTTAACAGAGTTTGCCACCCGTACTTTTACAACAACACCAGAAACAAGCCAAGACAAAATAAAAGATGCAATAGGCTTAATCAATCACAAACAAAGTTATCCATTCCAATATCAAACCGAAAGCATAACTAAACAATTAACTAAATCGTTAATTCGATGCATACAAGACCTTTTTACAAC
This sequence comes from uncultured Candidatus Bathyarchaeia archaeon, assembly GCA_964434745.1. GTDB lineage: Archaea > Thermoproteota > Bathyarchaeia > Bathyarchaeales > Bathycorpusculaceae > JADGNF01. The sequence continues at coordinate 1,351 of CAYSWL010000124.1, read as the reverse complement.
CCCAATAGAGACAAGCGTTAACTCTCCAATTATTGAAGTAATAAACCCATTTCCAAACTTGCATGAATTATTCCCAAGAGAAATAGCCCGAGACATGCGAGATTATGAACATTTCAGCCAATTTCTTAAAACATTTACCTTGCTAAAAGTCTATCAACGCCCCATACTATCTTTTGACCGCTTAAATTTTTACATTATAACAACTCTGGAAGATGTGTTAGAAGCCTTAGAAGTATTCAGAGAAATGTTTGAAACAACTAGGGCAAACACAGACAAAAAAATCCTTGACTTTTATAAGGCTATTATTCAGCCATTAGGGAAAGATGAAACAATCAGTATTAAGGAAGCTACAGCGAAGTATAACAATCTTGAAACAACGAAAAGGAAACTTAGCGATTATACTATCCGTTACTGGCTGGAAAGACTGAATAAAATTGGTTATGTTGACAAAGACAAAATCGATAATAAGGCTGTATCTTTTAGCCCATTAATCACAGATGAAAATAACTGTGAAAATGTTTGCATTTCACCAATTCAAACAAAAACAATCGACTTATTAAAAACTGGGTTTAAATCATGGCTTAAAACGATGTTACAAGAGTATGCTTTATTGCCAATATATAAAATATCATGTGTGTCTATGGGGTTAAACGGCTGGGGTAATCAATCTTACAACTTAACAGCAAACGTGGATAATGAAGGTAAAGAACTAGAAAAAAATGTGTTATATCTGAACAGACACTTTTGTAAAATCCTAAATACACCGTTTGAAGACTTAGAAACCGTAATAGACATAGAAAATGTTTGTGATGACGAAATTAAACCATTTTCACAGCCTAATGTGTTATGTGCTGATTGTGGGATGACGATTGGAAGCCTTGAAGAATTTTATTGGGATTCTTCTACTGACAACACAGTGATATGCAAGGCGTGTTATGATAAGAAGCTGGCTGAAGCACCAGATAAAAAGTTAAAGGTTGTTACTGAAGATTCTGGGCTTAGACGTTTAGAGGTTAACCAAGACTTCAAAAAATCGGCGCTAGAGGAAATACATTATCATAGGATACCGCCAAACGAACCTCATAAATGCCAATGTCCTAGTTGTAGCGGTGAAGGTGTTAGGGAAGCCGATTTTGAAACTGTGGATTCTGAGGGTAAGCCGTTATTTGTTTGCGAGGGCTGTTTAAAGGCGCTTGAGCCTAAAGTTAAGGCTAGCGGTATGGTGCTTGTTGAAGATTTGCCAGATTATGATGAACGGGAGGCTTCTTAATGATGGAAGCCCAGACAGTTCTTAAGTGTCCTGAGTGTGGCTGTGACCGCATTGATAAAGCTGGCTTACGTTATTTAGCTA
>CAYSWL010000123.1:0-7379 GCA_964434745.1 uncultured Candidatus Bathyarchaeia archaeon | reverse complement strand
GAACAAAAGAATTACTTAAGGTTGAAAAAATTAACCTTGATGAACAACTTCTTTTACACGTGGGAGCAGCTGTGAATGTAGGAAAAGTAATAGCTGTAAAAGCCAACCTTATCAAAGTGAAGCTAACCCGCCCTGTATGTGTTCTTCCAGGCTCAAGAGTTGCAATTAGCAGAAAAATTACTGCCCGATGGAGACTAATAGGTTACGGCCTTATAACAGAAAGACCAGGCGGCAAACTCTAAGCCAACTTGGCTTATTTTTTTAAAAAATCATTAGCTTTTTGTAAAACATCCCGTGCGTTTTTAAAAGTCAGCTTGGACATTGCACGATCAAAAGGTAACCAATCAAAACCCACATGTTCAAAAGAAAGCTGTATTTTTGTAGTTTTAATTTCCATTAAGAAAAATATAACTTCTTTATGCACTGTTGAACCTTTACGTTTATAAAAATAAGTAATTGACTCACGAAAACCATCAATAAACTTGACGTCAGATATGCCAGTTTCCTCTTTAAGTTCGCGCACAGCTGTTTCATGCTCGGTTTCACCAGCTTCGACGTTACCTTTAACAAAGTCCCAGTGACCAGCTTCATATTGAAGGAGAAGATAAATTGGTTCAGAATTAACCTTAGAGTATACTACGGCGCCACAAGATTTCTCATTCAACATTGCCAATCACATATCCAAGTTGTTAACCTGCCTAACTCTAAGCATGCACCCTTTAAAAGCAATTCTACACAATTAGAAAAGCAAACATAATACGAAAAAGGACACAAAACAGGCAACAAGATAGATGGACAATTCAAAAGGTAGCCGACCATGACAGGCTAATTCTGATGTAAGCTAACATATTTAATAAATAATTAAAGAGTACACAAAGTAACAGCTTAAAATACATATTTCAGAACATAATATTTAATGAAACAAATTAGTAGTAAATCAAGCAATATTGCAGAAATATGATTACTCATTAAAAGAATATAAAAATACTCAATACAGCAATATAATCAGGAATAAAAATCAGCTAGCTTTTAAGCTGGAAAGTTTGATAAGTTAAATTAAAAATTTGATCATGAGACATATAGTTTTAAAGTTGATTGAGATAGACATAAGTGAGCCAGGTTTCTTATCAATGGAAAAATTAGGGAAAAATCAAAATGATGAACACACCAACATCTAAACAGCCTCTAAAAATAATAATGGATTCTAATGCTTTCTTTGTACCATTACAATTTAGAATTGACATTTTTGCTGAATTAGAAAGATTATTTGGAAAAAATATTACACCTATTTTGCTATCTTCTGTTAAAAAAGAACTTCAAATATTAGCACAACAAGGTGCACCTAAAATACAAAAAGAAGCTACTTTTGCTTTAAGCTTGGCAGATAAATGCAAATACATCAAAATTAGACCAAAAAATAATGAACTCACAGATGATACAATACTAAACATTGCAAAGAAATGGAACGCACCAGTTTTTACTAATGATAAACTACTAAAGGTGAGGCTAAAAGATATAAGTGTGCCAGTGATTTACGTAAGAGAAAAATCGCGTCTAGAGATTGACGGGATGATTTAACACATGTTTAAACTAATTACTCTTCAGGATACTATCCGCATTCCACCTGAAACGTTTGGCAATCCACTGGAAGCAGTAGGCCGTGAACAAGTAAGGTCAAAATATGAAGGGGTAGTAGATGAAGAACTAGGTTATGTAATAGCTGTAACTAAAGTAGAAGTTAGCCCAATTGGAAAAATAATTCCAGGTGATGGCGCAACTTACCACAAAGTAAGCTTTTCATTACTATCATTCTACCCAGTAATTCAAGAAATAGTTGAAGGTGACGTTGTAGAAATTGCTGACTTCGGTGCTTTCGTAAGAGTAGGCCCAGTTGATGCTTTACTCCACGTATCTCAACTTATGGATGACTTTATATCATATGACGAAAAACAGGGTGTTCTGTTAGGTAAAGAAAGCAAAAGAAGACTTGGAACAGGTGACCCTGTTCGAGTTAGAATTACTGCTGTTTCCTTAGGTAGAGCAGGAAGTTCAGGTAAGATCGGAGTAACCGCAAGACAACCAGCGTTAGGAAAACTTGAATGGCTCAAAGAGATATTAACACAAAATAAGGAAGGACTTGACAAAAAACCAGAAGAGAGCCAATCAAAGAAGGAGTAATAATAAATGAGCGAAAAAGCATGTGCAAACTGTCACTTCATTTCTAAAGAAAACGTTTGTCCAAAATGCAGATCAACAAGTCTAAGCGAGGACTTCGGCGGAATAGTAATAGTTTTTGACCCTGCTAATTCAGCTGTAGCAAAGACAATGAAAATTAAAGATAAAGGACGTTATGCACTAAAAGTTAGATAAGCTATTTTTTGGCTTAATCAACTTTTTTATTTTAGCTAAACCGACACAGTTATGAGCATTGTTAACTAACTATAGTGAAAACTATCTGCCTGGGTACACAAATGACGGTTGAATACCGTATTTCAGAGCAAATGCGTGCAAAATTTAAAGAGCCTTTTGGATTTTTAATACAAGGCGATCCTAAGGATACTATGAATAAACTGCGGGAAATAATTAAGCAAGAAAAGCCCACTAAGCTGATAGCAGTAGGTGATATTGTATCACGTAATCTTTACAAGCACAATATTGATACGAATATTGTAATTACTGATAATCAGAGTTTACGCGAGAAAGTAGAATCAATAATTTATCCAGACAAAAAACTTGTTTTAGCAAAAAACCCCCAAGGAACCATAACCAAAGAAGCCATAATAGCAATACAAGATTCATTAAAGGACGATAAAAGTGTACAAATACTTATAGAAGGAGAAGAGGATTTGTTAACACTTATCGCTGTATTACATGCACCCAAAGGAGCAATAATTGTTTATGGACAACCTAATCAGGGCATAGTTGTAGTTAAAGTAACATCTGAGAAAAAAAATAAAGCAAGTACAACACTGGAAAAAATGAAAGTATAGTAAGTGAACTACTAAAAGGCAGCTCTCTATGCACTATAGTCTCTTGATGCAGGTTTTTGAGGTTGTTGTTTACCAGCTTCAGGAATCATAGGCAAAGGTATTGGTGGAGGTATATTTAGTATCCGTGAAACTAGGATAGATTCAGTGAAAACAACATTAGATATTGATTGTAGTATAATTTGGGCTGGAGGCTTTTTTTGTTCATAATCCCGAAGAATTTGATCTATCTCAGTTTTGTCACCTTGAACAAAAGCTGTACCTTTAAGATTCATTTGGGCAATGGAGGGGTTATAATTAATAGTTAATACAAAAGGAACATCAAGCGAGCCATCGGATTTTTTATCAATATTAATTACATTAATGTTTGTGCTTATTTGAATGCTAGGAGCAGGCTTACGGTTATCCCAAAAACGATCAGCAGAAATATTTGTTATAGAAACATTGACTCTTATCATCTAGACCATCAAAATTATAAAGGGGTAGAATCAGCAATTTAAAACTGCTGATTGTTTAGTGGTTTTTTATGCGCGTTTATATCGAGTGAAGCCGCAGTGACCGCATGTGAATCTATCGTGGTGATCAGCCATAAAGTAGCCTGGACCACAACGTTCGCAAGTTGGGCGTAAACGTGCAACTTTGTCGCCTTCGATTTTGTAAATACCGCTGATGCCTTTACCCGTTTTCTTTTCTTTTTTGTCAGATTTTGGTGCAGGTGCATCTTTCTTTGCGCCAGCTGCTGGTTTCTTTGACATTATGCTTTAGCTCCTTCAGCTGATTTTTGTGGGTTATTACGTTTAATTATGTATTCGGGTTCAATTAGTTTTGCTTGTTCAGCAGTCTCGTAGGCGTTTGCAAAGCCGATGGTTGTATTAGTACCAGTTTTGGTTTCCATTTTTTTAATATAAACGAGTTTATTGTCAACTTGTATTTGCGCTGCTAGTGATTGCTTAACGTCTGTTCGTACGGGCGTTTTTCCTTGAATGTGCGTGATCTCGAATTGGACCTCTTTCCGTTTTAAAAGAGGGTTGTTTTTTTGCGAGAGTATTTTCAGTTCCATGTTTCTCACTTGTTTAAGAGGCTAATTACTTTAGTGGCACGTACATTGATGAACGAGACGCACCGATACCAGGGGTACCATGTCTGACAGGTTTGTTGGTTACTGCAAATTCACCTATGTAATGGCCGATCATTTCTGCTTTGATTGTGACAGCAACGAACTCTTTACCATTGTGAACACTAACTTTAGACCCCACCATTTCAGGTAGGATAATCATGTCACGTACATGAGTTTTAACGGTAAGTTCTGTTCCTTTCTTGCTTGCTTCTTGGGCTTCACGCATTTTTTCGAGTAAGATTCTTTGTTCAGGCGATAGACCTCTTTGTAGGCTTCTGCGTTGTCGTGAGGGTAGTAGGGTAATGAATTCATCCATAGACATGCCTTGCAGACTATCGAGGGAATGGCCCCTGAAACTGAATTCTTTTGGCATTTTTTATTTCATCCTCATTGGTGATTTTTTGGCATTATAAACTTATCTTAGCGTATAATGCGTTTCTTTTTCTGTCCTGGACCTCTGGCAGCGATCAACCCGACTTTCTGGCCTGGTGGTGCGCCGTGAGAGGTTGTAGTTGTTCGGCGAGCGCTTTTCTTGCTGCTACCATAGGGGTGAACAGCTGGAACCATTTTGCGACCGCTAGTTCGTGGATATTTGTGTCCTTTAGCTTTCATTAGGTGGAATTTTTCACCTGCTTTAAGGAATGGTTTATCTGTGCGACCTGCGGCTGCAACTACGCCAATAGTTGCCATACAGTAATCATTTACATAGCGAGTGCGTCGTGAAGGTAATCGTATCATAGTACCTTGTGGTGTATGTGCAACAACTGTCGCGTATGCACCAGAAGATTTTGCTAGTTTTCCACGGTCACCAGGGCGTAATTCAAGGTTAGAAACCAAGGTACCCTCAGGGATTTTACCAAGTGGCAATATGTTACCTACATCTGCAGGAGCTTGTCCACCTAGCTGGATTTCTTGACCTTGATATGTACCTTCAGGAGGTACCATATAACAGGTGTCACCGGTTTCAAATTTTACGAATGCTAGGGGTGCGCCGCGACCTGGGTCATGTAGAAGAGAATCTATAACGCCTTTTATTGCGATTTCAAAAGTCTCTTTAGGGGTCATGGCTGGGTATTGAGCTGCGGCTACACGTTTGTGAGTAGATGCTTGATATGTTGAGCCACCGCGCCCGCGTCTTTGTACACGAATTCGTTTTCCCATTAGTCAATCCTCCAGTAACTTAGAGTATTCCTAGTTTGATTGCGACATCTGACGCTTTAAATTCAGGTGTGAGCTTAACGAAGGCTTTCTTTTCACCTTGGGGGGTGATTGTAGTGGAGATTTTGTCCACTTTAACTTCGTATAGTTGCTCAACTGCTTTTTTTACGTCACTTTTGCCTGCTTTCAAGCTCACTATGAAGATTAGTTTGTTGTCTTTTTCAACCATTAGGCTGGCTGATTCAGTCATCAGTGGGTAAAAGATGACTTCGTTTGGATCCATTATGCTTTTTCTCCTTCACCGTATAGTTTTTTGATTTGGTCAATAGCACCATTTGTCCAGAGGGTTAATCGACCAGGGTGTGTACCGGGTGCCAATATTTCTGTGTTTAAGTTATTTACAGTTATTATATCTACACCAGGAAGGTTACTTGCTGCAGTCATTATACCTTTGTTTTCAGCCACCACGATTAGTGGACCTACTGCTTGTTTCATCTTTCGACCGCGTAATTTTCCTTTGCCGGCACGAACTTTTCTGCTATCACGTACTCTGCTAACATCAGATAGTATGCCTAAGCTTGATAGAGCATCTTCGACTTCTTTTGCTTTTGTTAGGGTTTCGATAGAGTTTTCTACTATGAGTGGAAATTCAGGAACTGTTTCTATTTCGTGGCCTCTTGCGGCAACTGTTTCTTTTTGTGCGGTAGCAGCAATTGCTGATAGTAAAGCAAGTCGTTTTTCTTTCTTTGGAATTTCTTTAGTAATGCATGTTTCAGAGCGTGGTGGATGAGCTTGTCTTCCACCTACTGTGCCAGGAGCAAAGGCAGCTTTACCACCGCCACCTTTCACACGGGGAACACGGGCTATACCCATGCCTGTGCCGCGTGATTCAGCAGAGGTTCGTTTACCAGCCATTGGGTCTCGGCCTTGAGGTTGAATTCTATGAGATTGAATTGAAAGAACGGCCCGTTTTATTACGTCGGGTCGGAGAGGTGTATCAAAAACAGAGGGAAGGTCTGCTTGCCCTGTTGGTTTTCCTTCGAGGTTGAATATTTGTGCGGTTCTAGTTGGCATTATTTTTCACCGTTTATTTTCCTTGAGGCGAGTCAACCGAAACATGTGTTACCTGAGGAGCTGCTTCGGCTACGTCTTGTGGTGGCCTTGCAGGGTAACGAAGTCGGATAGTACGTTTTTCAGTACCTGAAATGCTGCCTTCAATTAGAATATAGGAACTCTTAAGATCACCGTATCTTATGAAGCCACCTTTAACATTAACATCTTTTGGATCTTTACCCATTTTAAGGATGCGTTTGTTGTACTCGATTCTTTGGTGGTAGCCCATTTGGCCTGCGCGTGCAATTGAGTACATAAGGTGGTGAGGGTTCCATGGACCGAGAGTTGCGATACCTCGTTTTGTTTTACGGCCTTTTGCTTGGAGTTTAGTTACACCCCAGCGTTTTACTGGACCTTGGAAGCCTTTTCCTGTTGTGATTGCAGCAATGTCGACGTATTGACCTGCCTTGAAGATTTCTTCAGGAGTTACTGTTTTGCCCAATAGACTTTTAGCGTATTCTAGTTGCTGTGCAATTGTGCCGCCACCGATTTCTATTTCGGTAATTTCAGGTTTCTTCTTTGCCATGTTGGCTTGAGAAGGTTGTGTGGCTATTATTGCACGAATGTTTGTAGTTTCGCTAATGCCATCACTTATTTTCTGAAGCATTTCTTCAGTGTTAAAGTTTTCAGGCATAATTATAGCACGGTCAAGTTCAGCCGGAGGATTCTTCATCCAGCATTCTGTTTGCTGTTGAAGCCCATATGGGCTGTGACTATATGTGCGTATACCACATAGGATTATCGGGGGAGTTTCTATAATGGTTGCTGCACGCATAACTTCTTTTCCAAAGTTTGGAGAACGTTTTTTGTCCTCTATACTGAAAACGTAAGTCATACCTGCTTTGTAACCTAGGAATCCTAATAGTCTAGGGGTGTCCGCGTCAATTTTTGGCCAGTAACGGATTCTTGCAACTGGTTTCTTCGCACGGTGCCTAGGCAAATAGGCTAGTGAACCATGTCTTGGAGCATGATGTTTTCTGTGACCCATCTTACTTCCGCTTCGC
>CAYSWL010000122.1:0-7394 GCA_964434745.1 uncultured Candidatus Bathyarchaeia archaeon | reverse complement strand
CAGGCTTCCATAATAGACTAAAAGAAAAAACCAAAATAAATTCTGCACACCCCTCAGGAAGAAAAATAAATAAAAAGTGTGGTTTGGCTTTAAAGAAAAACATGTTGGCCTTTAGCATTTTTAGAGTGCCATAGGCGAGTGCTTTTCTTCTATTGAGCCGAGTTGCTTGTTTACCTAGTCATCATTCTTTTGAATACTGGCACTGCAATTGCTGTCATTACGATGCCAAATACTATTAGTATTATCAGCTCTGTTGAGATTGCTGGAATGTCTGCACCGAGAACCATAACTTTTCTTAGAGCATCTGAAGCATATGTAAGCGGTAGAAACTGAGATATTGTCTGCATATACCAAGGCATTTGTTGTATTGGGAAGAATACACCGCTAAGAAACATCATAGGGAACATTAATGTCATCATCAGCATTGCCGCGGTTTCTTGGTCTTTTGCAAATGAAGTAATTACTACGCCCAATCCGACGAATGCAAACACACCAAGCAATAGCAAACCGAATACTAGTAGTATACTGCCGTGGATGGTAACCCCAAACAGACCGATAGCTAATGCCATTATTACTATGCCTTGGATTAAACCTCTTGCGACCTGGCCTAATGCTTTTCCAAGGACAATAGAGAGCCGATTAATTGGAGCAACCATCATACCGTCCATAGTGCCAATTTCTTTTTCTTGAGATATTGCTGCTGGAAGCCCAGTCATAACACTCATCATTACGGTCATAGCCATTATACCAGGAGCAATGAAGTCAAAGTAGCTTGTATTACCTTCAACAACACCTTGAGCTTGTATATTATAAGGCTGAACTATGGCAAGAGAGCTAGTTGAATTAAGTGCGGGATTTAGTAGTTGAACATTTTGCTGAGCCAGAGTTGTACCCATCTGGTTGAATACAGCAGTCAGAGCACCTTGGAGCGTTGCAGATATTTGTGGATTTGACTGGTCAGTTATGATTATTATGTTACCTTGCTGGCCAGTCATTATACATTCGGAAAAGTTACTGGGAATTACTATTCCGCCGGAAAGACCACCTTTTTGAACTAATTCTTTAATTTCATCGATACTGGAAACATTAGATAGCTTCAATATGTTAGTTTGATCATTAATTTGCTGTAATCCTGCTATAAATGACTGGCTTGGAACCATTGAACCGTTAAAGCCAGAATCTTCATTTACTAACGCAACAGGCATATTATGAATACTGTTTCCGTTAGAAGGGTAAATGAAGCCAACCATAACCATCATGAATAGTGGCATTACTATGAGTAATACTAAACCTAACTTATTACGATACAGTTCGGTAAGATCTTTTTTAGCGATTTTTAAACTATGCGAAAGCATTGTTACTGCACTCATATTTTATCTCCCCCTCATTTTCATTCCTGCTAGCCCAGGACCATGCATTTCAGGCTGTACTTTTTGTTCTACACTATCACGTACCTGATGTCCAGTTATATGCAAAAATACGTCTTCAAGCGTTGGTTGAACGTTTTCCATTGAAGAAATCTTTCCATTATTTGCCCTAACAGTGTCTATTATCGAGTTGAATGCATCATCACCATGAACTATGAGACGAAGACTAGTCGGCGACTCCTGAGTTAGTGAATCAGTACAGTTTAACGCTCGAATTTTTTCAGTAAGTTGTGAACTTAGGTTTGTGACTTCAAGCTTTACAATTGTGGTGTCAGCGCCTGCTACCATTTTCTTTAGGTTGGTGGAAGTGTCAAGTGAAACAATTTTTCCATGGTCTACAATGGCTATGCGGTCACACATTAAATCAGCATCTACCATCATGTGGGTAGTTACGATTATTGTTGTGCCTTTTTCGCGGTTGAGTTTTTTTATGAATTCTCTAATTTCAACAGATGATTGTGGATCTAAACCTAGTGTTGGTTCGTCAAGAAATAGAACTTTAGGCATATTTAGTAGCGCACGCACAACGTTTATTCGTTGGCGCATGCCTGTTGAAAAGGTGCCCACTTGGGTATCTTTGAATTTTGTAAGCTGAACGAGGTCTAATAACTCATCAATTCGTTTAGACAGAACATCTTTGGGAATATTAAAGAGTGTACCAAAAAACCACAGGTTCTCTTTTGCTGTTAAACGGCTATACATTATCATTTTTTCAGATACTAATCCAATTGTTTGGCGTACTTTAGTATCTTCTTTAACTATGTCATAGCCATTGATAGTTGCAGTTCCCGAAGTTGGCCTACTTAGTGTAGATAGCATACGCATAGTTGTGCTTTTGCCAGCACCGTTGGGACCAAGTAGACCAAATATTTCGCCTTTTTTAACATCGAATGAGATGTTATCGACTGCTACGAATTTGCCGAAAGTTTTTGTGAGGTTTCTGACTTCGATCATTGCATCATTTGACATTAAACCACCCCAGACAATATTGTTGACTGCAATATATTGTAACAAAATATAAGTATTTCCCCAGACATACACTATTTGGAAGGCATATGCCCGCTAACAGTGAAGATAAAACCACTACGGATTGGATGAAAGAAGTTCAAAAAGGGTACATACGCGTTGCCACTTTAATTGTATTAAGTAAGAAGCCCACACACGGCTACGAAATTATGAAGGAAATCAAGGATAAAACACATGGATTCTATAAACCTACACCGGGAGGCGTTTACCCCATACTCAGAGATCTAGAAAAAGCTGGCTATATTGAAGGTGGATGGGGCGTTCACAGGAATAGGAAGATTAAAGTGTACAACATAACCGGTGAGGGTCGAAGTATTCTTAAACATGTAATTATGAAACAAAGTGAAATCGCAAAAAGTATGAATACACTAGCTGAAGAATTTGCACGTGAAGTGCTTAATGTAGAACCAAAAATCACACCAATACCAATCATGCCTAGTCCATTTGACCCATTTTTGAAAGAAGAAAGCAAAACTGTGGACATTGAAACACTTGAGTGCAAAAAGAAAGAGTTACAAAATCACATAAAAATGCTGCAAGAAAAGCCTGAAGCCATAAACAAAGAATTAGTTAAAATTAAAGATAAACAGAAAACTACTACGTAGTGAGCAGTATTATCGTTGTTTTTGCAAAAGTATATCTTGATAATCCTCGTTGGCATAGCCATACTTGTCAATTATTGTCTGATAAATTTTCAGCCAATCTTCAAGTATAAGGGGCCACATTTCGCTAGCAACGATACGTTTAGTTACGTACTCTTTTAGTGGACCAACGCGTTTAATTGTTTTTCTGCGCCAATCAATACTTACTAGTCCGCTTCGTCTAAGATACTGTAAACTTTGGTTAACTTGTTCAGCATCAATAGGGTAACTTAGACTTCCTGAAAGTACTTCAGTTAAGGAGTTAAAGCTGATTTGGTTTTCTGAGCGAAGACAAATTACTGCTGTTATATCCTGTACAAGACGTGAATTCTTGTTTAAGTAAAACGGCCTACGTTTAGGGATTAATGCTTGTTCCATACGGTATGCGTTTCGCTTATAGAACCAACGTTTGACAAGTTCAGTAACTGCAAGGTAAGCTATAATTAACAAAGATAGTAAAACGAAGTATAATGGTGGTGGAGGAACAAAACTAAAGTACATACTACCAAGTGGCGTAAACGGAACTATTAGACCAAATGATAGAATAAGCAAGCAGCTTAATAGCAATAATTTGCTAGGTTTGCTTTTCCAGAATGGTGAGTGTCTTGTTCTTATGACGAAAACCACTACTGTTTGAGTTGCCAAAGATTCAATGAACCAAGCAGTCTGGAATAAAGATGCTTGAGAAGATGTTGGATTCATGAGAGGGATATTAAAGACTATTATCATTATGAAGAAGGTTAAGAAGTCAAATAATGAACTAACAGGGCCAAGCGAAATCATAAATTGCCGTATGAAACCTATATCCCAGCGTTTGGGTTTTTCAATGTATGCAGCATCAACATTATCTGTAGTTATTGCTGACTGAGATAGATCATACAATAGATTGTTCAATAAAATCTGGATCGGCAACATAGGTAAGAAACCTAAAAATAATGACGCTATTGCTACACTGAACATGTTACCAAAATTTGAGCTAACACCCATCATAACATATTTCATAGTGTTTCCGAATGTTTTCCTACCTTCGAACACACCTTTAGCTAATACTGTTAAATCGTTTTTAAGCAATATGATATCTGCTGATTCCTTAGCCACATCTACAGCATTATCAACTGATACACCAACATCAGCGGTCTTTAATGATGGGGCATCATTTATGCCATCACCCATGAAGCCAACAACATGACCGTTGTCTTTAAGTAGGTTAATTATTCGATCTTTTTGTGCTGGAGTTACACGAGCAAAAACATTTGTTTCTTCAACCACACGGGCCAAGGCGTCATCGTGCATCTGGCCTATTTCACTACCTAGAGCAACACCTTTAATTTCAAAGCCTAATTGTTCGCAGGTCTTACGCGTCACAAGTTCGTTATCGCCGGTAAGGATTTTGAGTTCTATTCCAGCGTTACCAAGCAGTTTGATTGATTCTTTAGCAGTCTGCTTTGGAGGATCAAGAAAAGCTACGAAACCTAAAAAGACCATGTCAGTTTCATCATTTACAGAATAAACATCTTTTTCTTCCCTAAGCTTCTTATACGCTACACCTAATACACGAAAGCCTTCAGAGCTAAGATCAAGATATTTCTGTTCTGCTTTACTGCGCATCTCATCTGTAAAGTCAGCTGGCAATCCATTAAGTTCGCAAAAAGAAGACACCTTTAAAATTTCTTCAGGGGCACCTTTAGCTAAGAAGAACCGTTGACGATCTTTTTCTACAACCACACTAACCCTTCGGCGAATAAAGTCAAAGGGAACTTCGTCAATTTTCTGATAATCATGAATATCCTGTTCTCTATGAGAAAGTATTGCTTCATCTAATGGGCTCTTAAGTCCAGTTTGATAGTAGCTATTTAGGTAAGAGTAAAGTAATACTTTTTCCTCATCGTTGCCCTCAGCATCAACATATAGAACGAGGGTAATTTTATTCTCAGTAATAGTTCCTGTTTTATCAGTACATAATACGTTCATGCTACCAAAGTTCTCAATTGAAGCTAGGCGCTTTACAATTACACCTTTTCGAGACATACTTAGGGCGCCTTTAGAAAGATTAACAGTAATGATCATGGGCAGTAACTCAGGGGTCAAACCTACAGCAAGCGCGACTGAGAAAAGTAATGCTTGTAAAATTCCGCTGGCACTTGGATCTTTAAGCGCATTAATTAAGAAAACAAATAACACCAATAAAATTGTAACTTGTAAGATAAGAAAACCAAAGCTTCTAATGCCACGTTCAAACTCTGTATCTGGTGCTTTTTCTACAAGACGCTTGGCTATCTTTCCATACTCAGTGAAACTGCCTGTGCGAACTACTACCGCAGTTGCAGTTCCGCTAACTATGGAGGTCCCCATGAAAAGGTAATTGTTCCATTCACTTATAGACACATTAATGGTCTTTATCGGCATTGACGTTTTTTCTACAGGATAAGATTCACCAGTCAAGGAGGACTGGTTGACAAACAAATCCTTTGCGTTTAACACACGTGCGTCTGCAGGTATAATATCTCCAGCGGAAAGATAGATAATATCTCCAGGCACGATATCACGAAGTTTAACTTCATTTCTAACACCATCTCTAAGAACTGTTGCGGTGGTAGTAACTTTTTCTTTAAGTGTCTCAGCCGCTTTTTCAGCCTTAGAAGCTTGGTAATAATCAAGAATCACACTAAGAAACACAATAATGAAAATTATGACCATGTTAGCATATTCTTGAAGAACCCCTGAAATTGTACCTGCAATTAGCAATATTATTACTAAAGGACTCTTAAAGTTCATCAGAAACTCTACTATTGCTGTATGCTTCTTTTTACGGGCTAACTCATTTGCGCCATAAGTCTCTATACGATTTGCAGCTTCTTCAGAAGAAAGTCCTGATGGCGAAGTTCCTAATCGACCAACCACCTTTTCTATTGGAGCGCTTAAGATTTCGTCAACACTTAGCATAGGCTGTAGTACGGTGGCTTCGCTAAAGCCGTCCCTCATGGTTTGATTATTATCTTTAGCCATAGGTTAATCGCCTACGCCGTGCAACAAATGCAGAGCCGTTAGACCATACGCATTGTTTTCTCTTAAAATAGTTTTGACAACTTTTTAAGAAACAAACTATGAAAGCTCACTTGACACTATAATTTAAAGGCCATTATAAAGATAGAGTTCCTTTAGATGAAAAATATTAGAATAAATTAATAACTTAGACTGTTGTAAACTCGCAACAACAAATGATTTAGAAGGCATTAAAAAGTGAATATGGAAAAAACGTTCGTCATGTTAAAACCCTCAACTATAGCACGAGGTACAGTAGGTCAAATAATTAATAGAGTTGAAAATAAAGGTCTAAAAATTGTTGCTATGAAAATGCTCCAAATAACTCAAGAGAAGGCTGATAAACTATATGCAGTCCATAAAGGAAAACCATTTTACGGAAGCTTAGTTGAATATATTATGTCAGGTCCAATTGTAGCTCTTGTTGTTGAAGGAGAAGATGCAGTAGCAATCATACGAAAATTAATTGGTAAAACTAACCCTAAAGAAGCTGAACCAGGAACTATAAGAGGCGATTTTGCGATCACTTTAACAAAAAACGCTATCCACGCATCAGACTCAGCTGAAAACGCAAAAACAGAAATGGCAGTCTTCTTTGCACCTGACGAAATAGTTGACTACAAACGTGCAGACGAAGAATGGCTCTACTAGCAATATTAATCATCGCAATAGAAATAACCAATTAAATCTTCTTTTTATTTATGTTCACAATTTTCTTATGTGATTTAAAATGGCAGTTATTTCAGTTCACTATAGTGTTTTTCGTTTTTTGCAGCAAGTTTGTACATATTTTGACAAACCCTGTTAAGCGGGCTAAGCTATTTACTTGTAATTTATAGCACGTGAAAAAGTCTTAATTATACAATCTATGTATCGTACTTTTTTAGTTACAACAAGTTTTATTCGTCGCCCATTTTATCATGGATAATAGACTATTTTTGTGATAGCAAAGTCAATAGTTTTAGTAACACCATATAAAATTTTAAGAGTAGGATTTTGAGAGAGTACTAATTGAGATTGAAGAAGTTACTAAAAATATAGTGCCAGCCTGAATAATTGGTTAACAAAATTTTTAGGCAGTTAGTTTTCACTAGATAATTTTTGTTTAAAGTTTGCTAACTACTTACAGTAAACAGTTTGTACTCATAAGTATTTGTAAGATTTTATTAGACAAAAATTTTGAAAGGCTGCCTATCTTAAGGACTTGGTGCTCCGGCCGGGATTCGAACCCGGGTCCGTGACTCGAGAGGCCACTATA
>CAYSWL010000121.1:2968-7405 GCA_964434745.1 uncultured Candidatus Bathyarchaeia archaeon | reverse complement strand
CAAGCAAAGAATGGTTTGAAAAGTTTAGATGGTTTAGATCATCTGAAGGCTTTCTAGTAGTTGCTGGAAAAGATGCAGTAAGCAATGAAGTACTAATTAAGAAGTACACTGACTCATATGATGCTGTTTTCCACGCAGACATTGTTGGGTCACCTTTCGCAGTCATTAAAACAGAAGGTAAAGAACCCGGAGAACAAACATTAAAAGAGGCAGGTGAATATGCAGCGGCTTTTTCAAGAGCATGGAGAGAAAACATGGGAGCAGCTGATGTTTACTGGGTTAAACCTGAGCAACTAAGTAAAAGCGGACCTTCAGGGGAGTATGTTGCGCATGGTGCTTTTGCAGTAACAGGAAAACGTAATTGGATGCGCGGAACACCTTTGAAAATGGCGTTAGGCATAGTCGAAGTAGCTGATAGTGAATTTGAGTTTATAGGAGGCCCAGTTTCTGCTGTAAAGGCAAAAGCTAAAGTATCTGTTATTCTAAGTCCAGGTGATTTGAATGGTAAAGACTTTTTGAAAATGATTCTTCGATCTTTACTTTTGCAGCTTCCTAAAGAACAACGAGAAAAACTTGGTAAAACTAGTATTGAAGCCATACGAGAGTTTGTACCATATACTAAAGGTAGAATAATAGAGAGTTCTTAATCCCCTCTTATTTTCTGGTTAAATAAAGACAAAGCAACATGTGGCTGTTTCTTAGCAAAATATAAAAAGTCAAATGCGGCTCTTGTAGAGAGGCAGTTGTAGTGAAAAGAATTCGTCGGGGCTTTATTGCAGCGTTAATTATTGTATCTTTGGTTGCTGTTAGCTTCTTAGGCTTAAGTGTAGCAAATTCAGGTAATGATAAATTTTCAAGAGACCTATCAAAACTTGAAGAAGATTATAAGGAGTTACAAACACGCTACTATGCGCTCTTAGGCAATTACAGCAACCTTGAAAGCCGCTACAAAAGCATTTTATTTGAAAGTATTTCTCCTGCATCCCCTTCTGGTTCATCTAATGATGCCTCAACAGCACAACAATATCTAGCACGCTATGCAGCATTACAAGAACTATACAAAGAATTACAATCAGAATATAATCAGTACCAATCTGATTACCGTAAACTCAAAGAATTAACAGATGCCCGACTTATGCAAAGCTCTTTGTATAGATTTATAACACCAAATGATCCTGCAATTACGAATAAAACTTTGGAAATTACTGGTGAACTAAATAGGTCCTCGACGTTGGGACTTGACTGGCCTAAAATTAAAGCGCTCTATGATTGGGTAAACAATAACATTGAGTACTGCGATGATGGACTATATCCTCAGTTACCAAGTAATCTTGAAGATGTGAGAACAAAAGGGCTTTCACAAACAAACCAGATGGCACAGTACCCAAATGAAACATTGCGCATACGTACAGGCGACTGTGAAGATACTGCAGTATTACTTGTTTCTATGATTCGTGCATATATTAGTGTACAAGCAGAATGCATCTGGATAACAGGTCAAAACGCAGGACATGTAGCAGTAGTTGTGCCTATCGGCGAAGACCAAATTGTAATCATGGACCCAGTACGAGACTACTATAGTCACAATGTTCTTGGCGAGATGGCAGTTAATAACATATCTACAGAAATATATGAATGGCTAAACATTTGGCGACCAACACTAGGCAATGACGTACACATCTACCGTGTATTTAGCGACTATATGGATAAGTACTTTGAATCAACACAAGAATACATAGATTGGCAATACAACAGGTAAACAATTCGCAAATTCATATCCTAAAAAATCTAAATGACCTAACAGGCTGATAAAACGATAATATACATTACAAACCAAGTAAACCAGCTTAAAGTACACCAACTAAAAACAACTTGACTTACATACGACATAGCCTTTAGACCTATTCACTTTTAAAAAGCTAAATCAAAATACCACAGAAATTTCCTTAACTTTTGAGTAGAATAAATCCATACTGTACTATTAACCAAAAACTCAACTACATGATGTAATAAAAATCTCCTAAAGTAGTGTCTATAGAAATGTAATGAAAAACTTAAATTTTTTAGAAAAAGAAAAGTGTGAGTGTAGCTGTAGCTTGGCTATAGCTAGTTTTTCTTTTCGTATAGTTTTTTTGAACGATTAAAGAACGGTAGGGGGTTATACCAGTTCCATTTGCCTATAGTTGACATTACGGCAGGAACTAAGTAAGTTCGTACAACTAGTGCGTCAATTAGTATTGAGAAGGCAAATGCAAAGCCCATTTCTTTAAGCAGCAGGTTGCTAGATAACATAAGTGCGCCAAGGGAGCCAGCAAGTATTATTGCTGCTGCAGTGATTATTCCGCCAGTTTGTTCAATGGCGTGTACGATGGCATCGTTAAGCTTTTGACCTTTTGCTGATTCTTCGCGTATGCGTGTAAGGATAAAGATGTTATAGTCCATTCCTATGCCAAGCAGTAGTACAAGCAGAATCATTGGAGTTATAAATAGCAGACCATAGTTAAAACCGGTTTGAAATACGAGCACAGTTGCTCCTAAAGTCCAAATTATGCTCATAAGTACAGATAAGATAGCAAATAGCGGCAAAACCAAAGAGCCCAGTACCATAAACAGTACTATACCAACGCCTATGGTAACAATAGGTAATATAGTGTTAAATTGGTTATCAAATACCTGCTTTACGTCTATCATGGAACCTGTTGTACCGCCAACATAGATACTTTCAATGCTATCTATTCTATCATAGTTATTATGCAGGTTAGTTCTGATTTCTTGAGCGATGTTAAGTGCTTCATTTGAGTAGGGGTCTATTTGAAAGTCTAAAGTTATAAGTGCAGTTTTATTATCTGTGCCTATATGTTCGAGTACTGCACTATAGTTACTATTTGTACTATTTGTAACCTGTATGGTAGAATAGTCTATTGGCAAGCCATAAGGCATAGTTGCACTAGTAACCTCTTTAATGCCGTCATATGTTAGCAGTTGATTAGAGATTAACTGGATTTGATCGAGTGTAAGATTGTTGAAAACACCTTCAGTGTCAACTATTGGCTGCGAAAATGTAACAACTACATATGTAGGGAAAAGACTACCGCCAAAAGATGAAGATAGCGAATCCATAGCTTGAATTGATTCTAGATCTTTAGATGCGCCGCCTAAGAAGTTGTAAGTAGGCGTACTAGTCGCACAGATATACAGCAGTGGAACAGTAATTAGCAAAGATATTATAATTATGACTTTGGCATGTTTTACAGAGAATGTTCCGCTTCGGGCAAAATAGCCGACTTTTTTACGTATTGTATTACGGGAAGCATCAGCATATTTTTGAAATCGTATACCTGAGGTAGGCCAGAAAAGTCTACTTCCCAATATTGCAGCTAACGCAGGAACTAAAGTCAAAGATACTAGCAGGGCAACGATCACGCTTAAGCCTACGATTATTCCTAACGTTTGTAACAATACCATTGTAGTTATTGCAAGACCTAAGAAAGAAATTATTACAGTGGTTCCGCTGGTTACTATGCTTTCTCCTGCCCAAGTAACTGCTTTTGTTATGGCATCTTTAATTTGTAAGCCATTGATTAGCTCCTCTCTGTGCCTTGCGATAATAAATATGCTATAGTCTGTTCCAACACCTAGCAGAACTGTGAGCAAAATTGTTGGAATCATAAAGTCTACTTGGTTAACATAAGTACCGATAAGGACAACAAATATTTGTGATATACCTAGCCCAACACCTATTGTACCTAAAGTAACTAGCGGGGTTACTATTGATCTGAAAAATAGACCGGTCGCGACAACTAGTAAAATGATAGTTACAGGCAAGATAAAGTCTAAGTCTTGTGTTGCAGAGTCACCGAAATCTGAGTTGAGTGCTGTTCGTCCGGTAACTAGAGCTGAAGTGACATCCCCAGAATCGTTTTCAAGTTCAATTTTTATTATATTTCGTATTGCAGAAAGTGTGTTACTTTCAGAATTTGTTAAGCCTACAGAGATTAATGTTAAATCTTTAGAGTTAGATACAAGAGAATTAATTCCTGAGGATAGTTGTTGTCCTAAACAGTAGTTTTCAGGGTCAGAGATTATGTTTCCTGCTAAAGTTTTTAGCGCGGTGTAATCGCAACTTCGGCCTAATTCACATGCTGCGTTAACAAATGTTGATGATAAACCTGACTGATTTGCGATGTATTCTATTGAAAAACTGTGTAGTTTTTGACTGGTTTGTTCAGTATTATTAGCTATAAAGTCTTGTAAAGAGAAAAGCTCTAGTATTGCCATGCCGAAGTTTTTGTTCTCTCCAAGATAGGAATTAATGTATTGAATACTAGCTTGCTCGAGGGCACATGTTGCACGCTGTTGAGGAGTTAAATTTAATGTTGCTGTGTTTTGGAAGCTTTCTACCCAGTAGTTATTGAATAAGTCTAGCAAATGAGAAGT
>CAYSWL010000121.1:0-2868 GCA_964434745.1 uncultured Candidatus Bathyarchaeia archaeon | reverse complement strand
TTGTAGTTTGACGTTATTTTGATCTTGAGTATTAGTCAGGTAATCTTGCAGTGTAAAAGTGTTAGTCAATGATACTGCAAACTGTTTAGCTGTTTCATTATTACCAAGAAAATTATCAATATAGAGCTGGTTTACTTGAATTGATACTGCTGATGCACGTTCAATTGGAGTGTATTGCTGTGTTGAAGGGTCTTGGAAGCTTAATGACCAAGAAGTATTGAAAGCATTGAGTAGATGTGATGTATATTGCATAAAAGCTTCAGGGTCAGTTTGTGAAAGTAATGCGGCGGTTTGGTTGTATGCAATTTCATTAGATAATTGTACGTTCTGGATCTGCGTGTATGTTTGAGACCAGACATTTAGGTAAGCTGCTGGCACTCCGTAAATTAAGTTGCAGGTTAAATTTGCGTTATCTAAGGCGATGTAGGCAGCTTGGTTAGCTTGGGTGATGCCTACTGATAGGGTGTCAGTGGTTTGGTTGTAAGCTGTTTGCCAAACAGTCATATACGCAGTAGGTACACCGTAAAGCAAGTTATAGGTAAGATTAGCATTATCAAAGGCGATTTGAATACCTTGTTTTGTCTGGTTAAGACCTAAAATTAATGTGTCAGTGGTTTGGTTGTAAGCTGTTTGCCAAACAGTCATATACGCAGTAGGTACACCGTAAAGCAAGTTATAGGTAAGATTAGCATTATCAAAAACTGTGAATGATGCCTGGTTGGTTTGATTTATTGCTGGGATTAATATTGTGTATATACTAGTAATGTTTTCAAGGTTTGATATGCTATTGTCTGTTTTGATTTTTTCTATTATACGGTTGATGAAATCTTGAGTTTGTAGTGAGGAAATATTATTTGAAGTTACTACAATTGTAAGGGTGTCATTAGCTACTGTAGAAGCAAATTGAGCACTAATTATGTCACTAGCTTTCTGTGATTCTAAATTTTTATCTGAAGCAGTATCCATTTGGAGTGAAACAACGCTAGTTAGGTCTAAAATGAATGGGATTACGAGAACAAGAATTAGCAGCCATGAGATTAGTACGACATATTTTCTTTTTGTAATTAGTTTACCTATTTTTGTAAAACCATTTTGTTTTGTTTCCAAGATGAGCCCCTCTTGAACGGCGGGGAATTGTTTTTTTAAATTCAACTGATACAGACAGATTAAGATTCTACCGCATATGCTCGGCTATTAGTAAAACATATATGGAGTGTTCAAGTATCGAGCTCTATGCGTCGGTTAATTTTAGAAGTTCCTGAAAAAGAGCTCTCTTTGCTTGGAGTAAATGTTCCAGCGTTTCAGAAAATTCATGCTTTTGAGCTAATGCATTTTCTTAGACAAGACCAAACAGAGTTTGCAGCAATATGGAAAGTTGAATTTAAAAATCCTTCAACACCGATTAGCGAGTTATTAGTGAGTGATTTTCTTATTGAAGCACAGGTACTTGAACATGAAAAGAATGGCATATATACTATCTTTATTCGGGGAGGCCCAATTTTATCTTCAGTTTTAAACGCAATTGGTGTAGTAGATGGATATCTATTTCCACCATTGGAAATTCGTGACGGCAAAATTAAGATATCTTTTCTTGGAAGCGAAGGACAAGTAAGTAGTTTTTTGGAGAAAATTAGCCATAAAGGCATTCATTACCGCATTATCTTACTTTCTAACGCAAATTTTGCGCCAAATTCTCCGCTTAGCAAATTAACTGAAAAACAGCGAGAAATCCTAACTGCTGCCCACAAATATGGATACTACAATATCCCACGTCGTATCAATTCGCGCCAATTAGCCAAGAAAATCGGTATAGGAGATTCTACGCTAGTAGAACACCTACGAAAAGCAGAGTTAAGATTGCTTAATGATATTCTTAACGAGCAAACAAATTAGTTAAAAAAAAGCGCGATAAAATCCTTTAATTTTTCACTAAGCGTTAATGGTTATTTGCAAAGATGTAAATTTCTCTACCAGCACGTTTGATAACTTATTTGAGGCATATATGTGAAGAAACCGTTAATGATCATTACTATAGTTTTCATTTGCGGCTTGTTGCTGGCGCTGCTTTTTACGCATCTTTGCCAACTGAACAACTTCAAGGGAAACTTAGCAAACGCACAATCAGCCGGCACAATACAAGCCTTTCTAAAAATTGATGGCATTGTAGGACAGCCACAAAATGAAGCACATAGAAATCAAATTGAAATACAAAATTTTGACTGGAACGAATCTATCTCAAAATCAGAAATGAACGCAGGAATAATACAAGCAAGCACATTTAAATTTACAGCTGAATCTAGCATTACTTCACCACTTCTCTTTATGTATTGTGCTCAATCACGAAATATTCAAAAAGCAACTCTTTCAGTTCAAGTTATAGATAATAATGGTATTCAAAAGAAGTCTTAACCTGGAAGCTTAGTAACCTAATAATTAGTGCTTACACAAATGCCTAAGACTACAAAGTCTTAGACTATTTTGAGCTAAGTTTTGAGAAAGCTACAATGCAGTATATACCACATGATTTAGATGGTATACAATGCGGTATGATAGAAGGAACTTTTGATTTTTCATCAATCAGGCACGCGTAGGCTTCTTTATCTTTTCTCTTTTTTAAGAGATAACTATACTTTGAATAGTAAAAAGAAGTAGCAGCGGGCCACAGGGGTTTGACGTATAGACTCCGCTTGGCACCTCGAGCCCTACGCTCTTACCCGTGACCCCTTGTGCGCTGAACGTCCAAACTTAGGTTGCTCTCTCCCGAGCCTAGCCGGGTTCATCTGGTAGACCCTGAAGACAGCTGCCCTACGGAAGCTGCTCAGAGACCGCCAGCCTCAAAGGACGGATAGTCACTGTTTCGGAAATGAG
>CAYSWL010000120.1:0-7558 GCA_964434745.1 uncultured Candidatus Bathyarchaeia archaeon | reverse complement strand
GCAAATCAGTTTAATAGATAAACCTTATTAATAGTTTACGTTTATTTACTAAACAGAGGCGGAATATTTGGACGCAGTAGATAGAAAAATTATTGCACAATTACAAATGGATGGACGGACAACGCTACAAGAGTTATCTGGAATGATCGGATTCACTAGCATGGGCACCAAAAAAAGACTGGAGAAGCTCATCAACCAAGGCACCATAAAAGTTTCCGCTTTAATTAATCCAAAGGCACTTGGATTGATTCCTGCTTTTGTCATGTTAGAAATGGAAAGTGCAGAAGCTAGCGAAAAACTTATTGAACGATTTAAAGACTGCCCTAGGGTCGTTAATATATTCAAGACCATTGGAGGGTATAATCTTATAGCGCTTGTTGTAGCCGAAGATCAGGACACATTAGAAAGCATCTCCACTGAACAATGCTCGCTACGAAGCGCACAGGGAATACGCAGATCAGAATTTTACCCGATAGGTGACATGTACTTTTCACAGTATTTAGGCATACGAGAACACTTAACACATAAAGAGAAAATTATTACGCCATGTAAAGTCAATTGTGGACCATGCAAACGATACAAAAACCAAAAATGTGTAGGATGTTCAGTAACAACCAACTATAAAGGCGTACTCTAATAAATGGAAATAGATGACATGAACTCAACAACTGAGTCAAAAAACCAGTATTTAGAAATCAACCAAGCTGACGCTGTTGAAGTTCTAAGTTTAGTGGATAACTCTGTCGATTTTATGTCTACAGTAAATCATAGATTAGCCAAACCGTTTGGGCAGTGGTCTAGAGAAAGGTATGGTCAAGAATGGTTTGGTAACCACAAACAATATCCTTTTGCGGAACATGGGTTCTCGATGTTTATTCGAGTTACATATAAGGGAAAAACGCATAGCATCTTGTTTGATACTGGAAGTAGCCAAGAAGCAGTTATTGAAAACTCAAAACGTATGGGAATAGATTTAGGTGAAGTAGAATGCATTGTTCTATCTCATGGACATTATGACCATTTTGGCGGATTAATATCAGCGATTAAAGCAATTGGCAAAACTGACCTACTTGTCATAGCCCATAAAGATATGTGTAAAACTAGAGGCAGCATACTACCTAATGGCACTATTCGAAGATTTAGAGATTTTCCTACAGAAGCACAGATAAGCCCAGCTAGATTTGTGTTTACTAAAAAGCCGCATATGATTGCAGATAATACTATATGCATAACAGGCGAAGTACCTAGGAAAACTGGTTACGAAAAGGGATATTTACGACACCAAATGCTTGTTAATGGTTCATGGCAACCTGATCCGTTAATAATAGATGATCGAGCCATTGTCATCAGCAGTAAAGGAAAAGGGTTGATAATTATTTCAGGATGTGCTCATGCAGGCATAATAAACACAATTAATTATGCACAACAAATTACTTCGACAAAACAAGTACACACAATTTTGGGAGGATTTCACCTAGCTGGAAAAGGCATGGAAGAACAGACAAAATTCACCCTCAAAGAATTAGTACAAATTAACCCTACCTTAATTGTACCATCACATTGTACAGGATGGAGAGCAATGACTGAAATTGCTATGGCCTTGCCATCCGCTTTTGTCTGGAATAATGTAGGTAACTTATATGAAATAAAATCCTAAAGATAGATAGTTCCACAGGATCATGAGAACCAAAGTAATCATTTAATTGAAATGGAAGTGTAATAATTTGCAGAAAAAAGGACCATTGTATATTGTACCTTGGCGCTGCACATTCGCATGCGGCTTTAACTGTGCACACTGCACTTCAGCAGGAAAACCAGTAGCTCCAGACGAAATAAGCACCCAAGAGGCAATAAAACTAGTAGACCAAGCATATGAGTTGGGAGCAAGCTTCTTTGGCATAACCGGTGGTGAAGCGCTTCTTCGCAAAGACCTATTTGACGTACTTAGTTATGCTCGAAAGATTGGCATGAATACTAGCATAATTACTGACGGCCGACTGCTCGATGACAAAGCATATGAGAATATTGTTAAAAATGAAACAAAAATTTCAGTAAGTATTGATGGCTCAGAAACTACAAATGACGCAGTACGAGGAAAAGGCGCTTATGCAGCGTCAGTCAAAGCTATAGAAAGGCTTTCAAAAGAAAAGCTACTTAACTGCCTTGTGTATACGCTTGCTAATGTTAATGATCAAATCACCAATGTAACAGAAAAAGACTTTACAGACGTCATGGATTTAGCTGCAACTTATGGTGCCCGATGGGTCATTTTTCACGGCATGATTCCATACAGCAAAGACCCCAAAGACCTCAAAGCAGCACCTACCCCAGCACAGTATGAGTGGGCATGGAATAAACTATATGACTTACGCATAGAATACAAAGGCAAGCCTGATATCAATATTTACTATCCAACTTACGCACGAGTAGCTAAACAACGTGGAATAGCCGACTGGGATAACTGGTTTAACCACTTCTTCTTGGGCAGATGCTTTTTTGGCAAATTTATGAGTATAGCAGAAAATGGTGACGCCATACCTTGCAGCTATAACGATGTTTATCGTTTTGGCAACATTAAAACACAGTCACTTCAGAGTATATGGGAAGGAATGCAAAAGAACGAATTCTTTGCTAAGGTTAGAGATAAAAATAATCTTAAAGGCAAATGTGGAGTCTGTGAGTACCGCGAAATTTGCGGTGGCTGCCGAACCTCAGCACTCTTTTACACAGGAGACATACTTGGACCTGACCCTCAGTGTGCGTATATCCCTAAAGTCTTACGTGAAAAGTAAGGCTTCAACATCATTTCTTTTTAGACATTACTCTATAGAAATTACTTCAGGTTACAAAATCAAATAATTTATCTTTTTCAGTGAATTATATTCTATTGAAATAGGATTTATTTTTAAAAGCAAAGATATCGCTACAATAGAATTATCCACATCTTAAGCAGTACTGAAAATAAATCAATTCATCTTTTATCAGCGAATTTAAGGATCAGGTAAACGCTAAAAGTAAATATTTAGAAGGAAAGTAATTTTGACTTTGCTATTATCTAATAGTGATTCTGTTAAGTAACATCTTTATAAAAAAAATCAAGTTTTCTTTAAGGTATCTTCTAATGTTTCTAGTACATTCAAAGTAGAATTTATCCATCGTAAATAAGAGTTCAATGCTGCTCGTAAAGCTATGGTATCTTGTGCTTCAACAGAAAGTAGCAAAACTTGCGCATCTCTTGCAAGATATACTGTAGAACGATTACTGATTTGTTTTTGGATTTCAGGTGTTAATGCATTAATCAAAGCAGATAGCTGTTTTTCAGAAGTGAACTGTAATCGGATATATGCAGCAGCATTCATTATTAATAAACTTCCAGTGGAAAATTAAAGGTAAAACAATCTAAAATAGGTTCTATAAAAGATTAGGCAACTAATGAATTAAAGAAAAATTAACTAAAAAGGAAAAAGAATGTTAAGTTATGGCTTATTCTTCAGCTGCTTGCGTGGTTGATGCTGCAATTGTACCTTTTGCTGAACGTTTAGCTACTGCACCAAGTTTAGTATTTGGTGTGTATGCACCGCCAGTAAAGGTGTAAGCACATTTACCACATTTCCAGACACCGACACTGAGACGTTTTACTTTTACGAAGCCACAGGATGGGCATCTGTGAGCGGTTTTGAGTCCTTCGATTACTTTGTTATAGCGTTTACGGACTGTTGAACCATATCGTGGTCCGAATCCTCGAGTTGGGCCAACTTTCTTTGTTCGTGGCAATATTTTCACCAGGTAAGTATTTTACGTAAATCAGCAGCTTTTTGTTGAGCAATCTTACTGGCTTCTAATATTTGTTGCGGCGTGAAATAGCCAGATCCACCCTTCTGTACTGCGCATATATTACCTTCAGTGTTAACTGCAATAGAAATTCTTGCATCCATTACTTGTTCTTCTTCTATGCTTGGATCAACGACTAGGCTATTACCTATCTTTGCAATTGTAATCGTTATCGGCTGGGTTTTAAGTGGTAATGGGTTGTAACCTTGTTTGATTTTCACTTCGCCATCTTTAAGTTCATAGTTGGGCATTTTGGTGTTAAGTAATGCAGCAACAGAGGCTATTGCGGAGGCATCGATTAAGTTTCCATCATGGTTAAGTACGTAAACATCAACGAATACAACGAATACTGTTTTACCTGCTTCAATGCATAGTTTTTCACTATCAACTGCTTTAGATTCACGAATGCCACGGTCAACAATTCTTGCTAGCTCGATAGAGTTTTCGTCTGGTGGTCCTGGTTCGAAAGTTGATAAAGCTAAAGGCACAAGCTCAGCGTTAACAGTCATTACACCTTCAGTTGGTGTATCTGGAAAAGGTTCACCTGTTTCGACCTTGGTTCCAACTAGGATTTCGGTTTTTCCTAGTAAAACACGTGCAGAGCCTTCAGCTTTTTCAATTATCCCTTGCTCGATTTTGACTTCGCGGTAATCAGTTAAACCTCTACCATCAAGGCGTTTACCTTTCTCAATTAGCGCGATGATCTGTTTTTGACGTACTTTAGTAATTAAGGATGACATTATTCTACAGGCTCCTCTTCTTTGTTTTCATCTTTGATATTCATATATTTAGTTTTTAATGCTTCTTTTTGCATTGCGTAGATTGTTTTACAACCGTCCATTGCCATGTTCATTGCTTTTTCCAGTTCGTCAGGGGTTAGGATACCATCCATTTGTAACAAGGTTATTGCATTCAGGTTTGGCATGTAGGCAACTGGAACATCTGCTGATCCAAGTTTATCTTCAGCATCATAAAGATCTAAGACAACTGTGTCTTCGACTTTTCCTGCTGCACACGCAACAACAAGGTCACGCATTGGTATACCTGAGTCAGCAATTGCAAGAGCTGCTGCAGTTATACTTGCGCATCTGGTACCGCCATCTGCTTGTAAGACCTCAACAAATACATCTATGCCTGTTCGTGGGTACAGTTCAGGGAACAATGAGGGTTCGAGTGCTTCACGGATTACTTTGGAAAGCTCGACTTCCCTGCGTGAGGGAGCGGGGGATTTTCTTTCGGGAACGCTGAATGGCGCCATATGGTAACGACATTTGATGACCATTCGATCAGGTCTTGAAAGATGTTTAGGGTGAACTTCTCTTGGACCGAAAACACCGACAAGAATCTTGTTTTTACCATGTTCAACGTATGCTGATCCATCAGCGTTAGGTAAAACGCCTACTTCAAGTTTTAAGGATCTAAGCTCGTCAGCTTTTCGTCCATCGAGACGTATACCTTTTTTATCGATTAATTTTTCTTGTTTATCAGTCATTGCATATTTTCCTCCTGTTTGGGTTCCACTTTTGGTTCAAGTTTTGCTTTTTCATCTTTGAGAAATTGAGTTATACGATCGGTTAATCCGCTCGTGTGGGATTCATCTTCGATTTTCTTAATCGCCGCCATTGCAAGTTCTTCTTCGGCTGTATTCTTTCCGGTGACTAGAATCATGCCGTTTAAGCCCAATATTATTTGGCAGTTAGTTTCAGTCTTGATCATTGAAATCATGGAACCTTTCCTGCCGATTATTCGGGGTATTTTTGTGGGAGTTACACGCATGATTTGACCACGGGTAATTTTTCCTAATCCCGGTTCGCCGACGGTGAGTTGAGGGTCGTGTGCACGGTCGTATGATGCAATTTTGGCTACAATCAGATCTCCTGCATCTAGAACTTGAGATAATTCATCGTTTTGGGGTTTAAATGGCCTGCTTAACACATCCGATGCTCGTAAGAGCGCTGTGTAAGGGGATTTTATATCGACAGTCCATCCATTGAATCCAACTTCGATGACTGAGCCAATTACTATATCGCCAGATTTGGGAACGTAAAACGCTCTTAGGGCGACTACGTTGACTTTTTTATTATCACAGTCTACGAGTCCGATTCGTGAGGCATATATTTTTCCGGCCTCAGTATATGTATTTTCTCCAGGTTGATAATCGCCTTCAGCAAGAAGTTCTCCTGGCGTTACCACCTGCTTTGCTTCAAAGAATGTTGGCATAGTTTAGTTTTTACCTCCATTATCTTGATTTGATTTAGTTGGGTTTAGTTTGGTTTGATTTAATTTTGGGGTTTAAGTTGATTTATTTGATTAATTGACTACTTTAGCTTCTCCTGAGCCCTTGGTTACTTCACCAAGTTTATTGAGAAACGAAGCATAGCTCCCTGCGGGCATTTCGATTGTTCCTGACCAAGAGCCGTCACTTCGCCATTCTTCACGTTTTATTGATCCATACCCTTTTAGGGCACCGTAGGCGCGAACTGCGTATGATGCAGGTATAGTGACAGCAATATGCATTTGTTCTACTTTTAAAGGCAGAATCGGTCGCAGAAGTTTAATTATATCTTTTGCTTGTTCTTCTACAGATTTATAAGGATCTATCGGGTAACGAATTTGTTCCATGGCATTTTCAATGCGCATTGGAGGGTGAGGTAGATTTGTTTTCGGGTCAACAGCTTGGCGGCTAATGTAGTCTATTACTTGTTTTCTTTTATCATCCACCATCTTTCGACGTTGTTCGGTAGTTAGCTGTAATTGACCTTTCTTTATGATAAGATCTGCAACTTTAAATGGGTCAGTTGTGCCAAAAGCTTTGCGAATAGTATCTTCTGCAGCGCGAGTACCTTTGTTTGCATCAGAAAAGATGGTTTCCGCTGCCAAAACCTCAGTGATACCTGAAATTTTGCCGTTGCGGTAGTCCAAAGCCTTCTGAGATTTAACAAGTATCTCAAAATGCTCGTTATCTTTTGTGAGTCGAGCGATAGTGAACTTTTCGCTCATCAGAAGCTCACTTGCCCGAACCCAATGCTTTGACGGTCGCGTCTATTTCTTCATCGTCGAGCATAGTTAATTTTTTTGTTGCTACTGGAATAACTGCGATTTTTATGCGAGGTGGTAACTGTCTGGCTTCAAGTGCTTTAACGAGACATTTTATGGCAAGTTTCTTAGTATCTTCGAGACTTTGATTTTCTTTGTATTCTTCTTTAAAGATATTAAGAACTGTTTCTCTACCTGCACCTAATGCAGTTGCTTTATAGCCTCTATAAGTTCCGCTTGGATGCGTGCCGAAAACACGTGCGCCTGTTTTATCTACACCGCCAAAGATTAAACTGACTCCGAAGGGTCTAACACCAGCATGCTGAGTGTACATTTGCTGAATATCACAGATACGTTTAGTTACAGTCTCTGTGTCTATGGGTTCGTCGTAGGTTAACTTGTTGCTTTGCGCATAAACTCGCGCTTGGTCAATAAGCACACGTGCATCACTGCTCAAGCCAACTATGGCTGCGCCAATGTGTTCATCGATACGGAAGATTTTCCAACTATACCCAGTCTCTTCTAGGGGTTCAACATTTTCTTCTGCGCCAAGGACAACGCCTTCTGCACATTCGATACCAAGGATTGTTGCGCCACGATTTACAAGTTCCATTGCGTATTCGACTTGGAAAAGTCGACCATCAGGACTGAAAACAGTAATCGCACGGTCATATGCTCCAGGTGCTGCAAA
>CAYSWL010000119.1:0-7570 GCA_964434745.1 uncultured Candidatus Bathyarchaeia archaeon | reverse complement strand
GGTTGATAGGTGCAAAATGATATTATATTGCGGTTGAGTTAAAGCCGCATTGAAGTCCTATTTAGAAGTTGAGAAGCACATGAGTCAGACTGATAATTTGGGTTACAAAGGTGAAGCATTAGCCGCACTAGAGAAAGCTGGATGTAGCGTAGGCGATATAGTGCGTATAAGTAGTATAGGAAAAACGTATGAAGGCATCTTAATTCCAAGATCGGAATCCGCCGACGATTTACATATAGTAGTTAAGCTAAAGAGTGGCTATAATGTTGGCATATTATTGACCGCTGATACAGATATTGAGAAAGTTGGTACAGGTATAAAGCCTACTTTTGCTTCACCCCCTCTTCCTCAGCAAAACCCAGATTTGCCTAAAGTTGTAATCATGAGCACAGGTGGAACTATTGCAAGTCGAGTAGATTATCGTACAGGCGCTGTCCGGTCTGCAATTTCTGCAAGCGACCTATATGGCGTAGTTCCAGAACTTGCTGATTTAGCACAGGTAGATACACAGATTCTTTTTAGCATATATAGTGAAAATTTGACACCAAAACATTGGACAGCTTTAGCGCAGGCAGCTGCTGAACAGATTAACAATGGCGCAAAAGGCATTATAATTGCACACGGTACAGACACTATGGCCTATACGTCGGCTGCCCTTAGTTTTGCTCTTCAAAACTTACCTGTTCCAGTAGTCGTCGTAGGCGCTCAGCGTTCTTCTGATAGGCCTAGCTCAGATGCGGCAACAAACTTGATTGGTGCAGTTAAAGCAGCAGCATATGGACCTTTCGCAGAAGTTGTCACTGCAATGCATGAAACTATTGCTGATACATCAATTGTACTTAATCGGGGAACTAAAGTACGTAAATGTCATACTAGTCGTCGAGATACATTCAAAGCAGTTAACGCTTCACCTTTAGGCACAGTAACTGAACAAGCTATTACAATGTTAACAACTGATTATAGAAAACGCGATGTATCAAATAAATTAGTTTTAAAACCGAATTTTAACTCTAATGTTGCATTCATAAAATTCTTCCCAGGCTTTGATCCATCAATTATAGATTGGTATGCAGAACGTAACGTTAAAGGTATCTTGCTAGAAGGTACCGGGCTTGGACATGTGAGCAGCCGCTGTTTTGGAGCTATAGAAAATGCAGCTAAAAATCATGAGACAATAGTTGCATTATCATCTCAGTGTATCTGGGGCCGTGTAAATATGAATGTTTATGACACAGGACGTGATCTGCAAAAATTAGGCGTAATACCAACGGAAGATATGTTCCCAGAAACAGCTTTAGTTAAACTCATGTGGGCACTTGGACAAACTAAAGACCTTGAAGAGGCAAAAACACTTTTTAAAACTAACATTGCAGGCGAACTTACACCTCGTACTTTGCCTCAAGAAACAGAAATCCATGAAGGTGGCAAATAAGATGGCAAATAACACAAATATTCAAAAAGAAACTAATGGTAAAATTAGCTTGGACCAAATTGATTATGCGAAAATTGGTTTGAAAGTTGGATTAGAAATTCATCAGCAACTTGCGACTTCGACTAAGCTTTTTTGCAGTTGTCCACCTGAGCTGTTTAAAGAAGACCCTACTTTGGTATTTTTGCGCAGGCTTCGGCCTACTCAAAGTGAACTTGGCCAGATAGACCCTTCGGCGTTTTTTGAATTCCAAAAAGGTATGCGGGTGCTTTATGAAGCAAATAAAAAGACAGCGTGTCTTGTAGAAATGGATGAAGAACCACCACATCCACTTAGTATGGAAGCAGTTGAAGTTGTTCTAATGGCTTCTTTGATGATGAATGCAAAGCCTGTTGATGAAGTTCATGTAATGCGTAAGACTGTTATTGATGGGTCTAATACTACAGGTTTTCAACGTACATCAATAATTGCTCTTGATGGTTACATAACTGTTAACGGTAAAGTCATTCCTATACAGGCAGCTAGTCTTGAAGAGGATGCTGCACGTAAGACTGGTACTGAGGCAGATGGAAAAATTATTCGTTACAGAATTGACCGCTTAGGCATACCACTTATTGAAGTTACCACAGGGCCTGTGATTTATTCACCTCAAGAAGCTCAAGAGGTAGCTTTGAGTATTGGCAGAATACTGCGTGATACAGGTAAAGTCATGCGTGGCTTAGGAACAATACGTCAAGACTTGAATGTTTCAATTCCTAATGGTGCACTTATCGAAATCAAAGGTGTTCAAACCCTTGATTTAATTAGTACTGTAGTTGAATATGAAGTCCGCCGACAACTAGGCTTAGTTGCCATAAAAGAAGAACTATCTGCTAAAGGCATTAAAGCTGAAGATATTAAAGAAGACATTATTGATGTAACAAGGCTATTCAAAGATACAAAATCGAAGGTTATTCGCAAAGCTGTTGATAAGAACCAAACGGTAAAGGCAGTGCGTTTAGCTGGATTTGCGGGCTTTATGAAACGTGAATTAATGCCAAACTTCCGTTTAGGCAGTGAAATGTCTGACCGCGCCAAATTCTGGGGACGAGTAGGCGGTATTTTCCATACTGACGAGATGCCTAACTATGGAATAACTATTGAAGAAGTAAACGCTGTACGTAAAGCTGTTAACGCTTCCGAAAACGATGCAGTAGTTTTTGTAGCAGATACCTCAGAAAATACTACTGATGCATTAAAAGCTGTAGTTGCACGTGCAAAAGAAACATTAATAGGTGTACCTGCAGAGACCCGCACAGCCAAAGAAGATGGAACTACCCGTTATATGCGGCCAAGACCAGGCGCAGCAAGAATGTATCCTGAAACTGACATACCATCAACTCTAATTACAAAAGAATTTGTTGAAAAAATCCGTGCTAATTTACCTGAACCTGCAGAGAAAAAACAGCAACGCCTCACACAACAATATGGCTTAAATGAAAAACTTGCAAAGCAAATTGTAGACTCTGAATATAATCCCTTATTTGATATTATTGTGAAAGAAAGCAACGTATCAGCCACCACCATTGCAGTCTTCCTTACAGAAAGCCTCAAAGCACTTAAACGAGATAATATAAAAGTTGAAAATGTTTCTGATGAGCAAATAAAAGCGATTTTTCAATTAATCGGTTCAGGAGAACTTGCCAAAGAAGCACTACCAGAAGTTTTTACTTGGCTTTCTAAGAATGAAAATCAAACAGTAAATGATGCGATTGCTGCCTTAGGTTTGAAGATGTGTACCCGTGAAGACCTTGAGAAAATAATTGATCGCATTATGGTTGATAATAAAGTGCAAGTTGAAAAGTTAGGTAAAAACGCGTTTGGACTGATAATGGGGTCTGTTATGAAAGAGGTTAGGGGTAAAGCTAGCCCTGAGCTTGTTAATGAAATTGTTCGCAAAAAAGTAAATCAGTAATTCTTTTTTTCTTCTACTTTTTGTACTGTAATTTGGTTTTTTGTGTTTTTTACATGTTTATAGCATAAATGCTAAAAAGCACAAGCACACGTGTATAACATGAGGGTACGATTTGCAGAAGAAGCTGGTTGAGGAGCAGGCTACAGGCTTTTCATTTCGTGTAAAGTTTGGTGAATACGAGATTGAATTAGCTGGTTCTCATCGTGAAGTTATTAAGACAATTGAAAAGTTGCCTCTTTTAATTAATAATGTCAATAAAGCATTTGAAAGTGTAAGACCCAAAACTATAGCAAAAATTACTGTAAAGACTACTGATGATATTCAAGCTACTAAGACTGCAGAATCAAAAGCAGTAAGTATTCCAAAAATTGATCCCACTAGTAATACTCAAGATGCTGTTTTGCAGATTCTTGAAAGTGAATGGGGAAAATGGCGTCCTCGAACAGTTGAAGAGATTAATGATGCAATGAAAGCTAATAAGCTACAGTTTCCAGGACGCGTAATTGAATCAATTCTTGAAGGGTTAGCTGAAAAAGGTTCAGTACGCCGGTGGAATACCGCAACTGGATTTGTTTACATAATAGCTGACCCGAAAAAAGAAAATTCAGAAGGAGAAATATAATTTGAAACGTATCGAAGCACGCATAAAAACACCGTTTGGTGAAGTTACCATAGAAGGTGATTCACCACAAGAAATTCTTAATATGCTTGAGCTTATTCCTGAAAATTTTGTTGAAAAACTCTCTGATTTCGTATCTAACCGTCTTGTGCCATCTAGTGCTCAACTTAAAGGCATTATAGAGTTAACTACAGAAGGACCTGTTATTGTTACAAGAGAAAACCTTACTCATTACGAAGCAGTTGGCTTAATTTTATATGCTTCAGAAGATCGCAAAAACACTGCTTCACAAGTTCAAAAACTCTTAGAAAGTAGTGGTATAAAAAGTATGGTTCCTGCAAGACTTAACGAGATGACTAAACGCGGTCAAGTATTCAAACCAGATCCTGCTAAGCCCGAATTTAAATTAACCATACAAGGCGAGAAATGGGTTGAAGAAGAAACGTTATCTAAACTTAGAGGCAAAATGAGTTGAACAATAAATCTGATAAAGTGCAAGTTCAAATAAAATATAAAGACACCAATAAACTATTGGAGGGAACTGCCGAAGAAGTATGGTTTCTAGTCGGCAAATTCTTTAACGAATTCATACCTTCTTATGAACTAGCTAGTAGCTTGTGGTTAAGCGTCAATTTGGCAAGTTTGGTACAAGACTGTAGAGGCCTTATTGCTTTTTCAGATGAAGGAACAAATGTCTTAGTACCTAAAAATAAGTTAACTGATAATGAGACGTTAATGTTGTGGCTTTTGGGCGGTTATTTGGGTAATAAATTGAATTTGCTTAGTAGCGATGTGCTTTCTAAAGAAGAACTTCAAGAAAAGATAGCTAAAAGCAGCAAAATTACTAGTACCCGTCTTGGTGAATTAACTAAAAGTAATTGGGTAGTTAAAACTGAAAGCGATATGTATAGGATAACTACTTTTGGAGTAACTCAAATGCAAAAAGAGGTACTACCTCGAATAAAAGCAAAAATCAACAGTAACTAACATGTCAAAAGTATTGTGTTTATTTTTACTATTTTGATTGTCGGATGTACTCAATTTTTTGCTTAGTTCGATTTTCTACATATACTGCGCCTATGAAAGGTTCACCTAAAGGACTTGTAATTTCTTGATGTTTAGATCGTATAAATCCTTGTGTCTGAACTGCTATACCATGTGCAGTAAATACACCAATTAATGATACTTCATCGTGAGCTGATACATCAAGGTCTGCGGGGTACTTAACTAGGATTTGTTCTCCAGCAACATCTTTTATGTAAAAATATGTTGATGACGCGCTGGTCTGTATAGTTGTAGGTAAATTCAAAAACCAGGTGCTAAGTGTTTCTTGATCCATTTGATCAATACTAACTACTGACGACACAATGCCTTTTAATGTAACTGAATGTTGATGAAAATTTAGCTGCTGATTTAAAAGTACTCGAATACTTACATCAGTAGGGTTCCATTGAGCATGAAAATTTGCCATTTCCTGAGCAACAAAAATCGGTAATTTCACATTTAGCACCGATAAACATTCAATCAAATGTAACATTTAAGCTAATTGCCTACCAAATTTTGAGAACTAAATTTAGTATATAGAAAGTTGAGTAAAATTCTTTTTTTAAAAAATCATGCTCAAGTACTTGATTTGTGTTGTTTAATTGAACTGTTTGGGCGGACAATCTTTTTAGAGTATTAGACCTATTTGTGGTGTAATGGGAAAATATGTTGACATCAGGTTCTAAGCAACAGATGCATATTGGATTTGATGATACTGACTCTACAAGACAGGGCTGCACTACTTATGTTGCCGCATTATTAGTTGCAGAACTTGAAAAGTTAAAGGTGCGTTTTCTTGATTACCCTCGACTTGTGCGGCTTAATCCTAATGTGCCTTGGAAAACGCGTGGTAATGGCGCGCTTTGTTTGAGCTTTGAATATGATCAAGCACTAGAGAATCAAATAAAAGATGTTACTGTTAGTTTGATTGAAGCTCATTCTGATTTAGATTGGAAAGGTACAGATCCTGGTATAGTATTTCTGAACGCTGCTCAGATCCCGATGGAAATTAGTGCTTTTGCTAAGAGAGCACTTACAAGTATTGTAAAAGTTGAAGAAGCAGTAAATTTAATTCGTAAATATAATGGTGAAGCACATGGGTATAACACGCAACAAGGTTTAGTTGGCGCATTGGCTGCAATAGGAGAAAAACTCACCGAAGATTATACTTATGAACTTATTACATACCGGACAAAAGAGAATCGAGGAACAAAACGACAAGTTGATGAAAACTCAATTTACCAAATGGACGCATCGTTACAGCCGTATACATTTAACAATGTTGATTTAGAAAAACAGCGAGTAATCATTACACCTAGAGGCCCTGACCCTATTCTATTTGGCGTTAGAGGTGAAACAGCACAAACTGTTAAGCAAGCGTTTGATATGATTAAACCTTTAGAGCCTGTTGAACGATGGATGATTTTTAGAAGTAACCAAGGTACGGATGCACATTTATTACAAGTTGAATCTTTAGACCAAATTGAGCCGTATAGCTCAGTAATAGTTAAAGGAACAGTGTCGAAAAATCCAAAGATTGTACCTCTTCGTCATGTAGTATTTGCGATAAAAGATAATACAGCTGAGGTAGATTGCGCAGCATATGAACCCACAGGAGATTTGCGTAAAATCGCGCACAATTTAACTGTAGGGGATGTAGTTGAAGTATATGGTGCCGTAAAAAAATCGACTGATAGTAGACCTTTAACTATTAATCTTGAAAAAATCAGAATTTTACATCTTGTATCTAAAAATAAAGAGCAAAATCCGCTTTGTCCAAACTGTGGTAAACGGCTAAAGTCTATGGGGAAAAATCAGGGTTTGCGATGCGAGAAATGTAAAGCAAAATTCGGTACATTGCATAAGACTAGTGAGTCGCAAGAACGTAGCTTGAATTTGGGACTTTATGTAACTTCAACACGATCTCAAAGACACTTAACTAAGCCACTTAGAAGATACGGTTTAGAAAAGAAAGACGCCTACCCGGCGATATTAATTGAAAACTGGCATTCAATATAGAAACTGCTTTTCATTTTTTTCAAATAAAATAGGTGATTTACAGTAGTGTTAAAATATTTCAATACTGAATTAATTGTAGAATTTAAAAGGAGACTATAATATCTTAAAAATAGCCTCAAATAAAAAAATTAGCTTTTTGGGGTTGTTATTTTTTTGTCTTCTTTTAGGATTATTTCTAGCTCAAACTCAATTTCGAGCTCAAGCGCAAACATTAATTGAATTCACTCCTGAAGAACAGTTTCTTATTCCGGCTACTAATGGGTCTATTAGGTTTGGAGTAAATGGTAGTTATGCTCAGGTAATTCAGGAAAATAATTTTTGGATTTTTAAGGACCTGAAATTGGCGCGGTCATCTAATATGTTTCCTTTACTTAATGTTTCAGTTACTGATTGTGAGATTACGATTTTACGATTTAGCCGTTTTTCGTCTCTTGATGAAGCAGGAATATGTTACTATAATGTTAGCGGTCAAGGTATGCAGACATTTAATTTTAATCTTGAACCG
>CAYSWL010000118.1:0-7630 GCA_964434745.1 uncultured Candidatus Bathyarchaeia archaeon | reverse complement strand
CAAATCCATTAAAAATTACAATATATTTTGCATGATTATTGTAAGCTAAAATCATGTCACTATAAAGTTGTTCTGGTGACTCTATAAAATGATCTGGGCTATTTTGCCAAGTAATCATTATACCCCATTCTTTATTAAACGTGTGTGCGGCTCCCCTACATAATGAAGCTGCTATCTGCCTGCTTTGATTACCTACGAATTCGCCGAAAACTACATCATATCCTGCTAAATAATCATACCAGTACAGAGCATAATCAGAAGTGTAAAGTTTTAAGTCAGATGAACCATAATAATGGACATACGCATCTAATGCTTCTTTGACATTATATGTATATTTCATCGATATGTCTGTAAAGTTGTCGGCTTCAGGTGCTGGTGGGTGATTTAGGTCGATTTGTTTTCCTCCTGGCTCATCAAACATGTAAGCGCCTAAAAACTTATCTCCCCATTGTTTTGCGGTTGTGTTAAAGAAGTCGGGGTCAGGTCCTCTAGGTGGAAAGATTCCTTCTACTGCAAACCCTACGTAAATAATAAAGTAAAAGTCTCTTTCATATAGATAATTACATACTCGCGTTAATGCCTCAGTATCCTCAGTTACACTTAATGACCCAAGTATAATCAGATTAGCAACACCGGAAACTGCGTCTGCAACTCGATATACACAGGTTTCATTGCCAGAGGCAATATCTACACCAATAAATAGGCTGGGTTCCGTTTGTTTTTCGTTTGAAAGTAGGTTTGCTCCAACGAATACAAAGAGTAACGCTACTACAAGCACTACTATTGAAATAGCTGCAGCTGTTTTCTGTTTCAGAACCTTACCGTTTTGGCTTATCCGATATGTCACCTTTCATTCCCCAAAAATGTTTTTGGCTTAAAATTGACTTCTAACGAACACAATCATAGTCTAAAAGCTTCTAAAAAATATAACTCTTCACTCAAAAAAAACGTGTTTACGTAAACATCTTTTAAGCACGAAAAATTATCTAATGACGTGCATACAAATGTTTTCTACAGGTAAGCCTTTACCCAAAATTCTATACCTAATCGGTGTAGTGGTCATCTTTATTGCTGTCTATTCGCAGTACTTTATAGACTTCAACGCAATAACCGGTTACCTAGTAGTCTATGGTGTACCCGTTCTAGTAGTCGGAGCATTGTTTGGCAAAGAAATTCTTCGTAGAGCTACAAATAACAACAAGCTTGCAACAAAATTGGGAATGGGCCTATTTGGCGGGCTTACCGTAATTAGCCTAATTATATCTGTTGTAGTTATTGTTATACTGCTTCAATATGATGAGAGCATCATTGATACTTTAAATAGACCTAACCCTTTACTTGAAGTGTCTCCAAACGTAGCTTGGCTAATGGTCGCAGTTTCTTTTTTAGTGATTGGTCCAGCAGAAGAATTCCTATTTCGGGGGTTCATGTACGGAGGGATACTTAATATTACTAAAGGCAAGTACTGGCTTCCATTAGCTATCGGATCATCTATCTTATTTGCTTTAGTGCACGGATACTATGCTGTAACATATGGCATAGCCTCCATTATTCCCTTCGTTACAATAATTTTCTTTAGTATAGCTATGTCAATAACCTACTACTATACTGGTGGAAATTTGCTGATCCCTATTTTGATTCATGGTGCATATGATGCAACAGGTTTTCTTACAGTAGCGGTTTCTACAGAAATCGGTTTAACGGCTAGAATCGGAATGATATTTGTAGGTGTTATAGTAGCTTTTTATCTACTACTTAAAAAACTAATTACTGGGCACGCACTTTCAGGGTCACTTTTCAAAAAACAATCTTCAATATTACCTCAACCACCTTTTAACATATCTTTTTACCGAAAAAGTAATGCTGAAAATAATTAGTGCAATTGTGTCTTTTTAGTTATCTCACAATTTTTTCACATAATTTATATGTAAATTATGGCTACTTATTGCTAACACGCTATTGGAGTATCCATAGTTGGTACAGCTAGCATTATGTGTAGTCTTTATGCTGCATATCTGGTGGAGTCTTTAATGGCAATTTTTAGTCTTATTCTTTATTTTGCTAGCGTAATGTGTGCTGTTACAGGTGTGGTTGCATATTTTCTTAATCGTAGATCGAAAATTAATATTATATTTTCAATTGCAGCTTTTCTTGGTGCCTATTGGGCTTTCACTGAGGCAATGATGTGGCAATCAAGCAATATTGAATCTGCATTTTTTTGGAATAAAGCAAGTTTTTTATGGGCTTTCTTTGCAGCCTTTGGGGTCCATTTTGCACTTGAATTTTCAGAAAATAAACTGGCTAACCCTAAATTTGTCTATCTATTTCTTTATCTTCCAGCAACAGTTTTTTCCATATTTTCTCTATTTATCGTAGAATATCCTATTCCTGTTAACGCTCCTTGGGGCTATTATATCCCGTACGATACTTCATTATTCACTTATGTTGCTGGACTTTGGGCTGGTGGATTTACAGTTTTTGCTGCCCTACTTTGCATTAGATACTATTTCAAAACTACCAATAGTCTTAAGAAACTTCAGGCTCGTTGTGTAGCAATAGGTTTTTCTATACCTGTATTTGCATACACGATTACAAACATAATTTTTCCTCTATCTGATGTATCTTTCCCAAACCTTGGAAATATTTCCACTGGTGGACTAGTTGGTCTTATTGCTTATGCTATTTGGAAATATGAATTATTCAGTATAGATCCTGCTAATGCTGCAGAAAATATTATTTCCACAATGCCTGACTCTTTGGTTTTAAGTGATTTAAAAGGAAAAATTCTCAAAGTCAATCGTGCTATGATAAATTTTTTAGACTACTCTGAACCAGAGCTAATCGGCAAATGTGTATCTGAACTTTTTATAGATAAGAACTTCGGTGAAACTATTTTATCTGAATTAAATAGGAAGCGAGAAATTAGTAATGTGGAAACAAAGTTTAAAACAAAATGTGGAGAAGAAAAATTTGTCTTGTTTTCAGCTTCAATTGTGAAAAGCAATAGAGGATACGATATAGGTATCACCTGTATATTTCATGACATTACTACCCGTAAATTTATGGAAGAAAAACTTGTTAGAGCCGAACGCTTTGCCTCAATTGGCGAGCTAGCTGGAATGATAGGGCATGATTTACGAAATCCTTTGGCTAGCATATCAGGCGCAACATATTATCTGAAGAAAAAATACTCAAATGATATAGGCAATCCTGAAAAAGAGATGTTCAATACAATAGAAGCAAGTATAGAGTATTCAAATAAAATCATAACTGATTTACTAGATTATTCAAGATCTGTTAATCTCGATTTAAGTATTGTCACACCCAAATTTCTTTCATCAAACATATTTTCTATTGTTCAAACACCCTCGAATGTGTGTATCAATAACTTAACAACTGATGATTATATTCTGAACGTCGATGTTAGTAAAATGATTCGAGTATTTTCTAACATAGTTAAAAACGCTTTTGACGCTATGCCTAGGGGTGGAACTTTAACAATAACTAATAGCCAGTTAAATAATTATGTAATGATAAATTTTTGCGACACTGGTGAAGGTATTTCAGAGAATAATTTAAACAGATTATGGGAACCATTGTTTACAACTAAGACTAAAGGCATGGGCTTTGGTCTAGCAATTTGCAAAAGGATTGTTGAAGCTCATGGTGGAAATATTTCTGTTCAAAGCATATTAGGTAAAGGAACTACTTTTACTGTGGCCATCCCTATCGTTAATAAGTTGCCTAATATACATACTGCTTTATTGCCAAAAAAGATTCAGTAATCAACGTGCTTCTTCTAATCAGTATTGCTTTACATTGTTTTAAACAATTTTTATCGTAACAATCCTATGGTTTTCTTAATTAACCTGGTTGTATGATACTTTTTCGGCGTCAGGATGAC
Organism: uncultured Candidatus Bathyarchaeia archaeon; assembly: GCA_964434745.1. Lineage (GTDB taxonomy): Archaea > Thermoproteota > Bathyarchaeia > Bathyarchaeales > Bathycorpusculaceae > JADGNF01. Next base: position 3,726 of record CAYSWL010000118.1, on the reverse strand, counting down.
TGAGAAAAAAGTATTGCTAAAAATAGTTACTATTTTTATTATCGGTATAATCATTGGTGTAGCCTCATCACAACTTTATCTAACTATAAGTGCGCCAAATCCTTTTCTTTCTCCATCTTTAACATTAGATAAACTGTATCAAGATGCAATAGCTGAAGTGATGGTTACTGAACAAACAGTGACCTATTCAGGCTTAACTCCAATAGTTGAAGATAACACTAATCTACTGTGGCAAGGCGAGTCGGAGAATAAGAGTGTACTAGTTGTAGTGTTTACTAAGTATGCGTCCAGCTACCCTGTAGGGCAGACAGTTAACAATACGTGGGGAGATATCTGGGTTACTATAGCTCCTGATCTACAGTGTTTCTTTAAAAATAATGTAACTGACTGCACAAATTTGACACTGCGTGCCGCACAATTACTAGGATTACCACCTAACACATCAAATAATTATTTTATCGAATTATGGGTTCACCCTCAGTATCTTTTTCGACCTACCGCAGATAATGAGATAAATGATACAACTGCACAGATCGCTTTTCCGTCGACAGTATCATCTATATATCAAAAATGGTTCAACGATAACATAATTTACTCTTACTATCCTCCACGCTACCCTTGGACTAGGTTAGGTTACACATATGATTGGGGAAATTCTGACTCCCATATAGGACTTTGCGAGTATGTTATACCTCAAAATTCACTCTTTGAAGTAAAGACAATAAATTCTGCGGATAATTATCTTAAACCTTGACTAAATTCATCTATAGAACAATGGTTTTCCCGATAAGGATAAAAAAGTAAGGCTGCAAGTTATGGCTATGTATAGTTCCAAACTTACAGTCTTTGGTTTAATCTTTCTTCTGCTTACTACTATGGCCGTAACTGTGTATCAGTACAGCCAAAACATCGAGCTTAACTCACAAAGAGCAACCGCAGCTACACGACTAGAAATGAATCGCATCCTATCTCGGGTTCAAATGAACATAACAGCGCAATTAGCGTTAATTGACGCTGCAATTCTAGAGGCCTGCATAAAGCTTTCAACAATGGATTTAATGGGTGAAGATGCTCGAGCAGTAATGGCTGATTTAGCTGTAAGCAACTCTTTTATCGTAAATGCTGCAACCGCTGACAGAGATGATACATTATTGGTGGTAGCCCCTGGTGAATACAGTAACATAGAAGCTATAAACATATGTTATCAAGAGCAAAACATCAAAATGCACGCTGAAATGCGACCAGCCATGAGTAGCATGATTTACCTCGTAGAAGGCTTCTACGGTGTAGTTATGGTTGCACCAATATTTGATTCAACTGACACCTTTATCGGTTCTTTAAGTATAGTTATCCAGCCTGGAGAAATTATCCAAGCCGCAGTATCACCTTTCATAGAGGGAACCTCTTATAGTATATGGGCGATGCAGACCAACGGTACTTTACTATATGACCCAGACCCCGCACAGCAAGGTAAAAACCTATTCACTGATCCCATCTACATTAACTATCCTTCAGTACAAGAATTCGTGCAGCAAGTTGCTACTATCCAAGCAGGATACGGTACCTACACTTACCATCAAGATACTACTGAAGGTGAGATCGTAAACAAAGAAGCCTATTGGGCAACCACTGGAATCTACGGCACTGAATGGCGTTTAATAATACTAAACATATTAAGCGAATAATTTACACTATCTAATTACAGCCCTTTGCCTTTTTTTATTTTAATTTATTTACTTTGAAGATGTAATGTGTGAAATTTACCTATTTTTTAACGTAATTTTTTATGTACCTTAGATTATGGTAAGTAATGGTATATGCTAATTTAGTCTACTTGGTTGATGCTAAGCTTATAGATGTGTTATTATGAATAACCTAAAAATAGTAACAGTATTGTTGATTGCGGCGTTGGCTCTTTCAATAAGTGCCACCATATATTGGGAATCTAAATGTTACTTTGAATGGTCAGATTAGTGCGCTTTGTAATAAAAATTCTATCAAATCCACCAGACTTGATATGGTTTCAATCTTAACTCAAATTCAAGTTAACACGGACGCTAAGATTAAACAGGGTGCTATCAGTTTAGTGTATGCATTTGAGCAACTATCTACAATAGGCTTGGAAGGCGATCAAACACGTGAAGTACTTAATACTTTGATTACAAACAATTCATTTTCAATAAGTGCTCAACCCAAAATCTTAACTATAAAATCATAACTGCAGAGCCCATTCAATATCATACATCAGAGGGTTAAATAGTAACTGATCAAATATGGGTTAATACAAACTCTAATGGACCAATAACTCATCTTTAACTCCTCTTATAATGATGGCAGATGGTTTTGATGGTGCTATTATGACTGCTTCAATATTTGACTTGAATAAGACCTTACTTGGCACAGTAAGCATTACCTTTGATCCTGCAGAATTACTTAACAACGTCATTGCATCATTATTAAAAGATACCTCGTATGCTGTCACTGTGTCGCAGCTTGATAGCAAAATAGTCTATGATACAGATCCATCTCAACAAGGTAAAGTTCTTTTTGATCCATTCTATGCAGAATACACAGATCTTCTTGCATTGTGGCGCCATGTATCTGAAGAGAGCTCTGGGTATGGAACCTACAGTTTCAGTACAGATGAAGCATCTCAAATAGCAAAAAAAGAATGCTTTTGGGCTAGCATAAATGCTTGTAGTCAAGAATGGCGTATTGCTCTAATACAAACTTTACCGGCATAGCCATCGTAATAACCAGTATGAATGTAGGTCAATTAATGCTGTTAACTCAATTTTTTCTACTATTTCTTTCTAAATGCAAAATCTTGTCTCATAGCAAAGAATATAATAACAATTTGATGCTTGTTGGGTAAATAGTAAAGCTGGTGGGAGAAAATGAATAAACGGGCTTTATTAGTAGTGATTTTGTCTTTAGTTCTATTTGTTTCTGTAGGTGTCAACTCCTTTATAGTTAATCAGAATAACGCGTTAACCAAGGCGAATGATTCACAAGCTACTTTACTTGAAATGGTTTCTATTCTTACTCAGGTAAAAGTTACTGTTGACTCTGAACTGCACAGAATAGGTTCAAGTATAATTTACGCAAGCCAACAGCTTTCTACCACAGGTCTTTCTGGAGAAGATGCACGTGATGTGTTGCGCGCTTTGGCTGCAAATAGTTCTTTCATAATTGACGCTGCATCTACAAACCTTAACAATGTTATTGTAACAGTAGAACCTGCCTCTTATAGTGATGCGGAGAGCAAGTACATTGGAGAGCAAGAATACCTTAATTCTCGATCACAAAACCCTCTTCGTCCAGCATTAACTGACATGATGCCTATGGTTGAAGGCTTCAATTGCTCGGTAATAGTAGCCCCAATATTTGCCTCTAATGGTTCAATGATAGGTTCAGTGAGTGCAATTTTTGATCCTAACGCTATAATTGCTTTTGCAGTCACATCAAGTATGGGTGATAAACTGTACGAGTTTACTACCCTGCAGCTTGATGGCCGAATATTATATGATACTCTTTCTACATTACAAGGAACCTACATCTTTACAGACCCAATATACTCAGGATACCCTGAAATGGTAACCCTTGCGTATCATATGGTAGAGGAAACTGCAGGATATGGTACATACGAGTATACTTTGCCTAAATCTGGGCAATCTTTGCATAAAGAATTTTACTGGACAACCATAGGTGCATACGGTACAGAGT
>CAYSWL010000117.1:0-7680 GCA_964434745.1 uncultured Candidatus Bathyarchaeia archaeon | reverse complement strand
GAGAAATAGCAGATAGGTCTCAAAAAATTCCCGCTATAATTAATAAATCAAAAATTAAAGTGGCGCCGGGGAAGGGACTCGAACCCTAGTGAAAGTGGCAACGTCGCCAGCAAACTCGCTTTCTCCGCAAAAATCCCTTTTTTCTCAGCTTTGGACCTTTTTCGCCCACAATTAAACTCTAATTTTTGCAGTGAAAAAGAACAATGAAAATAAAAAGTAGAAGAGTACCCGTGAGAGTGACTATGCCCGCCCTGTGTTTGTAGAATAATTGAGCATTTAAACAATTTTTTAGCATTTAACAATAATTTTTTCGATTAAAAAAAAGTAGGTCTAACAACAGCTTTATTAGCATAAACAAAAGAAAAGAGTATGTGAGGAGAAAGTAAAATATGCCCGCATGTTCCTCATTTGATCTAATAAACGAAATTTATATTGGTATTTTATCAATGGAAAACTCGTTCACTTCTGACGCACTTGCCAAAACGGTAAATGCCAACAGAAAAAAGAAAAACGAAAAAAGAAAAGTATCAACTGCCACTGTAGATCGTGTTTTAACTAAGTTGTGGTTTCCTCTTGAGATTAGCAAGACTGAAAACGGTTTTTGGCGAAAGGGCACAAGTCCAATGAGAGGAATGATTAAATTCCGTTCAGAAATTGTTGAGAGAATAATAGAAGATGCGAAAATCGAAGCGACTTCTTTTGACATAGGTAAATGGATTGCATTGGGGGAAGAAGCGACAACTCGTAAAGCGTATATTTGTTACCCTTATAGAGATAATCCAATCAAACGTTCAATGGAACTTCTTGTTCTTTTGATACATCTATATCCAAAGGTAAAAGACGTTTTTGTGCCGGCAATTCCGCATGAAATGTATTGGGGTTTAGAAGAGCGTGTTGACCGAAAAACAGCAATGGATAAGTGTGCAGAACTCATAACTCGATGCGACTTCTTGCTATATTGTCTAAAAACTGGTGATGAGCCAAGTTCTGGAATGAAGCAAGACATGGAAATCGCGAAGGCAAACGGTAAAGAAACAAAATGTATTGAAAATATTCTCGGTGATTACCCCGATACTTCAGAGATTATGAAGAAATGTGGCTTATCTGAATTTACTGATTCACCAAATATTCTAACTGTTAACTCAACTTAGCGAGAGAACTGTATGACTCAAAACCAAAGCCAGAATTCGGCACATCAGAGCCTAGTAGTTCAGTGTCTATTAGAAGAATACAAGGAATGCGCAGAGTGCTTTAGGCATACATACGCAACCATTTGGCAATCAGGCGTCTTATTTGCAACTTTCTCAGCCGCTTTATTTGGGTTCTTCTTTTCTTTTCAGAACTTAAACGTCTACATATCCATCTTGCCCTTCATCTCTTTAGCGAGTATAATAGCTTGGTGGGCAATGATTTTCGAGCCTATGAACAACTATGGAGACAAAAGAGCAGGAAGGTGTAAAGAAATAGAAGAAGAACTTTCAAAAATCGTTCTTGGGCTTAAAATGAACCATTTCAGCACCTACGAAGCTTCAAAGAGTAGGATCTTTAGAGTTAGAAACGGCACAAGAATACTGGCTACAATTATCATTATCCTAATGATAATACTCATATTATACTTTGTTTTTCCTACACAATAGGCTTAAGCAAATAGTTTGTTCTATAAAGATATTCATGTAAATATTGACACAGAACTTTTGTTGAAGAATATTTAAGCAAAGTTTTTTAACTTTTAAGCTCAATTTGAGAATGTTGTCTTGTTTTGTGTTGTCTTGAGAGCTAACTCGCTTTGTTGTCTTTTCTCCATCAGTATGAATACAAACTCAGGAAGGCACACTAAGCTTGGACAAAGTTGAAGCAGAAACCGTTAAAAAACCATCGTCAAACCGCTCGGCAAAAGAGCGCAGAAACACCTTATTTCGCGTTTTAGACGGAGTTCTGAGCTTATCTCATAAAAAAATTCATAACGGCGGCAACAGCGATCGGGCTAAGCAAGGGTGGGCGCGAGTGTTGGTTTCAGCAGTCTCAACTTATGGCGGCTTGCTTAAAGACGAGGAGCTGGAGCTTAGGGTGATAGCTTTGGAGGAGAAGCTAAAGAACAGCATACTTATTCCCAAATCAGAGGAGAAAAAAAGATGAACACGTTAAGCCGCAAGCTTTACCAGTTAGAAGCAAACGTTTTAGATTTTCCCCCAGAAGATGATGACATATTTCTCCATGTAGGTGATTTGGACGAGAATCTTTTGCATGAACGGGCCCAAAAAATAAGAGCCTCCATGAAGGAAGACGCACAAGCCATAATAGACAGCGGTAAAAGCCCCGAACAACAAAACGAGGAATCAAAACAGCTTCTACGCAGGTTAACCGATGAGCAAGCTACCATTTTAGAAAAGTCATACGAATTTTTGATTTACCGGCTAGAGCGGTTAGTCTATATGTGGTTTGCTGCTGCCTACCCAAAAGGTGAAGACCGGCGGGTTATGCTTAGGGTTCTTTGGTTTTTTGGTGAAATGAAAAAATTCAACCACGCTTGCCTAATAGAAGATTTTGAGTGGAACAATAACCGAAACGAAGATGACCCCGCATTTGACGATTACGCCTGGTGGGACGCTGTGGACGCTAAAATTAAAGCTCTCTACCCTGAAGGCGTGTTTACTGAGAAAAGTTATGAGAAGTATGAAAGGCTGCATGATGAATTGCTGGCATCCAAAATTAGGGAATATTACGAGGCACATCCAGAGGAAAAAAAGGCAATCATTCAAAATATGAAAAAAGTAGAGGAGGAAAAACACAACGAGTGAATTAGAAGACAAAATTTCTATTCCAATGTCAGAGCGAGTTAAAATTTGTGACTTAAAATTTGACCAAGACAATCCAAACCGGATGAGCTTAGCCCAACTTGAGCGCTTGAAAGCTTCTATTAAAAGATGGGGCGACATTGTTCCGGTAGTTACTAACAGTGAGCTTTTGGTGGCAGATGGGGCACAGCGTGTTATCGCTATGAAGGAGCTTGGCATGGCTGAGTGCAGTGTTATTCGTTTGCCAATCAAAGATGTGGATCGCCGATTGTTGCGTCAGGTGCTTAACAAGCTTAGAGGCAAGCATAACAAAGAGTTGGATAGTGCCGAGTATCTGCGTATTATTGATGAGGGCGAAAAGGAAGATTTGAAGGCGCTTCTTAGCTCAGTTGGCGAGAAGCTCCCATTTGAGGTGGATGAGGGTGAAGTCTGTTTTTCAGTTCCTGAAACCTACGAATTAATTGTTGAATGCAAAGATGAGGCTGACCAGAAGGCTAAGTTTGAGAAGCTAAAGTTGGAGGGCTATAAGCTACGGATTTTGACATTGTAAAACGCTGGGAAGAATCCGACAGCTTCCGAGCCCAAAGTGTTGTTGGCAGCTATACCCTAACAGATGTAAAATTAGAGAAGCGCTTCAAAGGCAGCTTGTCTATTGAAGACGACGATTGGCAGGTAGGAATAATTGTTGGTCGTAGCGGATCTGGCAAAAGTAGCATAGCCAAGCAACTTTTTCCAGAGGCTTACATCAAAGGCTTTGAGTACAACTACAAGTGCGTTTTAGATGATTTTCCCGAAGGTCTTGAGACGGGCGAGATTACTAAGACTCTTTGCAGTGTTGGTTTTGCTTCGCCTCCGGATTGGCTCAAAAGCTACGACTGTCTTAGCCAGGGTGAAAAGATGCGAGTCGACATCGCAAGAGCCCTATGCTTAGACCAGCCGCTAATCGTATTTGATGAGTTTACCTCTGTTGTGGATCGGGAAATTGCTAAGGTTAGCGCCTATGCAATTAGCAAAGCTGTTCGCAGGTCCAAAAAGAAATTCATAGCAGTAACCTGCCACTATGACGTTGTGGATTGGCTTTCGCCCGATTGGGTTTTCTGTACTGATACTATGGAGTTTAGCCGAAAAAAAGAGATCGGCCGCCCGTTGAACTCCAAGTTTATCGGTGCGGCGCCAGCTTATGGCAAATGTTTCGGGGCTATCATTATCTAAACAGCTCACTGCCCTCAACAGCAAGATGCTATGTCGCAGTTTACAATGGCAAGCCGATAGCTTTCATAGCAGTCACTCATATTCATATGAAAGCAAGATATTTTCGGGTTACTCGGTTAGTCGTTTTGCCGGATTATCAGGGTATAGGTGTTGGAAAACGGCTCTTAACCTTTATAGCTGAACTCTATACTTCGCAAACAAAAATTCCTTTTTACTTACTAACAAGTAATCCTCAGCTTATACGTGGTAATTTGGCTAATTGGAAAGTAACGCGGTTCGGGCATGCCAGCAAAGGACAAAACAACACCAGAATAAACAAAGAAATAAACAGTAGCATTAGCCGCAACCGAATAACGGTTTCTTTGCAATATGCTAGAGGTGGGCTTGAAATTAAGCCCTCTTTTTAACGTATACTACGGCGAGTAATGTTGCGATAATAAGCAAGGGTGTAATTGTAAGAAAAGGAAATTCTGGTACTGTTGGAGAGGGGGTTATACTTGGAGTATTTATTTGATCAGTATGTGTTGGCTGTGGTGAAGGTGAATGTTCAGGTGATGGTGAAAGTGATTGAGTTGGTGTGGGTGTAGGCGTTGCTGTTGGTGTTGGCATAGGTGTTGGTGTTGAGATAGGTGTATTGGTTGGTTGGGGTGTGGTATCAGCAGGAGGTGTTGGTGTGGGTGTAGGCGTTGCTGTTGGTGTTGGCATAGGTGTTGGTATTGGTACAGGTATGAATGTGGCTGTTGGTGCATTTGTGTTTGGTTCAGTTAAGAAGGGGGCAAAAATAACTGTATTTGAAACTGTTTCGGCAATTATTAATTCATCTGTTGTTCCCCACCAGTTGTTAGTGGCATTTATAGATAGAATGCTGTGTATGTTTCCATTATTAGCTTGGAAATTATTGTTGATGAGTGCTATGTTCATCATTATTTTATTCGGATCGCCATCAAGTTGATAATTTACGTTAACAGCTATCCCAACAGAATTGCTTGCTAAAGTATTATTTCGGATTGTCTTGGCGTATGAGTTAGAAACCCACGCGCGTAGCCATTGTGAAAAGCTAATTCCGACATCGTTACTGATAATTAAGTTATTTTCTATTCTAGCAGTATCGTAGCTGCTGCCCATCATCTGTGAGTAGCCTGCTGAAATGCCTGTTTCCCAATTTGAAATAAGGTTACCCGTAATGTTGGCATTGGACCCTTTGCATGAGATGCCAGTACCTGAGAATGAACCATTGATTATGTTTCTTGTGACGATAGGTCCATCGCCGAGCAAAATTAAGGAGGTTGAGTTAAGTATGGCTTGTTTAATTACGCTTAGAGAAGATATTGTTATGCTTCCGTTGTTGAACTGTATGGGCTCAGAAGCTGTGCCTATTGCAGTCAATTTACCATTTGCTGTTATAGAATGCCCTTTTAGATTCACTATTGCTCCAGGTTCAATTAGTAAGGTTGCTCCACTTTCTACAGTTACTGAACCCGTTAGTATATGGGGGCTGTTTGCTTTTGTCCATGTGATTACTTGTGGGGTTGGTGAAGGGGTGGGCGCTGGAGTTACTAAAAGTTGTGTGGGTGCACTTAACGCGGGGAGATATGTCACATTGTTGTTTGTGAAGTTTTGCCCAGCATAATCTAACTGAAATCGGTATGTGCCAATTTGGGTTGGTGTGTACAAGACAGTATGTGTGCCTGTAGACTCTATATAGAAGGGTCCTTCTGTTGTTGATAGACCATCGGGAGATATAATTTTGAGAAATACTTCCATGACTTCATCACTTGTTGGTACAGGAGGCGAAATCGACATTTTAACCTGAATAGCGTGATCAATAGTAGTGATAGATTGTACCTCAATAAGAGCAGTAGGCTGAACAGTACCCCAATCACTTGCAGATTGGGCTAAGCAAAAACTTGCTTCACTCAAAAACAATCCGCCAATAAGCAACATTGCCAAAACTGTAAATACGCATATTTTATTCATACCCTTTCCCCTAACAAAAAGTAGTATGTTGACCTAAAAAGCTTGTTGTAAAACTCATTTATCTTTTCAAAAAGCTGTTTCTATTGTTGTCGCATAGTAGTTTTGTTTGTTTTACTTTTTTTAACTATTATTGAGTGCGTGCTAGCTGCCGATCTACCGTACACGGAATTGCTATTTTTTATGATAGTTTTTTATGCTATCATATCTTATTCATGGGTTATATCTGGGGGGAAAGGTGTAGGGTGAAGCCTGAAGAGGAAGCACGTAAGAAAATGGATTCTTTGCTTGAACTTGCGGGCTGGGTGGTCCAAGATTATAAGGACTTGAATTTAGGCGCCGGTGTGGGTGTTGCTGTTCGTGAGTTTCCTTTGAAGGGTGCGGGCTTTGCTGATTATCTGTTGTTTGTTGAGCGTCACGCGGTTGGCGTTATTGAAGCTAAGCCTGTTGGCACGACGTTGAGTGGTGTTTCTGATCAGACCGAAAAATATTTGCACAGTTTGCCTGAGAACATTCCCCATGTGGGCGATGTGTTGCCTTTTGGTTATGAGAGTACGGGTGTTGAGACTTATTTTAGGGATTTGCGTGACCCCGATTGCCGTTCAAGGCGGGTTTTTGCTTTCCATCAGCCCGAAACGCTCCATGAGTGGGTACATCAAGAAACAACCCTGCGGCAAAGGTTGCGCTCCATGCAGCCGCTAATTAAAGAAGGCTTGCGGGATTGCCAAAAAGAAGCCTTAGACAACCTCGAATTTTCCTTAGCCCAATCACGCCCACGAGCCCTCATTCAAATGGCATCTGGCAGCGGCAAAACCTTCACCAGCGTAACTGAGGTTTATCGGCTAATCAAGTTCGGTGTGGCAAGGCGAGTTTTGTTTTTGGTTGACCGCAACACTTTGGCTAAGCAGACCTTACAGGAATTTCAGCAGTATAAGACCCCTGATGATGGGCGCAAATTTACTGAGCTTTACAATGCCCAGCGCTTAACCTCACGTAACATTGATTTGGTTAGCCGGGTTTGCATAACCACTATCCAGCGGCTTTATGCTATGCTAAAAGGTGAAGACTTTGCCGAGGAGAATGAGGAAGGCTCATCGTTTGAGTTATCCTTCAAAGACACAAAACCCGTTAACGTGGCTTATAATCCGCAAATTCCTATTGAAACCTTTGACATCATAGTTACTGATGAGTGCCACCGCTCCATCTACAACTTGTGGCGTCAGGTGCTTGAATACTTTGACGCCTTCATTATCGGGCTAACGGCCACACCTTCAAAGCAGACGTTGGGTTTCTTTAATCAGAACTTGGTCATGGAGTACGGGCATGATAGAGCAGTTGCTGATGGTGTAAACGTTGGCTACGATGTTTATCTAATAAAGACCAAGATTACTGGGGGTGGCGGTAAGGTTGAGGCTGGCTTTTATGTTGATAGACGCAACAAGCAAACTCGTAGCGTACGTTGGGAGCAGCTATCTGAGGATTTAGAATATAAGCCCACAGAGCTTGATCGTAGTGTTGTAGCTAAAGACCAAATAAGGACAGTTATTCGAACTTTTAGAGATAGACTCTTTACCGAGATTTTCCCCAGTCGCAAAGAGGTTCCCAAAACACTCGTTTTTGCCAAAGACGATAGCCACGCCGAAGACATAGTCGAAATCATACGCGAAGAGTTTGGTAAGGGTAATGATTTTTGTAAAAA
>CAYSWL010000116.1:0-7911 GCA_964434745.1 uncultured Candidatus Bathyarchaeia archaeon | reverse complement strand
TGCTATGAGAATTCGAGAAAACATAATGGACATATTTGAAGAAACTACTGGAAACCGAGTTCATCACTCGTTAAATACCATCGGCGGGGTTAGAGCAGACCTAAATCAAAACCATATTGATAAAATTAAGACATTCAATGCTGAGGTAGAGAAAACTGCGCAATATATGCTAAAGATTCTTCGCGGTAAAACAGTAGCAAATAGACTTAAAGGAATAGGTGTGTTAACAAAAGAAGATGCAAAAAGATTTTGTGTCGTTGGACCAATAGCTCGTGCTTCAGGCATAGAATATGATATACGCACTGAGGACCCTTATGGTGCATATGGAGAATTAAAAGAAGAATTTTCAAAAATCACCTCAACTAGAGGAGATTCGTTTGCACGAGCAGAAGTGAGAATTCTTGAAATAATTGAGTCGCAAAAAATAATAAACGCTATATTAAACAATCTGCCATCAGGTTCAATAAAAGTAGACGGTACTGCGTTAAAATTGTCCAGAGGAATCAAAGAAGGGGAATCAATCGCAAGGATTGAAGCCCCAAGAGGGGAACTTTTGTATTATGCAAAAACAGACGGAAAAGAAGGCTTAAAACGGCTAAAAATTCGTACCCCAACATTAGCAAACATAATTTGCCTAAAGACCTTATTAAAAGGCTTGGAGGTTGCAGATATTCCAGTTGTAGTGGCGTCAATTGATCCGTGTATTAGCTGCGCAGACAGGTAATAGGTGGAGCATATTATGATTGATACACCCTTAGGAGTAATATTAGTATTCGCTTTATGTCCACTAATAGTGGTGATAAGCCTAATTTTTGAAGGAATAGATAGAAAACTTCATGCACGCTTACAAAACAGGATAGGTCCGCCTATTATTCAGCCATTTTACGATTTTTTCAAACTCTTTGGAAAAGAAAGAATAATACCAGAAAATGCCTCTGCATCAATATTTGCTATTGCACCTATTTTAGCAGTAATTTGCGCGATAATAGGTGTCTTAATTCCGTTTATCTCGACTTTATTTAGAGTAAACTTTGTCGGTGATTTAATTCTAGTAATTTATCTATTGTCTATGCCGTCATTAATGATTATGATAGGGGGGGCGGCTTCAGGAAATCCTTTTGCCACTATTGGATTTTCTCGGACAATAACTATGTTAATTTGCTATGAGGTTCCATTTGTTTTATCAATTGGATTGATAGTCTTTAAGACAGGTTTCTCAGTAACTTCGTATAGTATTATTGCTGCCCAAGAGATTGCGGGTATGCCCTTAGCTTTTTCACATATTAGCATGGCATTGGCAGCAGCCGCTTTTTTGTTATGTATACCCATAGCAGTAGGAGTATTACCATTTGACTTATCTGAGGCAAAAACTGAAATTGCACATGGATCACTGGTAGAGTATAGTGGTCCGTATCTTGCTTTAATGAAAATGTCAAAGTCGATACTATCATTTGCGTTGGCATTTCTTGCAGCAACACTTTTTTTCAATATACCAGCTTTAAATAGTAACCATTTTCTAGGACCATTATCAGACTTGGTTGCTAATTTGCCAGCGGCGTTAATTATTATGCTCTTAACAATTACATTTCCTAGAACGTTACTTGCGCGAGCAAAACCTCGACAGGCACTCAAGTTTTACTGGTCTATTCCGATAATATTGATTGTAATTGCTACAGCGTTAAATATAATAGGATTATAACAGGATGAAAAGGTAATGATTAAAGAAGCCTTAAAATCGCTATTTAGAAAACCTGCTACTAAAAAATCATTTACAAAAGTGAACGAATTTGTAGCTGTTTCTGAAAACTATAGAGGCAAAATACAGTTAGACACTGATCTGTGCATTGGATGCTTACTTTGTATAAGAACCTGTCCTACAGGGGCAATCAGTCCAATTGAAAACAAAAAAGTACATATACAAATTGAAAAGTGCGTATTTTGTGGACAATGTAAAGATAACTGTCCAAAAAAAGCCATAAATTTTTCATCTGATTTCTTTATTGTATCCCAAAGTCGCGAAGAATTATATACACCAACAAAATAAAAGATATATCAAAGCGCATATGAGGAAACGCTATTGTCTGATTGCGAAGAAACTGTAGTTTTGGTCCTCAAAGATGTAATGTTCCATCATACAGAGACAAAATTTTTAGATGAATTCTTAACAGAAAAATATGGCTTTACAAAGATAGAAGATAAAATTAAAGAAATTACAAAATCAAAGATGGATACTACGCAAAAAGAACCTGGAAATAACATTTTAAACAATGAAGTAGAAAGCAAAGAAACCAAGTATTCTGCCACGAAAATTCTTTCAGGTAGTTTTGCAGATTCAGAAATTAAGATCCATATACTAGGAGAGTTAACTCAAAGAGAAGACACCATTGAAATCGATAAGGAAAACAACTACAAAGTCTATAATACTAAACATCAATTAATTAAAATAGCTAGCAGAAGTGGTTATGCAATAACTAAGCTTATTGAGCAGTTAAATATTGACCTTGGCTTAGAAATTAAAATTAAAGAGTGGCTATTTCATAGAAGCACTAATGCATAAGCAGGGTTTTGTTTTAAAGAGAACAAGGGCCTAAATTGGGATTGTTAAACCCAAAAGAAGGCCAGGTAAAATTCCAATCACAATAGCTAATATAGCAATAATTGCACCGGGCAACCACATACTACTATCTACTTCACTGGAAGCAAAATTAGCCGTTGGTGTACCAAGAAAAATCTTGTTATATGATCTCATCAAGACTACAAAAGGCACTATTGAAAATCCTACAAGAAGGGATAAGATAAAGACTGCAGGCAAAATACCTATCTGAGGTAGTAAAAAGAAGTAAATGGCATTAAAAATTAGCCATTTTGCATAAAATCCACTTAAAGGTGGAATACCTACTAATGAAAGAATGCAGATAAGATAGGTTAATGAAGTCTTTTTCATTGTACCAGATAAACCGCCAAGCAGAGACATATTTCGCAGACCAGTACGGATATAAACAGAACCTAAACAGAGCAAGATACCTGTCTTCATCAGGGCACCGTTTATTATGTAAATTTGTCCAGCAATAGACCCAAGAGGGGTAAATAAGCCTAAAGCTAAAAGTGCTGTGCCAAAAGTATCGATACTTATGTACGCTATCATATGTAGAGCGTCTTTCTGGGTATATGCAAGCATAGAACCGATAAACATTGATGCAAAGCCAACACAAGTCATTACAAATATAATTAATGCAGAGGGGTAAATTTCATAGAACGGTGAGACGACCTTATACAGAGCCAGAATAAGCGCTATGGGTTCAGCACAAAAGAAGGCGTTTACAACAGGGGTAGATGCAGGGAACACGTCTGGCAACCAACCGTGAAAAGGTACGAGCCCGATATCAGCGCCTATTCCAGCCACTAAGAGAACCACAATTATCATAACTAAACGGGCATTTTCAGCTAAAGCACCAGGAGCACTTACTATTTCAAAAAGGTTTGAAGTTTGAGTAGTCATGTAGACTAATAGAGTTGCAGTTAAGACGAACAGAGCACTTACTGCGGTAATTATTAGATACTTGAAACTTGCCTCAGGAGACAATTTTCCAGGAGCATGTACAACAAGTATTATTGATACACCAATAAGCAACTCAACTAGTAAGAAGATACCAAATAGGTCAAATATTGTCAGCAATCCAAGCATACAAAATAGAAACACAAAAACGAAGAAATTGTAAAGGCTTGGTTTTAGTCTACCTTCTTTATCAGCTTTTAGAGTGTAAATTGAGGTAAGAAAGAAAATTACGGCTACAGCTACAAGACCTGCAATATTAGTTAAGTCAATTTGAAGAGAAAGCCAAGGTGTCTGAAGAACTTCTCCAGATAATATTAAAGGAACAATAGAAGAGACAATAGTTAAAGTCAAGCCGGTTCCAAAGACTAAAAGAAACTTGTACCCTTTTTTCATAAATGGATCTAAATATTTAAAAGGATAAGTAAGGAGACACACAGCGCCAATGAAAAATGGTGTAATAAGGAGCACTAAAGGTAAAATTGATTCCATTATTCAGTCCAACTCCATTCGTTGATTGATAGTGTGCCATATTCTTTGTAAGCTTCTGAAATTACAAACACACCAACCAGGTTAGTGAAGACCATAATTACCAGCATGAAAGGGATTATTCCGACAGGGCTTTCGACTATTAGAGGATAAAGTGCGGTTTCAGCCATGTTAAAACCAACGAGAATTTTTATTGGATCTTTGCGGGTGATTATGATTCCTATTGAAATTGCAAATATGAAAAACGTGAAAGGTAATACCTCAAACTGAGCGGGTAATGTAAATGCAACACCAATAGCAACAGCAACACTAATGAGAGCAAGTAGTACAATAGCAATTACTGAATTTTTAAAGCCGATACTCGGTTTATCCTCTTGATTTTTAGTTTTAATCATTCCCCAATAAATTATGAGAGGAGAAATTATTGCGCAGCTAAACCATTCAGAAAAGGCTAGTAGAAAAGTTAGCAATGCCTCAAATTGTAAACCTACTACTAGATTAACTATGCAGGTCATAAGTGCAAAGAACCCAATTGCCCCCGCCTGGAGAACTAGCATATGAATAATTCTTTTTGTGCTGCCTGCAAAGAATGCGAGCACTGTAAATGCCGCAGAAACTAATAAGGTAATAAAGACAATTGGCTCCATTTTTTACACCGCAAAGATTACTATTATCAGAAAAGCTATGGTTCCTAGGACAAATGAGAGAAAGGCCAGTGAAAAATGCTGACCCATATCAAATCTAGATAGAGCTTTGCTCACATCTGAGAATTTTCTAATAAGAAAATTATAGAAATTGTCAACATCCGATTTATGCTCTGTTTTATCAAGTATAACGCTAGGAATTATTGATTGGTAGTGCAAACCTGATTGTGGCTTATATTGATCAGTTGCTTCTTCTCCACAAAGAAATGGTTTGAAAGCATCCGCATTATTAACGTCTTGTTCTTTTTTCTTGGTAAAGCGAGTAACAAAAAGTGAAAGTGCAGAGACTAGGGTAAAGATTAACGCCGCTATTAAAAGTGGAGTCCAAAAACCAAGAGAGGTACTTATTATACCAAATGGTTCAACTAAACCAACTGGAAAACCTAGCTGTCCAATTCCTGGAAGAAGGAAATTATCGATCAAAAGATTAGGCAATATGCCTAAGATTACTATAAAATTAGCCATTATAAACATGGGGATAAGCATAGTAACAGGTGGATCTCGTATTTTTGAAGCTGCATTTACATGTTCATCCTTATCAAGAAACACCGAGTAAAGTAGTCTTAGACCGATGGCTAGATGAAATACGCCGCCTAAAATTGTAGCTGCCAAGAAGAAGGGTGAGCCGATTTCAAGAGTAGAATGAATTATCAAATATTTTCCTGTGAATTCACTTAGCAGAGGCAACCCACCGATGGCAAGAACACTAATTGCACTAAAAGTCGTAGTAATAGGCATATATTTGTACAAACCACCGATTTGGTCAATATTTGTTTTTCCAGTTGCGAAAATTACTGCACCCATACAAAGGAAAAGTAGACCTGCGACAAAAACGTGAGAGGTTAAATAAAATAGGCCAGAGACTACACCTAAACCAGTAGCAAATCCTGCAACCATAACACTAAAACCTAATTCGGAAATTACGCTATAAGCTAATATTTTTTTTAGATTAGTTGCCATAAGCGCGTTTACTGCAGCTGAGATGAGGGTAATTATTCCAATAGTTGATAGCAATAAACTCCAAAGGTTAATGTTACCAAAGAAGCCTACAAAAGGCACATTAGGTATTTGCTCCATTACTGGTCTAAGTACTTGTGTGAAAAATCTAATAATTAAGTAAACTCCAGCCAAATCACTTGCTAAAATTAGAAGCATAGTAGGCATAGGAGCAACTGTAGAATCAGGCAACCAAGTATGGAAGGGAACTTGCACAGTTTTAGGGAGTAAAGCGATAAGGAGTAGAGGTAATGTTAGCAGAGCAGCAATACCAGTAGGCACTAAACTGTTTTGGAATTCAAACATGTTCAAAGTACCTGTTTCGGAAAACAAAACTATTGTAGCAATGAATAAAGCTAAACTGCCTATATGGGTCATAATAAAGCATTTGAAAGCCGCTCTAACACTATCTTTTTCTTTTTGCCAGAAAGAAATTACACCAAAAAGACAAAGACTAATTAATTCCCAAAAAAAGAGAAGCCCAATCATATTGCTTGAGAAAAGCGCACCTATAACAGATGCTACTAAAACAAGTGATAGAGGATATAATCTATTAAACCCAAAAAGCGCTGAATGCGCTTTGTTATCAGGAGAAAGATAATGAAGCGCATAAATTAGTGTTAATCCTCCAACTAAGGAACATAATATGGCGGGTAAGAGTGCAAGAAAATCAACATAAATTCCAATAGTGGCAGTACCTGTAATTAAGGTAAAACTGAAAAATTCTGTTTCAATAGGACTTAGCTGCACGACAGGGATTAAAAATAGTAGGGCACTTAAAACTACAAACATTGTTACGATGCATAATGTTTTAGCAGCAATTTCACCAATTTTTGGAATACGTGCTATGATAAGCGAAACAGGGGCTATAATTAATGGAACAAGTAGTATAAACAGCGTTAGCCCTGAATGCTCAAACATTGCAATCAAGCTCTACTAACGCTATTGTTCATAAATAAATGATGTCATACAAAATTGCCCAAAGCGTACATGAACTGCGACATTTTAGAAAGGGCTAAGTTTTTAGAGGAAAGCTATTATTTTGCCACTCATCTGGCAAAATGAGTTTATTAAGCTCAGGATGACCCTCAAATTTAACTCCGAATAAATCATGAATTTCACGTTCATAAAGAGAAGCACCTATAATTAGGTCAGTAATTGTTGGAATAGAGGCTTCATTTTGAGGTAAAATTATCCTTATAGTAATTAACGTACCAGAGTTATCTAAATGGTAAAGAAGTTCAATTAAATTATCATCTGTTTGAGATCCAGTTATTGCAGACAGATAAGAAAAATCGTTCTGTTTTAAAAATTCAATTGTGTCTTTCAAGCAATTATTAGATATAGTAATAAAAATTCTGCGCTCTCTCGGATAGGAAATTGACAGAATTGAATTTTCACCTATAACCTGTTTTAATTTTTCAACTATTTGAGTATTTATCAACCAAACATCTCGCCTTTAACATATACTCAAGAAGCAACAATAAATTTCAAAAACTTGTCTATATATCAAGCGGTATAAAAAACATAAAACACTTAAGAAAGACAGATAATGAGCGAATTTAAATACACACTGGTTTTGCATTTACTTTAGAGATATGCTAAGGGTTTTCATTGCATTATTTAAAGTTACTATTAATTGGTCAAATTTTAGTTACAAATTAAAAAAGAGGTTATAGAAAGAAGTTAAATATCTCTTCAAGCAAAGAGAAAGGTATTAGCAACACATTTTGAAGGAGAATTTGTATGCTACCAGTGGTTAATAGCAAAGAAATTACTTTGCTTGTTGAACTTGGGCTAACCACTTCTGAAGCGAGAGTGTTTTTAGTACTTACACAAATTGGCACTGCGCAAATAGGAATGATTTCTAAAGGGACAGGGATTCACAGAGAGCACTTGTACCAGATAACTCGTTCTCTTGAGAGCAAAGGTTTGATAGAAAAGGAATTAGGCTTAGTATCTAAATATAGGGCGATTGCACTTGATGAAATATTGCCCAGTTTAATTAGTAGAAAACAACAAGAAATCTTTGAATTGAAGGTAAAAGCAGATACAATATTAAAAGAGTACAAAAATAGGCAACAACATACCAGAGTTGCAAGTAAGTCTAGAGAAGAGCAGACCCAATTTTTTATGATACCAAAAAAAGAAGCAATAATTCAAAGAATG
>CAYSWL010000115.1:0-7922 GCA_964434745.1 uncultured Candidatus Bathyarchaeia archaeon | reverse complement strand
TAGGGATAATCGCATGGTTAACTGTAGCTTTTCGGTACGCTCTTACTCCTCTTATAGGTATGAAAATGACCTAGACGCTTCTAACACTATAGACGGCAAACCCATTTATTACTGGCTCAATACCCAAAGCAAAACGGTTCCTTCTAACGCTGGCTACATTGTACTGGTAAACTGCCGTGATATAATAGTCGAGAACTGCCAGCCCACAGGCATCATGATTGCATCTACAGAAAATAGTACTATAAGCCGCGTTAATATGAGTGGTCGCCGTGGGGACGGAATAAACCTTCTTGATTGCATGGGAATAAAAATCCTCGACAGTACGTTAAGTGATGTAGCCATAGCCATACAACTTGATAACGCCTCCAACAACATCATTAAAGGAAACACAATATCAAACTACATGACTAGAGGCATAAACCTCAACGGCGCAAACAACAACCTGATTTACGGCAACACTCTGCAAAACGGCAGCTACGCCATAGCCTCCTTCCAAGACACTATCTCAACAGGCAATATTGTAGAATCTAACGTTTTTGAGGATAATGGTTTTGCTCTCATTGTTCAGGGCAGCATGCAGGTTCTTAACAACACATTCATAGGCAACGAGCAGGGGATTCTCTGCTATAGCGGCGCAAATACCATAATAGGAAACACGTTCATAGCCAACAACCGCGGGCTAAGTCTCCAATCCACCGGTAACATCCTGAAAAACAACCGGTTCAATAATAACGGAGATAACCTGCAAATTAACGGAGCTAACTTTGCAAACGAAGTTGACTCCTCAAATATGCTTAACGGCAAACCAATAATTTACTGGGTTAACCAGCATAACCAGACGGTGCCATTGAATGCAGGGTACGTAGTACTTGCTAACTGCACAGGCATAATTGCACAGAACCTAACATTAGCCAACCAAAACCAAGGCATCCTACTCGCATTTACCACAAGTTCCACCATCACCAACAACCTTATAGCCAATAATACCAACGGCATCTACCTACATGGCGCCTCAGGCAACAAGTTTGTTCACAACTATATCACAGGGAACAACTATGCAATCTACATCCACGGAGCCACCTTTTCATTCTTAGGAGCACCTCCAACGTATGTTCCATCCTCAGACAACCAGTTCTACCGCAACAACTTTGTAGGCAACAACCAAACCCTCTACGATGTAGGCGGAGTTTACGATGTAAGCAACGGTCCATCCGAAAACTTTTGGGATGATGGCAAACAAGGCAACTTCTGGAGCAACTACACAGGAGTGGACACAAACAGCGATGGCATAGGCGACAGTCGCTATGTGGTTTACGCTAAAAATACAGATAACTACCCGCTCATGAAACCAATAAACATGATAGTTCCCGAAACTTCAGCACTGCCTTCACCAACAACATCTAGCGTTACGTCTCCGAGCACAAGTTCATCCCCAGAGGCTTCACCTTCATCCACGGTCTCTCCAAGCCCAGCCCCCTCAATCCCCGAATTTACAACATTAGTTATTGCATCCCTGATTGCAGGCATTTTAATTTTAGTAATAGTGGTAAAAGCAAAGTATAGTTATCAAAAAACTGCCAAGGTGAATTAAAATGAGTAAGGCAGCCTTAATTATTTTATTACCACTTATCTTGCTACCAGCTATACTCCTCCCCTTTGTAGGTAATGTTTATGCTCAAGACGCCAGCATCGTTATCCATGCTGATGGTACTGTGGAAGGCACTGGTCTCATTACAAGAAACGGCAATCTATACACCCTTACAGGAGATATAAATGGCTGCCTAACTATACAGAAAGATGGTGCTGTTCTCGACGGGAAAGGCTTCATGCTTACAGGAAGTGACGCTATCACCCTTACAGAAGTAAGTAATGTAACTATCAAAAACCTCTTGCTTATTTCCAACGAAGGCACAGGCATTATGATTAACCGTGTTTCAGGAGCTACCCTGTTAAACCTGACCATCAATGCGGAAAGAGCAGGTATTCGAGCAAGAAACCTTACTGATAGCATAATAGGCGACAGCTATGTGGAGGCAAAAGTGGAATATGCCGTTGCATTGTCATTTTCGTCAAACAACCAAATAACCAACAATACCATCGTCAGCACCATGATAGATGCAGTAAATTGCGACTACTCCTCAAACATCCTCATTTTGGGCAACAACTTGACCTATAAACCCTCACAGTTCCCAATTGCCTCAGGTATCCAATGCGACGGCTCTACCAACCTCACCATAAAAAAGAACACAATCACTCAATTTCCTATTAGCGGAATCAACTTGCAGGGTTACTCTAATAACAACCGAATAGAAGCCAATGTAATAATGTACTGTTGCGGGGGCATTCGAATATCAGGTAACGACAACAGCCTAATGGATAACTATGTGGCAAGCAATACAGGTCCAGGTATAAACTTAGATATGGCAACTCGTAGCATCCTTAGGGGTAACCGTCTTAACAACAATAGCCAGAACCTGCAAATTGGAGCTTACTCGGCTGCAGGCTGGGTAAATGATATAGATGTTTCCAATTTGGTGGAAGACAAGATTGTGTATTACTGGGTTGATGAGGTTGATAAGGTGGTGCCTTTAGACGCTGGGTATGTTGCTTTGATAAATTGTACACGTATAATGGTGCATAACCAAACTTTCACAAACGCAGGCGAAAGCTTGCTTTTAGCGTATACCAACAATTCAACCATACAAAGCAACATCTTTGCAGACAACTCTACAATTCACCTCTACAATTCCTCGAACAACAATATTTTCACAAACGCGTTTACAAATAATGATAAGGGATTGAATATCGACTCCTCAAGCTTGAACAACAAGGTTTCAGGCAACAACTTCACCAGCAACAACTACGCTATTACTCTATCAAGCTCTTCAAACAATACGCTGACCCACAATAATTTTATCAACAACGAAAATGCCGTGTACCTAATTAGAGCTTCAGACAACACCATTTACCTTAATAATTTCCAAAATAACACCCGTCAAGTTGGCGATACAGGCATGAGCAGCCCGTACGCTTCTGTTTCGCCTGCAAAAACAACAGCTGCCCAAGTTTCGGTAAGCATGATGTCTTTAAAAGTTTCAACCTTGAACTTTATAGGTCCATCTTCGCTTTCTGTCAACAACTGGGATAACGGAGTCTCGGGCAATTACTGGAGTAACTATGATGGTGTTGATGCCAACGGTGATGGGGTTGGAGATTTGCCCTTCTACCTTTATGGTAATAATCAAGATAACTATCCGCTTATGACTACAGCAGCCATAGAGTCAACATTTTCGTCTTCACCAACACCCCTACAATCAACACCAACCCAGAATCCAACACCTGACGCTACACCTAATCCCACTGCTACTGTTCCTGAGTTTCCGCTACAAATAGTCATTGGACTGCTTGCGGCAGCAGTAGTGGTAGCAGTTATATATGCAAAAAGACGACTCTAAAACACTTTTTCACACAAACCTCTTATCACTACAAAGTACAGCGCATGTTGTGGGTTATTCCCCAAAGGATTTGAGTTGAGCCTATATTGCCTATGTAAATGGTAGCGCATGTGATGGCTAATGTGTTTTTATGAGGAAAGTTTTAGTCAGACTGTCTTCTTGTGGCTAAGTATCAACAGTTGGCAATCTATCGCAACGCTTTGCCCCAAAATTGAGTAGCTTACCTGTTTCTGGTAAAAAGTTTGCTTTCAAGCTCAACGATGCGCATAAATTATGTAAAATGAACCTATTAATCCGACCATTTTTGAATTTCAGGACATAACAGCACGCAACAGAAACATTTTTGCCATAACTTGCCAAAAACTAATCTGTTGGTTCCATCAAAAGTAACCCAATACGCATTAAAACAGCCTGAAATTAGGTTGAAACGGAAAAAAGATTTTACACAATTTCCAGGATAGGGTAGTGCACTATAATAGTAAATCTAAAATAGCTACTTGGCAGCTATTTTTATTTGAAGTGCCGTATATGGGTAAATATGGCTTGTTTGTAGCTGATAAGAAGGCAAAGTTTTGGATTCTTGTGAGTTTACTTTCTTTGCTGGTCTGGATTATTCGGTTAATTCCAGATAGTCTTGGGCGCTTCTATAACATTGTTTTTGTATCTTGGGACTATTATTATCGTGCTGTTGTCGGCGGATGGATGTATTCGCTTGCAGCCATAGGAATAATAGTTCGCCTAATCGGCGTTGTTATTGGTATTGCTGTTTTGTTTTTAGTTTGGAAACATAGAAGTTTTTTTGACATTAAAAAATGGGTAGCGGCTGCACTTTGTCTTGAAAGCATATACTATTTGCTTTTGATCCCTTCTCCAATATGGCTATTTGCATTAGTTGGTGAATCGAGGGCATCTTATGCTTTTGGAATATCTTATGTTTTGCAAATTATCTTTACTGTGCCTTTTTTGATTATTTTAGCAATTAAAATCTTGAAACATCAAAGACATTCCAATATCTCATCGCTGTTAAAATGGGTGGGGATTACATTTTTTGGCTATATTGTTGCTTTATGGGCCAATTCTGCTATACGTTGGCTAGATAGGATAACTATGACGGGAGCTTCATTCTTTAGCTCAGAGGCAAATGGTATTGGTTCTTTAACTGCGATAGTGCTTATGTCTTTAGCTGTAGGTTTTAGCGTTATTGCAGCGTTTTACTTTGCTAAACAAAGCAAAAAAACAATAAAATGGTTAGCTCTGTCTTTAACAATGGTTGGATTATACTATACTATTTACGCTATCTTCTCATATCTTACTGGAACGTTAAACACTATTTGGCTTGTTGATATTTGGGCAATCCCATTATTAGGTTTAGGATTAACATTAATAATATCAAAACCTGATAACAGCAAAAATGTTATCACCTAACATAATGGTGTTCCGTGAATTCAAAAACAATCGGGCACTTTCAAAGAAACTCTTTATGACCCCCTTCTGGAAGTTTTCATGGAGGGCACACGGAAACTAAAACCTTCAATCACATAATTTACGATTTAATAGTCCAAACTGCAAATATTGATAATAAAAATTAAATGATTGGTTAACCTTTTTTGAGTATGCAAGCTGTAGATTATTGTGAATGGGTACCAATGGGCAAGCTAGTCAAGGGTCTAGTCGCCATGTTTGTTTGCTTAGAAGTCTTCATTAGTTTTACGATTTTGTATTTTGAGGGCTTATCAATGGAGAGTTTTGTTGGAGTATCAATTGCCTGGAGCATTTTAGCTTTGATAGGTTTCTTGTTCGGGAATTATCGCGGACTTCGCATCTTAGTAAGCGGCGGCAAAATCACTGTGATTTATGGCATGTTCAACAAGAAATCCTATTCAATAACAGACTTGGCTTCTTGCAAAAGAACTAGAGCTAACTTTGGGCGGTACTTTGGGATAGGTATCCGATATGGCACCGACGGCTCAGTTGCATACACTACATCATTTGGAGATGCTGTAGAGGTAGCGCCCAAAGAGGGAAAAGTGTTTGTTTTCTCCTCAAAGCAGCCAGACCAAGTATGCGAAGCCATAAACAAGACCAGGTAAGTTGAATGTCAACTTATCGTAAACCAAAATCAGGCGACTGGGCAAAATCATTGATATTTATAGGAATCTATGTTACAGTCACATCAGTTACCGCCTTCATTCTACTTGTAACTTATTAGATTGTTTGGCTGGTGATTGTCGCAAGCGGATTGTTTATGCTTGTATTATGGCACAAAAAATCCACAGCTTACCACTGTCCAAAATGCGGCAACAAATTTGAAATGTCCTTCTTAACTGACTTTTTTAGCCCCCACGGAGTAACCAAAAAAGGCGGCGGCTGGACCTATCTAAAATGTCCTAGATGCCAAAACAGAACAAAAATGGAAATACTAGTGAAAACAAAAGAAACTGAGGGCATAAAAGTGAAACCTAAGAATAGTAAACAAACCTGTTATTTATGCGGCAAAAAAATACCTGAACAAGATAGATCAGCTTATAATGGCATGTGCTGGAAATGCTGGGACGACCAGTTGACAGAAGAATCCGACAACATATTTGATGAATTAATGTAGGGATAGACCATAGTTCCAAACCGTAGAGTTAGTTATCGTTTTAGTGTTACCTTAGACTGCTTAAGTATTTGCTTAATGAATCGGTCTGCCTCTTTGAGGCTAGGTAGGCAGTCTAGCGAATCAGCCCAATACTCAATTGATAATGTGCAACTTTCTTCGTCGCTATCATCAGCATCAACCCTGTAGTCATCTATGTCAAATGGGCAATCAATAGATTCAGCTACTTCAACTAACCTATCAAAAGAGCCGTCTTTTGTTTCTTCAATTCCCACAGAGGTATATGTTCCAAGATTATATCTTCCATCCTCTTTCCTAACATTAATCATATAGAAATTATAATTAGCGGCCTCGGGGCATAATATGACACTAAAAAAGTCTTCTTCTATATTCCATTCTACGTTTGCAGGATCAATGGAAAATGACCCTTCCGCTTTGAGTTTTGTTAATAGGTCGCTCATTGCATAAGCAAACGTTGGATAGTTTTCCAGGGCATCATTCAGGATAGAGCTAAGTTTTGCTTCAGCTCTAGGCATTTCCTTTAGTTGGGTGATACGACGTTCCCTTGCACAAACGGTCTCTAAGATACAATCAGCAATCGCTTTATAATCCAAGCCAAAACTTTCAGCAAGCTTAACCATATTCTCGTAAGTTTCGTTGCTGATTTCAAGCGATAATTTTTTAGGCATGCAACCCTATTGGCGCTTAAATGTATAAGAAGCTTACCACTGCTTTCAGCATGCGCTCGAATTTGGAAATCAAAAGTGCCTCAATGGCGGTTACTTCTCTCTCTTGGATGCATCTGAAATGTCGAGCCCTATTCTTTCAATTTCTAGTTTCAGAATATCGTAGAGATCAGAGTTCTCTGAATAATCTGGGTGATAAGGACCCAGAGTAGTTCTTTCGCCTCTTGCAATTGCCTATGCACGTTTGGTGTCAACTATAACAGTCTCCCCTCTTAGTGTGCTTTAAAATGCCGATTGTTTTTCCGCCGTTTGACTGAACTGCTGAAAAGCATGGGATATCGGTAGGTCCATCGCCCACATAGATCATGTTTGAGAAAGGTATTCTTCTATTTTCGCGCTTGATTACCTCATTTACGCGATAGGGGTTTCGGCGTAATTCTAAGCCGCTAATTCCTTTGTTTATGGCATATAGGAATTTTGTTTTTTCTGCTATGTTGAAGGATTATATTTTGGTTTGTGCTAGTGTTGCATAGTTAGGTTTTTGGGGTCACATTTTTGGTTGAAGCTCGAAATTGGGCCAAAACCAACCAGGCACTAGTAAAAAGAGGCTCGATACTACTAGATTTAGATTTTTTAAAGAACTGGAAAGGTGAGCTAAACACTTTTAACTCTGGCAAAGTAGGCTGTTAGATTTCTCTACACACAAAGCTTTATCTCACTTTTAGCCGTTTTGCATGCTTACATTTTGCCTTACCGACAGTTTGAAGGCTTCATAGATGCATTAGCTAGCCATATTGAA
The DNA here is from genome assembly GCA_964434745.1 of uncultured Candidatus Bathyarchaeia archaeon. Classification (GTDB taxonomy): domain Archaea; phylum Thermoproteota; class Bathyarchaeia; order Bathyarchaeales; family Bathycorpusculaceae; genus JADGNF01. The sequence continues at coordinate 383 of CAYSWL010000115.1, read as the reverse complement.
GGCTTAAAAGTGCCAAACTATACTACCATCTGGTGGAGAGTAACAAAAACACCAATAAAACTAGACCCAAAAGTAGACCCAAACCAGCAGCTAACCATAGCTGTAGACTCAAGCGGCATAAAAGTTTCAAACCGCTGCGAGTGGATATGTGATAGGTGGAAGTTGTGAAGGCTTTATCAAAATACATCTAGCAGTAGATGTTGTAACTGGCCAAATAATAAGTTTAAAGATTAGTGATGAAAAAGTTGGCGATAATAAAAAGTTTAGGCCTCTGATTAGAAAAGCTAAGCAAAAAGTGTCCATAGCAAAGGTGCATGGTGATGATGGGTATGATTTAAGGGCTAGTTTTAGGTATTTGGCAAATCAAAATATTGAACCCGTTA
>CAYSWL010000114.1:4682-7976 GCA_964434745.1 uncultured Candidatus Bathyarchaeia archaeon | reverse complement strand
TACACCCTATCCTACACTCTTTCCCTACACGACGCTCTTCCGATCTAATAAAACAGACTAAAACAAGTAATCAATCAAGCAAAAATTAAAAAGGTAAACAAACATTACGAAAGTTTGCACTATAAAATAGATATACTTCGTGTATCTTTTTATTTGGATTATTATAGATGGTGAGATAGTACGTCTGTGTCTAATGCTGAAGATAACAATAATGAGATGCTTGTTACGCCGTGGGAAGTTAAAGGTAAGGTAGATTATGAACGGCTTATAAAGGAATTTGGGACTCAACCGTTAACTGATGAGTTGTTGCAAAAGATTTCTAAGTATACTGATGGTTTGCATTTGCAGATTCAAAGGCATATTTTCTTTAGCCATCGTGATCTTGATACTGTACTTAATATGTATGAGCAGGGCAAAAAGTTTGTTCTTTATACAGGCAGGGGACCTTCAGGTCCTGTGCATATTGGGCATCTTATTCCTTGGATTTTTACGTTGCATTTGCAGCAAAAATTTGGCGTTAGATTATATTTTCAGATGACAGATGACGAAAAATTTTTGGTGAAAGATGGGATTAGTCTTAAGCAGACTCGGCAATATGCTTATGAAAACGCGTTAGATTTGATTGCGCTTGGCTTTAAGCCTGAGGATACTTTCATAATTTATGATTCTGAAGATATCGATTTGATGTATGATATTACATTAGAGGTTGCTAAACGTATTACGTATTCGACGGCACGTGCAACTTTTGGATTCCAAGATAGCACTAATATCGGTTGGGTTTTTTGGCCTGCAATCCAAGCAGCACCATGTTTTATACATAAAAAGTTGACAGGTGAAAATGTGCCGGCCTTAATTCCTGCAGCTATAGATCAAGACCCATACTGGCGTGTAACTAGAGATATTGCTCAAAAACTTGGGTACTGCAAGCCTGCTCAAATCCATTGCCGCTTTTTACCAGGTTTAGGTGCAGGTGGGAAGATGAGTGCGTCAATGCCGGAAACTAGCATATTCGCATTAGATCCACCTGATGTAGTGAAAAAGAAAGTTTGGAATGCATTCACTGGCGGCAAAGGCACAGCAGCTGAGCAACGTAAACTTGGGGCTGACCCATCAATATGTAGCATATTTCAGTACTACTATTTCCTTTTTGAAGAAGATAATGCCAAATTGGCAGAACGCGAACAACGGTGCCGTTCAGGTGAGATGCTTTGTGGAGAATGTAAAAAAGACATAGCAGAAAAACTTAGCAAGTTCCTATCGATACACCAAGAACGCAGAGAAAAAGCAAAAGATATTGTAGATCAGTTCAGGCTAAAACGTTAAACACCTGCATCTACATATCTTTCTAAAGCCTATTTGAAGGCATATGTAGTGCCACCAGCTGTGGTGAAATATACGATGTTGTTTGCTATTGCTGGGGAGTTCCAACCAATATTTCCATCTGTAGCGTACTCCCAGAGTTTTTCTCCTGTAGAGGTATTTAGACAGTAAATGTAGTTTGAGGATCCAAAGTATATTTGGTCTTGGGCGATAGCTGGGGAGCATTGTATGCCAAAGTATGGAACATCTTTTACTGTTGTTGAAAAGTTCCAGATTTTCTCACCACTATATGCATTAAGACAGTAAAGGTTATGGTCGTTTGATCCTATGTATACGCGTCCGGCTGCAATTGCTGGTGAGGATTCTATCCAGTTGCCTGTTGTATAGTTCCAAATTTTTTCGCCATTAGACGCGTTAAGGCAGTATATGTTGCGGTCAAGAGATCCTATGTAAAGTAAGCCATCAGTTATTGTTGGGGAGGATACAACTGCACGTGCTTGAGAAGGTCTTTCTACTCCTGTAGTAAAATTCCAAAGTTTGGCCCCTGTGCTAGCGTTAAGGCAGTTTATGTTAGCATCTCCTGAGCCAATGTAGAGTAAGCTGTCAACTATTGCTGGAGTGGACATACCAGAACCATAGGTTTGGTAGCTCCAAATTTTGTAGCCGGAGGCAGCGTCAAGGCAGTAAATATTGCCGTCGTAGCTTTGTATATAGAGATAACCATCAACTACAGTAGGGGATGATTGAGTTATAGGTGCGGAAGGGGTAAAGTTCCATATCTGGGCGCCAGTTAAAGCGTCAAGGCAGACTATATTTGGGCTGGATGGAACTTCAAGAGGGTCGGCAAGTGCTGCAACAGCTGCATAAACGTATCGACCTGCAACTGTTGGTGTGGCAGCAGCAATTCCCATAGTTGGGTATATCCATTTTTGGCTTCCATCAGAAGCGTTAAGGCAATAAAGATTGATTTCTCCAGCAAAATATAGAAGACCGTTAGCGATTGTTGGAGAGGATTTGATTGCTTCTGGTGGTCCGTTAGGGTAAGCGTTTTGTGTTGTAAATGTCCAATACAGATCTGGAGAGGTTGGCGCATTGCTTAGAGTGTTGCCTGTATGGGTTAAGTCGTAACGGAACATTGGCCAATTTTCATTATTAGGGTTAATTGTAATACTTTTATCTGGAGCGGGCAAAGGTTGAAAGGAAGATAATAAAAATAAGATAAGAGCAACTGTGAGGATGCTTGTTAGAATAATAATTATTGCTCGCTTATGCTGGGCCATATTTCTTCCAAGCAAGTGCAGAATTTAAGATACATAAAGGTATCTTAAAATCATTTATTTGAGTAAAATTGAATTAGAAAAATATGTATTAAATTAAGCAGAATTGGCCTGTTTGTTACGTTGGCTAATGGGTTTAAGCAGCAAATAAATCATTGCTATGCTTACAAGAACAAGTGCTAGTGGTATACTGATTTTTTGGAAAGCTGGCTCGTTTTGAAGTTGATCGAAAAACGAGATGATCCCTTGCAGGGGAAAAGTGGACGGAGTAGAGACTGGTAAGGGAGTTAAAGTCACATTAAGTTTTGGTAAGGCTGTAATTGTTGCTGAAGATGTCGGGGTAGGGGTATTTAATGGATTTGGCGATGAGGAATATTTGGGAGTATTTGTCGGAATTATGCTAGCGTTGATGGTTGTAGTCGGTATAGGTGTAATAAAAGTAGGTGATGGTTGGGGAGTATGTATTGAAGGTGTAGGAATTAAGGAATTTGTTGGATTTAATGTAGGAGTTTCTATTGGAGCTGCAGTAATATTAGGTGAAGGTGATATTGTCGGTGTCGGGGAAGTACTTGGTGTTGGATAATTTGTTATCGTTGGTTTTGGTGTTAGTGTAGGGGGGACTAAGGTTGGTGTGGTTGTTGGTTTTAGTGTTGGGGTTGCAGTTGGTGTTGGAGTTCTTGATGGTGTTTGAGTTGGG
>CAYSWL010000114.1:0-4582 GCA_964434745.1 uncultured Candidatus Bathyarchaeia archaeon | reverse complement strand
TTTTAGTGTTGGGGTTGCAGTTGGTGTTGGAGTTCTTGATGGTGTTTGAGTTGGGGTTTGGGTAGGTGGTGATGTGGGTCTTCGTGGGGGTGGGGATTTTGTTCTACCGGGTTCTTTAGGATCTTGTTTTGCAGAGGCATCTTGTTGGATAAATGTAAAAAATTGAGCCGCAAGCAAGGCGGCAATTAATATTATTGTTAGGTAAAGAATTTTTGATCGCATATGAATCGCTTTTAGAAAGCCGCTGGGTTGTTTTTACTATGTAATGTTGGAGCGGTCGGTTGCTTAAAAATGAATGTGATTGCATCAAGAAAGAACACTACAGGATAAAATAATTGTGATAAATTTATGGAAGAATTCTTTTGATTCTATCTGTTGCGGTGTTGTTTGTGGGCGGCGATTATGGCTCGGTAGTCGTCGGGATGTTTTATTTTTTTAATGCTCCCTTGGAAGAATGGCCCAAATTTTCCACTTCTTTTTATAAATGATGTTTCGCCTCTTAGCAAGTCTATTTTAAGCGGTTTTTCCCAGCGGTTTACGTCGGTAATGAATACGCCTTGATTTGGATCTATGAATTCACGGTGTACTAATTGGTTTGATTGTTCTGTATCCAAAGTTATGTACTCTGAGTCTAGGGTGCATGTTCCAATAAAGCTGCTTGAGGTTTTGCCGACTAAGTAGAAAACTGCGCGGTCACCTTTTTTTAGCAAAGAGACATTGCTTTCACGTTTACCATTTTCATCTACTTCGCGTATACCCCAAAAACCTTCTTTTGTACGATGTAAAAAGATATCCATAGCTTTTCGGCCGAACAATCCGCCTTCTTCATCTTTGACTTTAAAAATCCAGTAATTTACTATAATCGAATCCTCATTATCAGTTGCCATGCTTCCACCTTTCTCATTGTTAACTGCTTTTCTAGTCTCTTGAGATATATCCTTTGTCTTCACTTATTATCCGCCTTCATTTTCTTCTTCACTTGCCATGCAGCCTTGGCAGCATTTCTCTGGATTACATCTATCTGGGCAGTCTTCTGCAAGCTCAGTTGGACAAGTTGTTAAACAGTCACATTTAGATTTGTCTTCAGGACACACCCAACGACGCTTACTACCATCATTAACCATCATATTGCAAGCATCCAACTGTTTTTCCTTCATTACTGCCCGTAGAAGTAGTTTAAGGCTTTGGGTCAATACAATACTACAACCATACAATAAATAATATGTTATTAGAATATAGACGCGAAAAGTCCAAATTGTATGATACCGACAGTTATCTTGTGATCTATATGGCTGGTAAAGTTAGTGTAAATTCTTCTTACGCGTATCGATTAGTTCACCCTATGCATGCAGTACTTGTAAGCTGTCTTGGTACACAAGCAGGAAGTAAGCCCAATATTATTGCGGTAGCTTGGATTATGCCCACTTCAATGGCGCCACCGTTAGTAGCAATTAGTATTTCACCTCAGAGGCATTCACATAAACTTATTGAAGAATCAGGCGAATTTGTAATAAACATACCAACACTAGAGTTATTGCAATCTACGTATTCATGTGGAACATTTAGTGGACGTAGCTTTGATAAATTCAAAAAAGCCGGTCTTACACCTATGCCTTCAAAAAAAGTCAAAGCGCCAGCAATTAAAGAATGTATTGCCCACCTTGAATGCATTGTTGAAGATCAGACGAAAACTGGAGATCATAGTGTCTTTGTGGGTAAAATAGTTGAAGCCTATGCAGACCCAGGAGTATTTACTGAAAGCTATGATCTTAAAACATCAAGACTACTACTTCATCTTGGCGGCAACACCTTTACCATACCAGAACCTAAAACATACAAACCTTAACAACCATTTTTTTAAAATATTATTTTATTTTTTATGCAAGGTTATAAATTTAAATAACAAGAGAGGTATGCAACTTAGTATACTCTTGTTAGCTGCGAAGTGAACATGAATGCCCCTTTATGATGAAGAAGCACTTGAAAAGTTCCGTTTATCCGGAAAAATATTGCGTGAGACCCGCGAGGAAATGCGCAGTTATGTACGTGAAAATATGCCAATTATTGAGGTATGCGAAAAAGTTGAAGCTACTATACGCGCCAAAGGAGGCAAACCCGCATTCCCAACTAATGTTTCTATTAACGAGATTACTGCACATTACACCTCCCCACCTGGAGATAAAAACATAATACCAGAAAATTCAGTTGTTAAAGTCGATTTAGGTGTACAAATAGACGGTTACGTAACTGACACAGCTTTCACTGCATGCTTTAATCCTGAATACAAGATAATGACTGAAACTGCAGAACTTGCATTAAAAACAGCTATTGCAAACATTACAAATGATGTGCAAATTGGAAAAATCGGCGCCGCTGTTGAAAACGCTATAAAAAACCGCGGATACAAGCCAATTAGCAACCTAACTGGCCATTCTGTAGGCCGATATTTAATCCACGCAGGAACAAGCATACCAAACGTACACCAAATGTCATTAACTAAAATTCACACTGGAGAAATCTACGCATTAGAACCATTTGTTACTGTCCGTGAAGCGTACGGTGCAGTAGAAGATGCACCAATGAAAACCATCTTTCGCCTAGTAAAACCTAAAGCTGGAAAATCAGCTTATGCAAAACAACTCATAAAATACATAGAAGAAAACTTTTTCACATTACCTTTTGCTGAACGTTGGATACAAAACGTTGTTCCTCAAGAAAAATACAAAGATGCATTTAAAGAGCTTATAACAACAAAAGCAATTATGAGCTATCCAGTACTTGTAGAGGTATCAAGAAAAACTGTAGCTCAAGCAGAGCATACAATTATAGTTAAAGAAGATGGATGCACCGTCTTAACTTAGACGGTGGGAGGTTTTTCTTTGGTTTTTACTTCTCGATAGATGGCTGTTATTAGCTTTTTATCGTCGCATTTGTCGCATTGTTCAAGTTCTTTAAAGACATAGTCGCCGCGTTGGAATTCTCTGGTAGTTTTGATGCCGCATTTACTGCATTCGACTGTGGTAAGGATTTGCGGGGTTTCTGTTTTTAGGGCAGCAACACGTTTACGGGATTGGAATAGGATATAGCCAGCTAGTGCCATAGAGATGAAGCCTATTGCAAAGAAGAATAGTGAGACTTCTATTGCTTGAGGGCTTTCATATAGTGCTCCGATCGCGGCCGCGATAGATACTGCAGCAAGTATGAAGACTGCATAGATGGCTGCTTGCACGAAATTTGAGATTTTATTAGGTTCTTTACTTCTAGTTGCTGTTTGTATTTGCATTTTCATATCCTCCTATTGTGCAACTCCGATGCTGTTGCCTACTCCAAAGATTATCACGGTATCGCCTTCTTTTGTTCGCTCGTTAATGATTATTTTTACGCGTTCAATAGCTTTGTCTGCACTGTCAGAGATTTCTTTGCGCATCAGTGAAACTGCATCGCCTATGTCTTCTTTTATGACTACGGCATAGAGAGGAATCTTGTATTCGGAGATTGATTCTTCAATCTTGAATGCATCAACACCTGGTCCACCTATTGCAGCGCCGATTCCTTCAGCGATTTCACCTACTGCTTCTCCTTCTAATTTAAGACCTGCGTCTATCATGACTACAGCTGCGATTTTGCCTTTGTTTTCGTCAATAACTGTTTTTATTGCATCACCAGGTTTGCCTACGTTACCGCCTGGGCCTTCAGCTTTCATTACTAGTGCGTTTCGTCCTTCAAATGGTACTGAAGCTACAACACAATCTTTAGGTACTTTACGTACTTCGTAGCCGTGCATTAGTTTTGCTGAAATTAGTGGGCCGATACTGTCTCCGATGGGTTGTCCAAATGAGAAAGCTTTCAAAGCACTTCCGTATGCTTCAGCTTCTTTCATGACCATTGGTAAGATCATTTGTAATTGCATGATCGTGTAGAGACTAAGAGTTTTTTTGCCTTGCAAATAGAAGTGGCGTACAACTTTGTAGATGTAATTTAGCGCCATGGCCGCTTCTAGAGTATTCTCTAAGTTATTTACTTGAGTTTCATCACTAGCAGGCGCCATAAGTTTAACTTCTTCTTTTAGGCGCATATCTCTTGTATCAAGAATATGGTCAAGTTTGTATACAATACCAGCAGGATCCATATTCTGCGGAGCAATTGTAAAGTATTCAAGATACCGATCAACCCTACTTGATGGATCTACACTGGGTTTACCGATTTCTTTAATTGTTTCAATCGCGGTTTTACGCCCCTCATCCCGCATAAACTTTAGCTTAAAAAGCGAACTTTCTACTTCCCTGATCATAATATACATTTGAATTCTTTGACCGTAGAACAGGAAAACTATGAAAACGCCGTAAAAAGCTATACTTAAAATCTGAGTAAGGAGATTGTCACCGCCAAACCCGAATTGATTAGTTAACGGCTGTTGCATTTGTGTCAACACGTTCATCATATGATGGTCACTCTCATCAAAACTCATTGCGCTAAGTTATAAAGTTTAGCCAAAATCACGAACTTTGTGTAAGGTTATTAAGTGGATTGCCAGCTTTCCCAGGTTCTCGTGGCCGAAGACCACAATACAGCGGGGAACGGA